>NZ_JBWKFL010000007.1:195673-349271 GCF_056434305.1 Streptomyces sp. NPDC044061 | reverse complement strand
CGGCGATCTTCGCCTGCTCCGGCGTGACGACGTCCATGATCACGCCGCCCTTGAGCTGCTCGGCCATACCGCGCTTCACGCGGGCGGTGCCGGTCTCGGGAGCCTGGTTCTCGATGGTGGACACGGGTGACCTCACTGAAGTGAAAGAGACTTTCTGCAGCCTTGAGGAAACGCGAGTGGACCAGGCCACAGCAAGGGCCAATGACAAGCCGGTGGATCCTTTTGGTCCGCCGGGGACTCAGGCGGTCCTCTCGATCAGGGCCGCGGGCGGCTCGTCGTCCATCTCGAAGGCCAGTGGGAACGGGGCGTGCCCGGCCAGCCGGAACCAGCGCACCTTGCGGTGCTCACGGAGCCTGCGGGCCGCCCCTACGGCGTCGTTGTGGAAGCGGCGGGCCATCGGGACCCGGCGCACGGCCTCGGCCAGCTCACGGGCCGCTTCCTCGCCTCCTGGGGCCTCTCGTACGGCCTCCACCTGCCGCGGGTCCTCGAAGACGGCGCGCAGGGCCTGGCTCAGTTCGCTCTCCGCGACCTCCCGCTGCTCCTCCTCGGCCTGCCGGGCGGCGTGCGCGGCCTCGTAGAGCAGGATCGAGGCGGCGGGGTCGAGCACGCCCGAGGTCGCCAGTTCCTGGGTCACGGAGGCCCGCCGCAGCAGCTGTGCGTCCAGCGCGGCCCGGGCGGCGTCCATCCGGACGTGCAGCCGGTCCAGCCGCCCGGCCGTCCAGCTCAGGTACAGGCCGACGGCGACGAGCGCGACGAGGATCCAGATCAGGGTTGCGGTCACGGGCGAAGGCTATCGGGGGCCCCGGACCCGGCGGCATCCCCGTACGGGATCGGTCCCAGGCCAGGTCGAAGCGGCCCATGTGGGCACTGCCCCACCCCCGCAGCCCGCCGCGCACGGCTCGGTCCCACACCGGCCCGAACCGGGCTCGCGGTCCTCCCTGCCCGGCCCGCAGCCCGTCCCGCCCCAGCCCCGAACGGCGGCCGCAGCCCGCCCATGCCCGGGCCAGTCCCGCGCCAGGAACCGCGCCCTCAGCCGTCCCGCCCGGATCAGTCCCGGGCCAGGCCGAAACGGGCCCGCAGGCCCGACCGCTCGTCCGTGGCCACGGCCGCCGTGCCCGTGGTGACCGTCTCATACACCGACAGGATGTCCGCCCCGACCGTCGACCAGTCGAAACGACGCACGTGGGCACTGCCCCGGTCTCGCAGTTCGCCCCGGCGGGCCGGGTCCTCCAGCAGGCGTACGGCCGCCTCGGCCAGGGCGTCCGCGTCCTCGTTGGCGAAGACCTCGCCGGCCGCGCCCTGGTCGAGGACCTGGACGAAGGCGTCGAGGTCGGAGGCGAGGACGGGGGCGCCCGCCGACATCGCCTCGACCAGGATGATGCCGAAGCTCTCCCCGCCGGTGTTGGGCGCGATGTACAGGTCGACGCTGCGCAGGAAGCGCGCCTTGTCCTCGTCGCTGATCATGCCGAGGAACTCGACACGGGAGCGCAGCTCCTCCGGCAGGTCCTCGACGGCCGCCTCCTCGTCGCCGCGCCCCGCGACCAGCAGGCGCGCCCGCGGGCGCGCCGCGAGGATCTTCGGCAGGGCCTTCATCAGGACCGGCAGGCCCTTGCGGGGCTCGTCGATACGGCCGATGAAGCCGAGCGTCTCGCCCTGCCACTCCGCTTTGGGCTCGGCCTCGGCGAAGAAGTCGACGTCGACGCCGTTGGGGATGACCACCGCGTCGCCGCCCAGGTGCTCGACCAGCGTGCGCCGGGCGTACTCGCTGACCGCGATCCGTGCGCTGATCTTCTCCAGCGCGGCCTGCAGGATCGCGTACGCGGCGATCATCGCGCGCGAGCGGGGGTTGGAGGTGTGGAAGGTGGCCACGATCGGCCCCGACGCCGCCCAGCAGGTCAGCAGGCCCAGCGAGGGTGAGGTCGGCTCGTGGATGTGGACCACGTCGAACTCGCCCTCGTGCAGCCAGCGCCGCACCCGCGCGGCCGACAGGAAGCCGAAGTTCAGACGGGCCACCGAGCCGTTGTACGGCACCGGCACCGCACGCCCGGCCGAGACGACGTACGGGGGCAGCGGGGTGTCGTCGTCGGCGGGGGCGAGGACGGACACCTCGTGGCCGCCGCGGATGAAGTACTCGGCGAGGTCGCGGATGTGGAACTGGACGCCACCGGGCACGTCCCAGGAGTACGGGCAGACGATCCCGATTCTCACGAGGGTCCCTTCGCGGGGTCGAGGTCGGCGAGCCACAAGCGCTGGAGCATGTGCCAGTCCTCCGGATGGTCGGCGATCCCGGTGGCGAAGGCGTCGGCCAGCGCCTGTGTCATGACAGACGTCTTCTCGGCACGGGTGCCTGACTCGGGGATCTCGACCGGGGGATGCACCCGGCCCTTCAAGACGGGCGAGTCGTCGTACCAGAGCGTGACCGGCAGCAGCAGGGCGCCCGTCTGCTGGGCGAGCAGGGCCGGCCCCGCCGGCATCCGGGCCTTCTCGCCGAAGAAGTCGACCTCGACGCCCGAGGCGGACAGGTCGCGGTCGGCGACCAGGCAGACCAGGCCGCCGTCGCGCAGCCGCCGGGCCAGGGTGCCGAAGGCGGAGCCGCCGCTGTGCGGCAGGACCTCCATGCCGAGGCCCTCGCGGTAGGCGACGAAGCGGTCGTACAGCGTCTCGGGCTTGAGGCGCTCGGCGACCGTGGTGAACGGCGTCTCCAGTCCGGTGGTGACCCAGGCGCCGGCCAGGTCCCAGTTGGCCAGGTGCGGCAGCGCGAGGATCACACCACGCGGGGAGGCGATCCCGTCGGTGAGGTGGTGCACGTCCTTGCACTCGAAGCCCGTCTTCACGCGCTCGGCGCTCCAGGCGGGCAGCCGGAAGGACTCCATCCAGTAGCGCAGGTACGAACGCATGCCCGCGCGCGAGAGTTCGGCCAGGCGCTCGGGGCTCGCGCCCGGCACCACGCGCGCGTAGTTGGCCTCCAGCCGCCGCACGCCCTTGCCGCGCCGCTTCCAGGCGAGGTCCGCGATGCTCCGGCCGAGGCGGACCGCGACGGGTTCGGGAAGCTTCTTGACGGTGCTCCAGCCGAGCCCGTACAGCGCGTCGGTGAGCCGGTCCGCGGTGCTCACTTCGCCGCCTCACTCCCCTGGGACGTGTCCTGCCGCGCCGCCTCTTCCGCCTCCGCGGACTCGCGGCGGACGGTGACGACCCGCTGGATCAGCGTGACGAGGCTGCCCACGGCCACGATCCACAGGGCGATCGGCAGCAGCCACTGAATGCCCGGCACGCCGAACTTGTGCAGCCCCGCGAAACCGGCGGCGACCAGCGAGATCACCAGCCGCTCGGCGCGTTCGACGAGCCCGTTGACGGCCACCGGCAGCCCGATCGACTCGCCGCGCGCCTTGGTGTACGACACCACCTGGCCGCTGGCCAGGCAGAAGATCGAGACGGCGCACAGGGCGTTGTCGTCGCCGTTGCCCGCGTACCACAGCGCGAAGCCGCCGAAGATCGCGCCGTCGGCGACCCGGTCGAGCGTGGAGTCCAGGAAGGCGCCCCAGCGGCTGGAGCGGCCCAGCTGGCGGGCCATGTTGCCGTCGACCAGGTCGGAGAAGACGAACAGCGTGATCACGACCGTGCCCCAGAAGAACTCGCCCCGGGGGTAGAAGACCAGCGCGCCCGCGACCACACCGGCCGTGCCGATGAGCGTCACCGTGTCGGGGCTGACGCCCCGGCGGATGAGAAACGCGGCGAACGGCGTGAGGACACGCGTGAAGAATGCACGCGCGTACTTGTTCAGCATGGCCTTCCCGACGGTCGGTGTCGCCGCGGCCCTGGTGGCCACCGGCTGGCCCATCGTAGTCACGCGCACGCGTGCGTGACGGGCGGGCACCCGCGGCCCGTGCCGCGTGCCGGTTCACACCCGCACGCACGGGGTGCGCGTGGCGCGATCGGCGTGCCGCCGCGCCCTCCGGCGTCCTTCGTATGGACGCAGCGTGACGGGAGTGGAAAGCTCGAAGGACCGCGGGCGTCGCCGGAGCCGCCAGTGCACGCGGGTCCCGCGTGTCCGCGCCCACAGTGACCTCACCGTGCACGGGAGGCAGGATCATGGGCGACAAGGCACAGACACACCACCCCGGAGCCGCCGGCAGGGCTCTGACGGCCGACCAACCCGCGTCCGTACGGAATGTGGTGCTGGTCGGCCACTCCGGATCGGGCAAGACGACTCTGGTGGAGGCCCTCGCGCTGACCGCGGGGGCAGTGAACCGGGCGGGCCGCGTGGAGGACGGCGGCACCGTCTCGGACTACGACGACATCGAGCACCGGCAGCAACGCTCGGTGCAGCTCTCCCTGGTGCCGGTCGAATGGGACGGCATCAAGATCAACGTCCTGGACACACCCGGCTACGCCGACTTCGTCGGGGAGCTGAGGGCCGGTCTGCGCGCGGCGGACGCGGCCCTCTTCGTCGTCTCGGCCTCGGACGGGGTGGACGGCTCGACCCGCATGGTCTGGGAGGAGTGCCAGGCCGTCGGCATGCCCCGCGCGATCGTGATCACGCACCTGGAGGCCGCCCGCGCGGACTTCGAGGAGATGACCCGGGTGTGCGCGGAGGCCTTCGGCGCGGACGACCCCGACGCCGTGCTGCCGCTGTACCTGCCGCTGCGCGGCCCGGAGGGCCACGACGGGCACGCGCCCGTGACCGGTCTCGTCGGGCTGCTGTCGCAGAAGCTGTTCGACTACTCGACCGGGGAGCGCAAGGAGTCCGAGCCCGGCGAGGACCAGCTGCCGGACATCGAGGAGGCCCGCAACCGTCTCATCGAGGGGATCATCGCCGAGAGCGAGGACGAGACCCTCATGGACCGCTATCTGGGCGGCGAGCAGGTCGACGTCAAGACGCTGATCGGCGACCTGGAGAGGGCCGTGGCGCGCGGCACGTTCTTCCCCGTCCTCGCGGCCGCCCCCGCCACCGACGGCGGCCGGCAGGGCCTCGGCACGGTCGAGCTGCTGGAGCTGGTCACCGGCGGGTTCCCGACCCCGTTCGAGCACCCCATGCCCGGGGTCACCACGATCGACGGCAAGCCGCGCGAGCTGAAGGCCTGCGACACGAACGGTCCGCTGGTCGCCGAGGTCGTCAAGACCTCGTCCGACCCGTACGTCGGCCGTATCTCGCTGGCCCGCGTCTTCTCCGGCACCCTGCGCCCCGACGACACGGTGCACGTCTCCGGGCACGGGCTGGCCGACCGCGGGCACGAGGACCACGACGTCGACGAGAAGATCGGTGCCCTGTCCATGCCGTTCGGCAAGCAGCAGCGGCCGGTGACGCAGGCCGTCGCCGGTGACCTGGTGTGTGTGGCCAAGCTCGGCCGCGCGGAGACCGGGGACACGCTCTCGGCCAAGGACGACCCGCTGCTCATGGAGCCCTGGCAGATGCCCGACCCGCTGCTGCCGCTCGCCATCCAGGCGCACAGCAAGGCGGACGAGGACAAGCTCTCGCAGGGGCTGTCCCGGCTGGTCGCCGAGGATCCGACGATGCGCCTGGAGCAGAACCAGGACACCCACCAGGTGGTCCTGTGGTGTCTGGGCGAGGCGCACGCCGACGTCGCCCTGGAGCGGCTGCGCAACCGGTACGGCGTCCAGGTCGACGTCGTACCGCACAAGGTCTCGCTGCGGGAGACGTTCGCGACCAAGGCCGCCGGGCGCGGCCGACACGTCAAGCAGTCCGGCGGCCACGGGCAGTACGCCATCTGCGAGATCGAGGTGGAGCCGCTGCCGGGCGGCTCGGGCATCGAGTTCGTGGACAAGGTGGTCGGCGGCGCCGTGCCGCGCCAGTTCATCCCGTCCGTGGAGAAGGGCGTACGGGCGCAGGCCGCCAAGGGAGTGGCGGCCGGCTATCCGCTCGTGGACGTGCGCGTCACGCTGCTGGACGGCAAGGCGCACTCGGTGGACTCCTCCGACGCCGCCTTCCAGACGGCGGGTGCGCTGGCGCTGCGCGAGGCCGCGGCCGATACCCGGATCCATCTGCTGGAGCCGGTGGCCGAGGTGACGGTGCTGGTACCCGACGACTACGTGGGCCCGGTCATGAGCGACCTGTCGAGCCGGCGCGGCCGGGTGCTCGGCACCGAACAGGTGGGCTCCGGACGGACCCTGGTCCGTGCGGAGGTGCCCGAGTTCGAGATCGGCCGGTACGCGATCGACCTGCGTTCCCTGTCGCACGGCACCGCCCGCTTCGACCGCGGGTACGCGCGGCACGAGCCGATGCCGCCGCAGATCGCCGAGCGGATCCGCGAACAGGCGGGCGAGTCGTCGTAGTCCGGGTGGCGAGATCCACGGGGTTCACCACCGTTGAACTCCGCGCGCCGGCGGGCGGCTTCGGCCGTCCGCCGACGCGGTGTCAGTGGCTGCGGATACGCTGATCACCTGATCACGACGTGCCGAACTCGTGCGGTAGTGGTGTGGTATCGGCACGACGGCCCGGGCAACAGGTGTGCGGGGCAGGGAAGTCGGGAAGGCCGCAGGAGCGACACCGGCGGCGATGGGGGCGGGAATGTCGGTTGGAACGGAGTGGGACGGACCGCAGGTGCCCGTGTCGGGTGACGAGGGCCAGGCGGCCACCTTCGCGCTGGCCTCGGCGGCCTACCGGGACAACGTGATCGAGGACATCAAGAAGACCGACAACGAGTGGCACCAGTCCACCGTCAAGGCCGGCCGTATCACCCTGCTCAGGCCCAACCTCGGCGAGGCCTTCTCCAGGGCCGTCGTCGACCGCATGCTCACTCCCGGGCGCAAGCCGCTCATCCAGTCCTTCGGCGCCGAGCCGCAGGTCGTCGTGGAGCACTGTCTGGCAGCGAACAACATCCGCCGCGAGCGTGACAATCGGCTGTCCGCCGTCACGGTGCTGTGCGGTCTGATCTTCCTTCCGGGACTCATCGGCTGGCTGCTCGTCTTCCAGCTGCGCACACTCGTCGCCAAACGCGACGACAAGCGGGCCGGAGCGCTCGCCACCGCCCTGCTCACCGGAGTCGGCGTGCTCGCGGCGCTCTTCCTGCTGAAGATGCCGTTCAGCGGGTTCTGGGCCTGGTACGCGCGCGGGGCCGTCGTCGTCCCGGTGCTCGGCTGGTTCTGGGCCAAGCAGATCTGCGAGCGCACCGCCAAGGACCTGCGGGCGCGCTGGGACGGTCTGCTGTCGGGCAGCAGTGTCGGCGCCAAGGTCCCCGAGGCCGTGCCGCGCAGCCCCGGCGAGACCGCGGCCGAGCAGCTGCGCCAGTCGCTGGCCCGGCTGAGCGCCGAGCAGCAGTCGAACTCGGTCTTCTACGCCGGCCCCAAGGGCATACTCGGCATGGGCACCCGCTGGGGTGCCTGGCAGCTCGCCGAGGACCTGCTGCCCGCGGACCCGACCCGGGAGATCCATCCCTTCCGCAGCTGGGACGTCATACGCGCGATCCACGACCAGCTGCGCATGCTGGAGCGCGGCCCGCTGAACACCGGCGGCTTCCCGAAGCCGTCCATACGGCACTGGATCGTCACGCCCATCGGGGAGAAGGCGACGGCGGTGTCCCGGCCGGAGGGCACGGACGTCGAGGCGTTCCAGGTCAGGCAGCACGCGATCCAGGACATCTGCAACAAGCAGCAGTTCGGCAGCGGCGACCGGCACTACCTGGGCGTGCAGTGGACCCTGTGGGACGGCCAGCTCGTGCTCACCATGCTGATCACGGTCACCGTGCTGCACGAGACGCTGCGCATCGAGGTCACCGGACATGCCCTGGGGCCGGTGAACCCCCTGTTCACCGCCAAGCCGGAGGCGCCGGTCAAGGAGGTCTCCAAGTCCCTCAAGCCGTGGGAGACGCGGACGGTCAAGCTGCCGCTGATCACCACCGACGAGGTGGTACGGCTCTCCGCGCGCGCCCCGCTGGCCTGGTACCCGCCGCTGCTCAAGTGGCTCGGCGGCTCGCTCACCCTGCCCGAGCCGTTCGGCCTGCGGCACGCCTGGGCCGACCAGCCGTGGCGGCACCGCTTCATGGCCGACGACGCGCTGCGCGCGGCCACGCCGGTGCTGCGGGTGGTGCACTCGGCCGCGCTCCGGGTCCTCGAGGAGAACGGCGTGGACGTCGAGAAGTTCGGCAACCGCTCGTCCGTCCTCAGCGGCCTGGTCCAGGACCCGACCCCGAGGAAGGCGGACCTGTACGACGCGTGAGCCTCCGGCGGTTCGGCCGGTGCGGGTCGATGGAGGTGATGGCTCTGGGGGCTGCCCCCCAGACCCCCGCTTCGGCACCGAACGGGCCTCGTCCTCAAACGCCGGCCGGGCTGAAGATGCCGCCCGGCCCGAAAAGGGACGACCCGTGTCCTCACACCGCCGGCCAGGCCTCCGCCAGCATCTTGCGGGTGTCCGCCAGCAGCTGCGGGAGCACCTTCGTGTGGCCGACGACCGGCATGAAGTTCGTGTCGCCGCCCCAGCGCGGGACGACGTGCTGGTGCAGGTGCGCCGCGATGCCGGCGCCGGCCACCGTGCCCTGGTTCATGCCGATGTTGAAGCCGTGCGCGCCGGAGGCGGTGCGCAGGGCGGTCATCGCCTGCTTGGTCAGCTCTGCCAGCTCGGCGGTCTCCGGCCCGGTGAGGTCGGTGTAGTCGGCCACGTGCCGGTACGGCACGGTCATCAGGTGGCCGCCGTTGTACGGGTACAGGTTGAGGACGGCGTAGACGTGCTCGCCTCGGCGGACGATCAGACCGTCCTCGTCGGACTTGGCCGGGATCGAGCAGAAGGGGCAGCCGTCCTCGGCCCCCGGACCGGTCGGCTTGTTCTCGCCCTGGATGTAGGCCATCCGGTGGGGCGTCCACAGGCGCTGGAACGCGTCCTGCGTCCCCACTCCGATCTGCTGCTCCGGCTCACTCGTCATGCAAGGCAGCATATGGCTTCGCCCGTTCGCGGCGTGTCGCCGGGGCGGCAGGACGACGGTCAGCGGCCAAGCTTGGCCGGTGGACGACGACAGCCCCGCGGCTCGCTGGGAGCAGCGCACCGAGATCCCGCTCTTCGTGGCGTCTCTGGTCTTCATGGCCGCCTATGCCACGCGCGTCCTGGCCGTGAGCCTGTCCCCGGCCTGGCGGGACCTGTGCGGGTTCGCGATGCTCGCCCTCTGGGTGGTGTTCGCCGTGGACTACGTGGTGCGCTGGCGGCTCGGCGATCAGCGTTTCCTGCGCTTCGTCACCACGCACGTCCTGCACACGGTGGTGGTCATCCTCCCCCTGCTGCGCCCGCTGCGGATCGTTCCGCTCTACGACGTCGTCCAGCGCCGGCAGGGAGAGCCCCGGCTCTCCCTGCACGCACGTGTGATCGCCTACGCCGGCCTGTCCACCCTGCTGCTCGGCTTCTCCGGTGCCCTCGCGGTCTACCAGCAGGAGCGCGGGGCGCCCGGCGCCACCATGCAGACGTTCGGGGACGCCGTGTGGTGGGCGGCGTCGACCCTCAGCACGGTCGGCTACGGCGACGTCGTCCCGGTGACCAGGGCCGGCCGGACGATTGCGATCGGGATGATGGCCTGCGGGCTGGCTCTCCTCGGCGCGGTGACGGGTTCGTTCTCGTCCTGGCTGATGCAGACCTTCACCCGCGAGGGCGACGAAAGGCCCCCGGGGAAGTGATCCCCGGGGGCCTTCAAGGCGGTGCGGATCAGACCTGCGTCCGCTCCTCCACGACCTTGGCGATCTTCGCGATGGCCTCGTCGAACGGGATGCCGTTCTCCTGCGAGCCGTCGCGGTAGCGGAAGGACACCGAGCCGTTCGACATGTCCTCGTCGCCCGCGATGACCATGAAGGGCACCTTCTGCTTCTGGGCGTTGCGGATCTTCTTCTGCATGCGGTCCGAGGAGGAGTCCACCTCGACCCGCAGGCCCTGCTTCTTCGCGGCCGCGGCGAACTTCTCCAGGTACTCGACGTGCGCGTCGCCGATCGGGATGCCGATCGCCTGGACCGGGGCGAGCCACGCCGGGAACGCGCCCGCGTAGTGCTCCAGGAGCACCGCGAAGAAGCGCTCGATGGAGCCGAACAGGGCACGGTGGATCATGACCGGGCGCTGCTTGGAGCCGTCGGGGCCGGTGTACTCCAGGTCGAAGCGCTCCGGCAGGTTGAAGTCGAGCTGGATGGTCGACATCTGCCAGGTGCGGCCGATCGCGTCCTTGGTCTGGACGGAGATCTTCGGGCCGTAGAAGGCGGCGCCGCCCGGGTCCGGGACCAGGGGCAGGCCCTGCTTCTCGGCGACCTGGCGGAGCGTCTCCGTGGCCTCCTCCCAGACCTCGTCGGAGCCGACGAACTTCTCCGGGTCCTTGGTGGACAGCTCCAGGTAGAAGTCGGTCAGGCCGTAGTCGCGCAGCAGGCCGAGGACGAAGGTGAGCGTCTTGTCCAGCTCCTCGGACATCTGCTCACGGGTGCAGTAGATGTGCGCGTCGTCCTGTGTGAAGCCGCGGGCGCGGGTCAGGCCGTGCACGACGCCCGACTTCTCGTACCGGTACACGGTCCCGAACTCGAACAGGCGCAGCGGCAGTTCGCGGTAGGAGCGGCCGCGCGCGTCGAAGATCAGGTTGTGCATCGGGCAGTTCATGGGCTTGAGGTAGTAGTCCACGCCCTCGTCGAGCTGCATGGGCGGGTACATGCCCTCGGCGTACCAGTCCAGGTGCCCGGACGTCTCGAAGAGCTTCCCCTTCGTCGCGTGCGGGGTGTAGACGAACTCGTAGCCCTCCTCCTCGTGGCGGCGCCGCGAGTAGTCCTCCATCACCCGGCGGACGATGCCGCCCTTGGGGTGGAAGACGGCCAGGCCGGAGCCGATCTGCTCCGGGATGGAGAACAGGTCGAGCTCGTTGCCGAGCTTGCGGTGGTCGCGCTTCTCGGCCTCGGCGAGGAAGTCGAGGTACGCCTTCAGCTCGTCCTTGGACGGCCAGGCGGTGCCGTAGATGCGCTGGAGCATCGGGTTCTTCTCGCTGCCGCGCCAGTAGGCGGCCGCGTTGCGCATCAGCTTGAACGCCGGGATGAGGCGGGTGGTGGGCAGGTGCGGACCGCGGCAGAGGTCCTTCCAGCACAGCTCGCCGGTCTTGGCGTCCAGGTTGTCGTAGATCGTCAGCTCGCCGGCGCCGACCTCGACGTCCGCGCCGTCGTCGTGGGACGCGGAGCCCTTGAGGCCGATCAGCTCCAGCTTGTACGGCTCGCCGGCCAGCTCCTCGCGGGCCGCCTCGTCGGTCACCGCGCGGCGGGAGAACCTCTGTCCCCGCTTCTGGATCTCCTGCATCTTCTTCTCGACGGCCTTGAGATCCTCGGGCGTGAACGGCTTCTCGACGTCGAAGTCGTAGTAGAAGCCGTCCTTGACGGGCGGGCCGATGCCCAGCTTGGCCTCGGGGAACAGTTCCTGCACGGCCTGCGCCATGACGTGCGCGGTCGAGTGGCGCAGGATGTTCAGACCGTCCTCGGACGAGATCTCGACGCCCTCGACCTCGTCACCGTCGGACAGCTCGTACGCGAGGTCCTTCAGCTCGCCGCCCACGCGCGCGGCGATGATCGAGCGCTCGCCCGCGAAGAGGTCGGCGGCCGTAGTGCCCGTCGTCACCACGCGTTCTTCCCGCTCGGAATCGCGCTGGATGATCACACGGACGTCTGACACCGGTCTCTCCTGACTGAAGGTGGGGTGCGGCGCCATACCAGGAGCGCGCGCACAGGCGATCGTACCGACCCGACGGCACCGACCGCGAAACGGTCACCCTCAGTCCTCGTCCCCGTACGCCTCCCCGCACGCCTCCTCGAAGAAGTCGAGATTCTCCTGCAGCGACTTCATCAGCCGGTCCCGCTCGGCGTCGTCCACCTGCACCGGTACCACCCCGGAGGCGCCGGTGAGCCTGCGGAAGCCGCCCCGGCGCTCCAGCCGGCCGTGCACGCACACCGGGAGGCCCACGAGGTGGGCGTGCCCGGCGATGCGGTAGTCCTCCTCGCCCAGCGTGACGCGGACGTGCGGCACCTCGGCCCCGGCGAGCACCCGCAGCCGTACGGTGCCCTCGCCGCGCGGACCGGACCTGCGCAGGCGGACCACGGCTCCGGTGATCCGGACCGGCACGGAGGGTTCCTCCTGCAGATAGCGGAGGCCGGCCGCGTGCAGCACGGGCAGGTCGCCGGGTGAGAACTCGACGGGTTCGACGGAGGCGGCGCAGCCCTCGGGCACACCGGCCGCGGGCGCCCAGGCGATGTCGATGCGCGCGCCCTCCGCGCCCCGGACGAGCGCGGTCAGCGCCTCGGTCAGCTCACGGCTGACGCCCGCCGCCACGGCACCGTCGAAGGCGTCCATGCCGCCGGTGGCCCGCTGGTAGTCGATGGCCTCGCGGGCCGCGTACAGGGCCTGGTGAAGGCGGACGGCGACCGGGCGGCCGGTGGGGACGGGCACGAAGGCGGTCAGCCGGCGGCTTTCGGCGGTGGGGCCGACGAGGACGTTGCCCAGGAGCGTGGCGGCGGAGCGGCGGTGCCGGGCGCCGTAGTAGCCGGCACGTGCGCGGGTGGCGAGCGCGGCCGCGAGCAGCATCCGGTGTGCGGTGGCACGCAGCTGCTCGTCGACCGTCCAGGGGGCGGCGCCCACCGGCCCGCTCGGGGTGTCCCGCCACCAGCGGATCTCGTCGCTGGGCACGGCGAGGGAGATCAGCACTTCGCGCGCCGAGGGGGTGTCGCTGCGGGCGAGGGCGTCGAGGGCCTCGCCGAGCAGGTCGTCGCTGTCGGGGAAGGCCCGGCTCTCGGGCACCAGCAGGCTGGTCCCGCCGCCGCCCGGCCCGGGCGGGGTCCAGCGGCCGTAGCGGCCGGCCGCTCCGCCGCGCCGCTGCCAGCCGTGCCGGTGCAGCAGGGCGCCGAGGACGCCGGGGTCGACCTCGGCGGGCTCGGGCGGCCGGTGCCAGGTGAGATCGTCGGGGTGCGGCCGGACCTGCCGGGCCGGCTCGTCGTACGGACGGATCCTCATGGCCTGCCTCCCGTCCCGACCCGCGTCATGATCTCGCAGAGCGCACGGTCGTCGAAGATGCGCGAGGTCGGTATCCGCACGGTGGTCCGGTGCCGGCCGGTGACCGGGTGGCCGGCGAGGTTGACCCAGTAGCAGCAGTGCCTGAGGTCGAGCCGGTCGTGGCTGGCGCGCAGCCAGTCGTCCTGGGAGCGCGGGACGAGCATCACGACCAGGATCTTGTGCACCGAGACGGGCGTGCGGGCCAGTTTGCGCAGGTGGTCGTTGTCGAGCGTGAAGGAGAAGAAGCGGCCCGGCGGGTTCGGCGCGACCTGGTAGGTGCATTTCAGCTGCACCTTGATGGTGACCTCGTCGTCGACGGTGTGTCCGGGTGCGCTGTGACTGACGTGCCAGTCGATGCCGTTGTCCGGGAAGGGCTGGGACAGCGAGCAGCCCGCGGCCGCGGCGACCGCGTGCAGATATCCCACCTGCAGTGTCTCCATGCAGGCGGTGGTGGCGAGCGTGCCGCGAAGGGGGCCCGTGCGATCGGGCAGCAGCCCGCCCCGCTCGGGCTGCGCTATGGCCATGACCAACAGCCTTCCAAGCCAAGAGTTTCCCCGCTGCGGGCCGCTGAACTGCAAAGACCCGTACTCCTGTTGTCTCCTTCCGGCGTACGGCGCAAACGGCCCGGGTATCACCAAACAGGCAGAAGACGGAACGTCACCTGCCATGGGTGAACGAGGAGTTGTGTGGGGATGACGACCTGGTACGAGGGGCCGCTGGCCGCCTTCGACACGGAGACGACGGGCGTGGACGTCGAGACCGACCGGATCGTGTCGGCCGCCGTCGTCGTCCAGGACGCGCCGGGCACCCGGCCCCGGATGACCCGATGGCTGGTGAACCCGGGTGTGCCGGTGCCCGAGGCAGCCACGGCGGTGCACGGGCTGACGGAGGAACACCTGCAGCACAACGGCCGCTGGCCGGCGCCGGTGATGTACGAGATAGCCGATCAGCTGGCCGAGCACGCGGCGATGGGGCGCCCGTTGGTGGTGATGAACGCCCCCTTCGATCTGACGCTGCTGGACCGGGAGTTGCGCAGGCACCGCGCCTCCTCGCTCGACCGCTGGTTCGAGACGACCCCGCTGCGGGTGCTGGATCCCCGGGTCCTGGACAAGCATCTGGACCGCTACCGCAAGGGCCGGCGCACCCTGACCGACCTGTGCGCGCACTACGGCGTGACGCTGGAGGGCGCGCACGACGCGGCGGCGGACGCGCTGGCCGCGCTGGAGGTCGTACGGGCCCTGGGCCGCCGTTTCGCGACGCGGCTCGAGCGCCTCTCCCCCGCCGAGCTGCACACGCTCCAGACGAACTGGCACGCGGCACAGGCGCGGGGGCTTCAGGCGTGGTTCGCGCGCAGCGGCTCGGAGGAGATCGTCAGCACGGACTGGCCCCTGCGGCCGGAGCTGCCGGCGGCGGCGTGACGGCGGACACGAAAAAACCGGCCTGCGTGTGCAGGCCGGTCCTTCCCGGTGGGCGATACTGGGTTCGAACCAGTGACCTCTTCGGTGTGAACGAAGCGCTCTCCCACTGAGCTAATCGCCCGGGAACGCACTGAACAATACAGGTCTCGGCGGCGTTCGTTCAAACCGCTTGCAGGTGGCGCAGCAGTCCGCGCCGCCCGGCCCGCATCATCAGCCGGTGGTTGGCGTGGAAGACGGGCCGTCCCGGCACGGCCAGCCACCTGAGCAGGGGCTTGCGCACGTCGACTTCCTGGTCGTACCGCGCGAGTGTGCCGGGGCCGGCGCCGGTGACGGTCCAGCGGGCCCAGCCCTCGATGTCTCCGGTCAGGGCGACCTCCAGGATGCCGGCGGCCGGGTCCCGGTTCGTCTCGCGCGCGGTGAAGGTCATGGCGTACGGCAGCAGGGAACGGATGGTGAGGACGCCGGTGGCGCCGTCGAGGCGGGTGACCGAGCGCACCTGTGGCCACCAGCGGGGATAGTCCTCGGGCCGCTCCAGGGCGGCGTACACGGTGGCCGGCGGGGCGGGTACGGACCACAGGGTGCGGAAGCGGTAGTGGTTCCAGTCCATGGACCGAGTCTGCCCGGGACGGTGCATAAATCTGAGTACGCGTACTCATGCGCCGTCGCGTGACGCGGACCACACTCGGGGGGCGAGCGCCGCCGCCCGTGCGACGGCGCTCCCCCATCGCCCTGGCCGGGCATGCTGTCGCCGAGCAGCGCCAGGTTCTCGATGGCCGCTGGGCCGTGCAGCGCAGTGTCGTTGGTCGACACCCACCTCGCCTCGCCGCCCTCGACCAGAGCGGCCGGTCCGGTCAGCTTCTCCGTCTTCCAGGGCGAGGACTCGGTGTAGCCGTCGGAGCCGTAGAACTTGCTCCAGGCGCGCCTGGCGAGTGCGGCGTCACCGGTCTGCACGGCGGCGTAGGCGTCCAGCCGCGAGTGGCCCTGGAAGAGCAGCAGCGTGCCGAAGCCGGAGCCGTAGCGGGCCGCCTGCTCGGCCTTGGTGGCGTTGAAGTAGCGGCAGTGGTCGAAGTAGGCCTCCTTGAACTTCGGCATGCCGACCAGGTGGATCAGCTCGGCGCACAGCTCGTTGAGGCCGAAGACGGCCGAGAGGTGGGACACGGAGACGACCGGCTGCTCGGCGACGGCGAACTTCCCGGTGTCCAGGTCGTACAACCCGCTGCCCTGGACGAACCCGTTGGGCTGGGCGGCGATGCCCTCCATCGTGGACAGCACGCGCGCCTTGGCCTTCTCCCACTTCGGCCCCTTGCGCTCCCACTCCGTCAGCCACGCCGAGACCAGCCCGCTCCAGTCGGTGCCGAAACCGATCGACAGGGCGTGCCGGTCGGGGGTGTAGCGGTCGGTGCGGACCTTGCGGTTGGGGTCGAGGACGAGAAAGGTCTCGTCGGAGTCGACGTTGGCGTGCATGAGGTCGCCGACGCGTTCGTCGCCGGTGAGGAAGTAGTAGAAGCGCCGGTAGGTGGTGTTGGCGATGCGCTGCTGCTTGGCACTGTCGGCGAAGTGCTGCACACCGTGCCGGGTGCCGAGGCCCGCCCACTGGCCGAGGTGGTAGACGTGGACCTCGCCGGTGTGCCGGGTCATCGCCTCGGCGAACCGGAAGATGTCGGAGCGGCCGCTTCTCAGGTACGCGTACCAGAGCCACAGGTCCGGCGACAGCTCGGAGTTTTCCCAGGCGTAGCCGCCGATGTCGTACCGCCACACATGGCGGGCCGAGTCGTAGGTGTGCATGATGTCGCCGTAGTCCCAGAAGCCGTACCAACGGCGCATCTCCACCTGGCCCCTGTAGTAGGTGAAGAGGAAGTCGATGGCCCTCGATCCTCGCCTTGGCGGCGGTGGAGCGGTCGGGCTCGGAGAACAGGCCGGGGCCGAAGACCTTGGCCTCGACGAGCTGCTTGGGCGGGGCGGCGAGCTGGGGCAGCGTCCGTACGGCCCCGACCTGGTCGGCGAGGGTGTCGGCGGCGGGGGTGGACTCGTTGGCCCAGAAGAGGAGTTCGGAGGAGCGGGCGATGCCGTAGGGCGTGCCGAACTCCGGCTCGTAGTCCTCGTAGGTGATGTTGAGTCCATCGAGCTGTTCGGCGTAGGTGTCCTGGCCCATGCCGTCGTGATAGAAGCGCAGGTCCATCGGCTGGGCCTCGGGCGACCAGAGGCAGAGGGTGACGGTGGCCTCGTCGGTGTGGGCGTCGCGGACGTCGAGCTGGGCGGGGAACTCCTCCCAGAAGTCCCTCAGTCCGAAGGAGAGTCCGCCGCTCGCGCCGCCGACGTACCCGAAGCCGGAGGCGTGCCGGCCGCCGCCGGCGGTGATCCAGCCGTAGCCCTTCCTGGTGCGCTTGCGCAGGGTGAAGCCGTCGGCGGAGAGCTGGGAGAGGGTGTAGTCGCCCCAGTGCGGGACGTACGGGAGGCGGGTGGTGACGCGCTGGTCCCAGGTGGCCGGGTCGGGCAGCTTCCTGCCCTCGTACTGAGCCGCCTGCACCGCCGCACCCGGGTCCCGGCGCAGCCCGGTGATGCCCGGTACGGCCTCCCGCAGCAGGGCCGGTGCCCTCGCCGCCGATGCGGATGTGCCGGTCGTAGGCCGCGTCCCGCATCGGCACGGCGAACCGTACGCCGAGCCCGCGGATGAAGTCGCGGGTCGCCTTTCCGGGCTCGAGCGTGCCGTCGAAGGTGATGGTGTGCACCATGCGGAAGGACTCGGAACCGGCGTAGAAGTACAGTCGGATGGAGAAGGGCAGCCAACCGCGGTCGCCCTTGCGGTGTTTGCCGTCGATGCGGACCACTGCGCGCACCGGGCCGTCCTGTTCGACGGTGACCGTGTCGATCGCGCCGTCGAAGCGCTCGGTCTTCACGGTGCCCTGGTCCTCGTCCTCGGCCTCGGGCTGCCGGAGGAGCACGAGCCTGCCGTTCCTGGCGATCTCGGTCGACCCCCGGGTGACCGGCTTCGTCGGCCGGCTTGTACGCCTCGTACTGCTCGGTGCCGGCGAGGACGCCGCGGTCGTAGCCCATGATCCTGCCGACCTCGGGGTCGTGGACCATTAAGTCGGTGAACCGGGCGACTTCCTCGGGGTGCGAGGTGTACGCGGAGGCGCTCAGCATCAGTGAGGCGAGGTACTGGCCGGTGTTCTTGCCGTCCGTGGTGGGGATCGGGGCGAGACCGTAGGTGCTGTCGCCCTCCGCGGAGTAGCGGACGGTGAAGCTGTCCCAGGTGAACTCCGCGGCGCCGTGGCCGGCGGAGAGGGAGGACTTCGGCATGTCCTGCTGGACGACCTTCGGGTCGGTGACGATTCCCGCCTTGACGCGGTTGTAGCCGTCCGTCCACCACTCCGTCAGGTCGGCCTTGTCGAAACCGAGTCCGTCCTTCGTGAAGAACGCCTTGCCGTTCTGGCGGAGGTAGAGGTCGTACAGATACATGATGGTGAAGTAACCGGTGTCCCCGGCGACCTTCGTCCTGTCGTGGATGGTCTTCAGGGCCTTGAAGTACTCGTCCCAGGTCCAGCCCTGCTACGGCTCGACGCCCGCCTTCTGGAAGACCTTCCTGTCGATGACGAGCGCCATCGTGTTGGAGCCGACGGGAATTCCGAGTTGTTCGCCGTCGACCTCTCCCACCTTCGTGACGCCGTCCCGGAAGTGATCCAGGTTCAGATTGCCCGCCTGGACCTGGGACTTGAGGTCGAGAAGAATTCCCCGCTTGTCGTACTTCCGAAGGAAAGTGACAGCGTTCTGGAAAACGTCCGGCGGATTTCCGCCGGCCGCCTGGGTCTGGAACTTCTCCCAGAACGACTGGTAGGTCTGGAAGTCGGTCTTGACCTTGATCTTCGGGTACTTCTTCTCGAAGAGCGCGATGGTCCGGTTGATCTTCTTGGCTCGCTCCTCGGCGCCCCACCAGGAGTAACGGATCGTCACCGTCCTGTCCCCGGCCCCACTGCCGCCGCACCCGGTCGTCGCGGCGAGCCCGACCGCGGCCGCCGAGGCCCCGGCCGCCCTCAGGATCGTACGGCTCTCAAGATTCCTGGTCGTTCCCACAGTCGAACCCTCCCCGCAGCGTCGTCGTCGCCGTCATGAATCGTTTCAAGCAAGCGCTTGCTGGCACGAGTTACGGAGGGGCTCGGGGTGCGTCAATGATTCGGACAGGATTTTCCTCGCCGTCGACCGGGGCCGGGCCGCGGACGAGGGGCGCTCGGGGGATGACGGCGCAGGTGAAGGGAGGGCCGGTCGAGGAGACGAGCGCGGGCGGCGGCCAGCCGGAAGCGGTCGGTGCCCGTACCGCGCGCACGAAGCCGGCCGGTCCCGACGCCGCGGGAGGCAGGATCGCGCACCACGCAGGCCATGCCGCCGACCCTGACACCCGACCCGGCGCTCCCACGGAGGTGGTCGGCGAAGGGGCCCGCCGGACGGGAGACGCATCATGGAGCCGGGCAGCCGGTGTTCCTGCGGCCTCCGCTTCCGCCCGTGACTCCCGGCCCGGTCGAGCCGGCCCACGCGGAGCGGGGGCGCGCCCCGGCAGGGCTGCTCCCCGGCCAGGAAGACGTGGTCACGGAAGACGTGGTCACGACGACGGCCCACCTGCTCTCGCAGATGGGCCGTCGGATCCGGGTGGGCGATACTGGGTTCGAACCAGTGACCTCTTCGGTGTGAACGAAGCGCTCTCCCACTGAGCTAATCGCCCGGGTGCAGGAAGAACATTACCCCATGTCAGGGGCGCCTCCGACCAGGGGCGGGACCGGCGGGCGGCCGGCCCCGCCCCGGCTCACTGATCGTTCACGTTCCACGGCATCACGACGCCGAACTTCCACACGTAGATGCCGACCAGTACGCCGATGATCACCAGGCCGACCACCGTGAGGGTGATGTTCCGGCGGCGCACGCGCGGATCGAGGGCCCGCTGGGCCGCCTCGGTGACCTTGCGCTTGGTCCAGCGCAGCACCAGCTGCGCCCAGACGAACTCGGTCGCCCAGATCGCCATGCCGCCGAAGATCACGATCCAGCCGGGTCCGGGCAGCGGCAGCATGACGACGCCGGCGGCGACGACAGCCAGGCCGACCACGAAGACGCCGACCTGCCAACTCAGATGCAGGGCCCGGCGGGCCTTGACGAATTCGGGCGCCCGAGAGCCCAGCCCCCGCTCGGAATACTCCTCGCCCGCCTTCGCCTCGTCCATCCCGCCGACCCCGTCTGCCTTGCCCGAGGCCACGGCAACCTCGCCCGCCTCGTCACTCCCCGTATTCATGCAGACAAACCCTACCCGAGTGAATCAGGTCACCGGAATGGTCGTAGACCTCGTACGAGTTCTCGGCCGGAAGAGTTACGTAAAGACAGGCAAAACGCTCAGAGGGGTTTACAACGGCACCGTAGGTGGCATGTCGATTTCGCCGACGTGCGAATCCCCGAGCGCACACTGAGCGAAAGGCCCTGGCGCTTATGAACACCACGGTCAGCTGCGAGCTGCACCTGCGCCTCGTTGTGTCGAGCGAGTCCTCCCTGCCTGTCCCCGCAGGCCTGCGGTACGACACGGCCGACCCCTACGCCGTGCACGCCACCTTCCACACCGGAGCCGAGGAGACCGTCGAGTGGGTGTTCGCCCGCGACCTCCTCGCCGAGGGGCTTCACCGGCCCACCGGCACCGGCGATGTCCGCGTCTGGCCATCCCGCAGTCATGGTCAGGGCGTCGTGTGCATCGCCCTCAGCTCCCCGGAGGGGGAGGCCCTGCTCGAGGCCCCTGCGCGGGCCCTGGAGTCCTTCCTGAAGCGAACAGACGCCGCCGTGCCCCCGGGCACGGAACACCGGCACTTCGATCTGGATCAGGAGCTCTCGCACATCCTGGCGGAGAGCTAGGCCGCGGCATCTCAGAGCCGCCCGGCGCCGTCCACTCGGGGAGACGGCTCGGGCCAAGACAACCGCATACGGCACGGACCGGCGCCGTCACCGTGAGTGTTCACGGGGCGGCGCCGGGCTGTTCTCCGCCCGCTCGGGGGTGTAGGACGGTCTCGGGAACCCCCAGGGGCAGGGAGGCGTTCCACCGACAATCGCCGGTGGGGCGGAACCCGGTGCGGTGGGCGCGGTAGTCGCTACCATCGGCCAGCATCGGCGGGCGCCCGCCCGACCCCCAGGCCAGGGAGCGAAACGTGCTGATCACCCACGACACCCGGTGCGCGCTGGACACCGTGGTGGATCTGGTGAACACCGTGCCGGAGGACGACACGGCGGCGGACGGACTGCAGGATGTCCCGGCTCTCGCCGATTTCGTGCGAAGGCACGAAATCAGCGACGTGGGGGTGCTGTCGGAGTTCGACCTGTCGGCGGTGCGCAAGGTCCGGGGACGGTTCGCGGGGATCTTCGCGGCCCCGGACGCCCGGGCCGCCGCCGGGATGATCAACGAGCTGGTCGCCGCGGCGGGCACCACCCCGCGGCTGACGGACCACGACGGCTATGACTGGCATGTGCACTACTTCGCCCCCGGCGCCTCCGTGGCCGACCACCTGGCCGCCGACTGCGGGATGGCGCTCGCCTTCTTCGTCGTGGCCGGGGAGCAGGAGCGGCTGCGGCGCTGCGAGGCACCGGACTGCCGGCGCGCCTTCGTGGATCTCTCCCGCAACCGCTCGCGCCGCTACTGCGACAGCCGCACCTGCGGGAACCGTCTGCATGTGGCCGCCTACCGGGCACGGCGCAAGGAGGCGGCAGGCTGATCCGGCCCGAGCAAGGCCGATACAGGCCGAGCCAGGGAGACTCGCCCGATTCGACGCCGGTCCCGGCGGGTGGCGCCGGGACGGACGTGTACGGCTCACAGCCACAGCAGGTCGTGCAGCGCAGCCATGAGGAGCAGACACCCGATCACCGCAAGGAAGATCATCAGCGGTGGCTGGGAAAGGGCGAAGAGGCACCCGCGCGGCTCGTCCTTCGGCGGCGCGGCCTCGCTCTGTGACGTGTCCAGCATCTCGCCGGTGATGATGGCCCAGGGCGCACCCTGTTGGCGATCAACACACCCGCCGAGTACGGGACTGCACCGATCTCCGTACCGGCCCGTTCGACTTGCTTCCGGTTGTGAACGGTTTCAGTTCATATGCCGTGCTTCTTGAGGATGGCCTCGATGTCGCTGAAGTCGTCGGCGGAGCCGCTGGAGCGCGGGGCGGTGGCGGGACGGGCCGCCGGGCTCGTCCCCGCACCGACCGCGGGCGCCGAAGCCGCGGGGGCCACGGCGTCACCCCGGCCGCTCCGGGCCGCCTTGCGCTCGGCCCGGGTGCCGCCGCGCCGGCGTTCCACGGCACGGGTGCCCGCGAGCAGCAGCCACGCGGTGGCCAGCAGGCCGAAGCCCGCCCAGGCCGTGGGGCTGAAGGCGGTGTCGGCGAGCCAGCCGACGACCCCGGTCATCACCAGGCCGATCGGCACGAGCGAGTAGGCGGCGATGCGCGCGGCCGACAGGAAACGCTTGCGGTAGGCCGTGACCACCGCGATGCCCAGGCCCGCCGCGGACACGGCGGAGCAGACGGTCTCGGCAATCATCCGGTCCTCCTGGCGGGCTGGGTCGGTCGGCGGGTGACGCAAGGGCACGGCAGGGTGCGCTTCGTCCCTTCCATCCTGCACCGTCCGCTCCTCGCGATGCCATGCCCAGGCCCGAGATCAGGGAGATCTCCGGGTCACCTCCTCCTGGAGTGCCGGTCCGCCGATCCGGCCCGGAGTGCCGGTCCGCCGATCCGGCCGTACCAGGTGCCGCGGCCGTGCGGAGCCGTACGGTCCGGATTGGGTCGCCCGCGCGCGGCCTGGAAGACTGGGGCACATGAGCGACTCCTCCCCCGCCCGCACCGAAGCCCCCGTCCTCGACGTCTGGTGCGAACTCCAGTGCCCCGACTGCCGCAGCGCCCTGGACGACCTCCGTGCCCTGCGCGCCCGCTACGGCGACCGGCTGGAGCTGCGGCTGCGGCACTTCCCGCTGGAGAAGCACAAGCACGCCTTCGCCGCCGCCCAGGCCGCCGAGGAGGCCCTGGAGCAGGGCAAGGGCTGGCCGTACGTGGAGGCTGTGCTGGCGCGGGTCGAGGAGCTGGACCGTGCGGGAGAACCCCTCCTGGTCGAGGTCGCCCGCGAACTGGGCCTGGACGCCGAGGAGTTCGACACCGGGCTGATCGACGGCCGGCACATCCTGATCGTCGACGCGGACCAGGCCGAGGGCAAGGCGATCGGCGTGACCGGCACGCCGACCTATGTCATCGGGGGCGAGCGCCTGGACGGCGGCAAGAGCCAGGACGGGCTGCGCGAGCGCATCGAGGAGATCGCGGACCGGCTGCTGGCCGGGGAGGCCTGACCCGGGGCCCTACAGCAGCGGCTTGGAGAAGGAGCGGTCGGTCGTCTCGTAGCCGAGCGACTCGTACAGCCGCTCGGCCGGGGTGTTGCCCGCGAACACGTTGAGCCCGAGAACAGTCCGGCCCGCGCCGATCGCCTGGCGCTCCGCCAGCAGCATCAGCGTGCGGCCGTGCCCCCGGCCGCGGTGGGCCGCGTCGGCCTCGACGTCGTAGACGTACGCCCTGACGTCCCGCAGGGCCACCCACAGCGTGCCCACCCGCGTCCCCTCGTGTTCCAGGACGCTGAAGAGCATGTCCCCGGTGCCGAGGCCGCGCGGCAGCAGCGTCTCGTGGTCCCGTTGGGACTTTGCGCGGGCGGCGGCCTCGGGCACGCCCTGTTCGATCCACATCCGGGCGTAGTCCTCGGACTCGTGCTCCAGCCACGGTTCGAACTCGGCCGGGGTCATGGGCCGCGCCCGGCTGCCCGAAGGCAGTTCGGGCGGAGTGTCGCCGAGCCGCTTCTCCATCCTGCGGCTGCGCGGGAGGTAGCCGAGGACCTCGGCGAGCCGCAGTGCGGCCGCTGCCCCTGCCGGGACCTCGGCCTCGATCCGGGTGCAGCCCCAGCCGCGTGCCACCTCCTCCGCGGCGAGCGCGGCCACCGTGCCCCGGCCGCGCCGCCGGTCGGGCTCGGCTATCCGCAGGTCGAGGATGCGGGCCACCGAGGCGCCGAGGGACGGCGAGGTGCCGAGGTGGATGTCGCCGACGGGACGGCTGTTCACGCACACCTGGTAGCGGCGCGAGCGGGTCCCGTCGGCGTGCTGCTGGAGCGGCTCGGCCGGCCGCAGGGTCGTCGTCATCACGGGTGTTCTACCCGCTCGGCAGCCGCCGGTCAGCCGAATTTCCCGCGTCCGTCAGGGATCCAGGTCGTCGCCGGCCCGCTCGTCGAAGATCTGCATCGCCTTGGCGGTCACCGGGCCGGGGGCCGCGGTCAGTTCCCTGTCGTCGATCCGGTGCACGGCCTGGACGTCCCGCAGGGTGGAGGTGAGGAACACCTCGTCGGCCCGCTCCAGCACGTCCAGCGGCAGGTCGGTCTCCTTCGCGCCGGACCACTCGACGGCCAGTGCGCGGGTGATACCGGGCAGGCAGCCGGAGGAGACCGGCGGGGTGTGGATCTCGCCGCCCAGGACGACGAAGACGTTCGACCCGGTGCCCTCGCACAGCTGTCCGACCGTATTGCCGAACAGGGCCTCGGAGGCGCCGTGTTGGTGGGCGCGGGCGAGGGCCACGACGTTCTCGGCGTACGAGGTGGTCTTCAGGCCGGTGAGGGCGCCACGCTCGTTGCGGGTCCAGGGGACGGTGATCACGGCGGTGACGTCGGGGCGGCGCGCGGTCTCGCCGAGGGCGACCACCAGGGTCGGGCCGTGGTCGCCGCGGTCGGAGCCGAGGGGACCGTGGCCGCCGGTGTAGGTGATCCGGAGCCGGCCCAGCGGCATCGGGTTGGCCTCCAGGACGGCCTCGCAGGCCCGCCGGACCTCGTCGTGATCGGGGTCGGGCAGGCCCAGACCGCGGGCAGAGCGGGTCAGCCGGTCGAGGTGCCGGGTGAGCGCGAAGGGCTTCCCGTCGACCGCCTTCACCGTCTCGAAGATGCCGTCGCCCACGGTCAGGCCGTGGTCGAAGACGGAGACCCGGGCGGACTCGATGTCCTGCAGCCCGCCGTCCAGCCAGATCCTCATGTCAGTGCGCCTCCACTCGCCTCGTACGTTCCCGACGCTACCGCGAGCAGCCGCGACGCCTTCAGTTCGGTCTCCCGCCACTCCCCCTCGGGGTCGGAGCCCCAGGTGATGCCGGCGCCGGTGCCGAACCGCAGCACCGCAGCGCCCCGGTCGGACCGGTCGATCCAGAAGGTGCGGATGCCCACGGCCAGCTCGGCGACGCCCCGGTCGGCGTCGACCCAGCCGACGCCCCCGCAGTACGGGCCGCGCGGCGCGGTCTCCAGGGCCTCGATGATCCTGAGGGCGCTCGACTTGGGGGCGCCGGTGACCGAGCCGGGCGGGAAGGCGGCGGCGAGCAGGTCCGGCCAGCCGGCGCCGGCGCGCAGCTCGCCGTGGACGGTGGAGACCAGGTGCACCAGGCCGGGGTGCTTCTCCACGGCGCACAGGTCCGGCACGGTCACGCTGCCGGTGGCGCAGACGCGTCCGATGTCGTTGCGGACCAGGTCCACGATCATCACGTTCTCGGCGTAGTCCTTCTGCAGGAGGTCCGCCTCGGTGCGGCCGGTGCCCTTGATCGGGCCCGACTCGACGGTGCGGCCGTCCCGGCGCAGGAACAGCTCGGGCGAGGCGGTGGCGATCTCCACGGCGTGCTCCGGCAGCCGGATCGTGCCCGCGTACGGCGCCGGGTTGCCGCGGGCCAGCAGGGCGGTCAGGGCGTCCACGTCGGCGTCGGAGGCGACGGGCGCGCCGAGCACCCGGCAGAGGTTTGCCTGGTAGACCTCGCCGGCCGCGATGTGCTCGCGGATCCGGCCGACGGCCGCCGTGTACGCGGCGCGGTCCAGGGAGGACGTCCAGTCGCCGACGGCCGGGCCGCGCCAGGCGCCCGGCACCGGGGCGGGCACCGGCTCCCGCCGCACCTGCGCGAACCGGGCGCAGGTCAGCCCGCCCTCGAAGTCCGCGCAGACGGCCCAGAAGCCGGTGGAGTCCAGGGCCGCGGGATCGCTGGTGACATCGAGGAGTCCGGTGGCGAGCCGGTCGCCGAAGCGGGCGAGAGGACTGAGCCCGGAAGGGCGTCTGAGAGGGTGGGGGAGCACGGGGTCGAGTCTAGGACGGGTGTCCGAAAGGTGGCTCCGGGATGTCCCGTCGGGGGCACTGACCACGTAGTCCGTCGGGTGCAGCGCAGCACGCTGCGCAAACGCGTTTTTGTGCTGGCCCGGGAATCCGCTAGAGTTCAACACGTCGCCGGGACGCGCAAGCGGACCGAAACGACAGGCGGACGTAGCTCAGTTGGTAGAGCGCAACCTTGCCAAGGTTGAGGTCGCGAGTTCGAGCCTCGTCGTCCGCTCGAAGGAAGAAGGGGTCTTCCCGGTCCCCTACACTCCTGGTGGAGTGGCCGAGAGGCGAGGCAACGGCCTGCAAAGCCGTCTACACGGGTTCAAATCCCGTCTCCACCTCCAAGGACGATTAGCTCAGCGGGAGAGCGCTTCCCTGACACGGAAGAGGTCACTGGTTCAATCCCAGTATCGTCCACTGGATCTTCTCGAAGGTCCCCACCCGCGCGATTAGCTCAGCGGGAGAGCGCTTCCCTGACACGGAAGAGGTCACTGGTTCAATCCCAGTATCGCGCACGCAGTGCCCATGATCCGCTCCATGGAGTTACAGCGGAGTGATCGTGGTCCGAGGACGATTAGCTCAGCGGGAGAGCGCTTCCCTGACACGGAAGAGGTCACTGGTTCAATCCCAGTATCGTCCACACACCGAAGAAGCCCCCGGCCGTCTCGTACGGCCGGGGGCTTCTTCGTGCGCTCAGCTGGAGAACAGCATGTGGCCGAAGCTCTTGTGGCGGTGGTGGCTGCCGTGGCCGCCGTAGTGACCACCGTGGTGGCCGCCGCCGTGCGGGGCGCCCCAGGCGGGGGCGGACGGCGCGGGATACGCCTGCGGGGCCGCCGGGGGCGGGGGCGCCGCAGGCTGGGACCACTGGGACTCCAGGCGGGTCAGCGACTCCAGCTCGCCGTAGTCGAGGAAGATGCCGCGACAACCGCTGCACTGCTCGATCTGGACGCCGTTGCGGTTGTAGGTGTGCATCGGCGCATGACACTTCGGACACTGCATGGTCGGCTCAACTCCTCGCCGGTTGGTACTGCTTCGCGTTTCCCCAGGACAGACTCCGTCGGGCCCCGGTCGGTTGCACCCTACGCCGGGAATCCGTGTCCCAACTGCTGCGGGACCGGACTCATTCGGGCGCAGGCGTCCACCAGGGCCCGTTCCACCTCGTCCAGGGGGCGGTCCGCCGCGAGCGCCTTGGTGATCGCGCGGGCCGCGGTCTGCACGGTGAGCGCGCGGGCCGGCACGTCCAGGGCGGCCCAGGGGTCGCCGTCCGGGGGCACGGCGGGGCCGCCGGACTCGCGGTACGCGGTCAGGAAGCGGGTCCACTCGTCGGGCGGGAGGAGCCCGCAGGCGTACCAGGCGGCGGGGCGGGCGAGGTCCCAGGCGGGGACACCGAGGCCGAGGTCGTCCACGTCGATCAGCCGCCAGGGGCCGTCCGGTGCGGGGTGGCGGACGAGCTGGCCGAGGTGCAGGTCGCCGTGGCAGAGAGCCGGTGTGCCGGGCATGGGGGCCTCGGCACGGGCCCAGGCGGGCAGAGCCTGCCAGGCCTGGAGGACCGGGGGTGCGGCGGGGTGGGGCGCGGCGCTCACGGCCGTCCGCAGCCGGCCGACGGCGTGCGCGGCCTTCGCGGGGCCGCGCATCGGGGGCAGGGGGCCGGGAGGGGCCGTCCGGTGCAGCCGGGCGAGGAGCGCGGCGGCGGCTTCCCAGGGGGCGGCGTCCGGGTCCTCCGGGTCGACGGGGGCGCCGTACGGCCAGAGGGTCACCAGACGCTCGTGCAGGGCGGTGGGGGTGGCGGCGAGCGGGGCCAGGAGGACGTCCGGGAGCCGGGTCGCCGCGGAGAGGCGGAGGGCCAGCTCGGCGGGGACCGTGTCCGGGGCGTGGGCCTTGGCGACGGTGCCGGCGTGCCGGACGACGGTGGCGTCGGGGCGGTCGGCGAGGGGGATGGTGGCGCAGGTGCAGGGGGCTCCGCCGGTTCGGGGGTGGGCGGTGGCCGTGAGCTCTGCGGTGAGGGCGGGGAGGAGGGCGGGGGTGTCTGGGGTCACGGGGGCCTCGGGTGGGTGGGGTCTGCGGGTGAGCGTACGCGGGTGACGGTCGCCGGAGCCGCGTCGGCGCCCTGCGCTGGGGCTGGGCGGGGGTGGGGTCGCTCGCCCGCGCTTGCCGGGTGCCGCCGCGCCCACCCGTGGCGCCTGGGGTCCCCCCGGTTCCGCAAGGCCGCCAGTCAGGGTCGAGGGCGGTCAGGGCGTCGGCGCGCTCATCGGCGCGGGCCGTGATCCCGGCGGCTTCGCGGAGCCTGGCTTCCCGCGCGTCGGCGGCGAGCTCGGCCTGGACAACGTCGTCGGCGTCCGGGTCGTAGACGGTGCGCACCGAGGGAGGCGCGAGTGCCCGCAGCTACGTGGGCTTCGGCCCGTCACGGGTCCAGGGAACGGCGATGCCGGCGCAGCTCCCCAGCTGCGCCGGCATTTGTGCCGTCCGCCGGACCCCCGTCCCCACGGGGTTTCATGGATGGATGTCCCCGCCCGGACCGCTCTTCCGGGCCTGGGGTCGCCGCTCAGCGCCCCAGCATCGCACCCACGGACGACGCCTGTGTGGCCACTGTCTCCCAGCCGTCGAAGACGAGGAGGAGCAGGGCCGCCAGGGGAAGGGCCATGAGCGTCGCCACCAGGGGGTGGCGACGGCCCGTCCGGCGAGGGGCGAACGCTGTGCGCCTCGGTGCCGTGTGGGCCATGGTCCCTCTCCTGACCTTTTCGGTTGTCGTTGGCAGCGGCGGGTGCCTGACCTCGGGGGACGAGTGCTGCACCCGCCGCTTGACCTCAAATCTAGGCGCGGGGCGCCCGGCGGACGTCATGCCCTCGTACCGAATCGCGGGCCTCCCGGAGGATGAGCCATTGCCCGAGGAGTACTCCCCTGGGTGGAGACGCGGTCCCAGGTCTCGGGGTCTTCCCGGAGGGGGCGCCCGCGGTGTACCGCCATGTCCGGACCGTCCGGCGGGACGGTTCGAGTGACTTCGATCACTTCGACCGGGTAGGGGTGAGGGGCCGCATCCGGGCCGCCGACGGTTCCGAACGACGTACGCCCGCGGGCTCGCGGGCCGGTCCGGGAGGTCGCGGGTCCCGGGCCGTGGTCATCCGTCTCGGGTTCAACCTCCTTGTCATATGCGTACGTTGAAGCCACAGGAGCCCCAAAGCCACCTCAGGGACTGGCTTCCTGACCGCGTTTCACCTCGTGCGCCCGCCGCGCACAATCCGTCCGCCCGAGAGGGCGCGGCCTCTGCGCGCAGGCGGCCGTGGAAACGTAAGCTGTGCCACGTCACAGGGACCGGGCAGCGGGGATGAACATGGCGATGATGCGCCTGAGGCGCGAGGACCCGCGCGTCGTCGGCTCGTTCAGGCTTCACCGACGGCTCGGCGCGGGCGGGATGGGTGTGGTCTACCTCGGCTCCGACAAGAAGGGGCAGCGGGTCGCGCTGAAGGTGATCCGGCCCGATCTGGCGGAGGACCAGGAGTTCCGGTCGAGGTTCGCGCGTGAGGTCTCGGCGGCCCGGCGCATCAGGGGCGGGTGCACGGCCCGCCTGGTGGCGGCGGACCTGGAGGCGGAGCGTCCCTGGTTCGCGACGCAGTACGTGCCCGGCCCCTCCCTGCACGACAAGGTCGCAGGCGAGGGCCCGCTCGCCGCGGCCGACGCGGCGGCGATCGGCGCCGCGCTGTCCGAGGGGCTCGTCGCCGTGCACGAGGCCGGCGTCGTCCACCGGGATCTGAAGCCCTCCAACATCCTGCTGTCCCCCAAGGGGCCGCGGATCATCGACTTCGGCATCGCCTGGGCCACCGGTGCCTCCACGCTCACCCACGTCGGCACCGCCGTCGGCTCCCCCGGCTTCCTCGCCCCCGAACAGGTGCGCGGCGCGCTCGTCACCCCGGCGACGGACGTCTTCTCGCTGGGCGCCACCCTGGCGTACGCCTCGACCGGCGACTCACCGTTCGGACAGGGCAGTTCCGAGGTGATGCTGTACCGCGTGGTGCACGAGGAGCCGCACCTGTACGGCGTACCGGACGCCCTCGCCCCGCTGGTCCGGGCCTGTCTGGCCAAGGACCCCGAGGACCGGCCCAGCACGCTCCAACTGTCGCTGCGGCTCAAGGAGATCGCCGCCCGCGAGGCACAGGGCCTGACCGACGCACGGCCGCCCGCGCCGCGTGCCGCGGAGGCCGACCGGCCCACCGGACGGCTCGTGGACACCTACCCCGAGCAGCAGCGCACCCAGCGGCGGACCGCCCCCGGCACTCCGGTGCCGCGCGGCGGCACGCCGGCACGGGGCGGTGCGCCCTCGCGCGGCGGCAGCGCCCCGCGCAACGGGGGTGTCGCCAACCGGCCGGGCGCGGCCCGCCCCACCCCCACCCCGCGCGTCGCGGGCCCGCGCTCCGGGAGCGGGAGCCGGCCCGCTGCGCGCAGCGGCGCCGGACGTCCGGCGCCGCGTGCGACCGGGACCGGGCGGCGGCCGGCCAATCCCCGGCTGCTGCGCCAGCGGCTGTTCGTGTTCGTGGTGGTGACACTGCTGGTGGCGCTGGGCATCGCGGTGGCGCAGGGCTGTCAGGGTCCGGCGCGCGGGCTCGGCGGTGACGGCGACCGGCGCGAGCCGCAGCACACGGGGACGGGCTTCACGTCACCGGACGACGGCGAGCCGCTGTCGCAGCGGTACGAGTCGACGCTCACGTCCGGCCCCGGGAAGTGACGCCCCGGGCTCAGGCCCCCGGCCGTCCCGACGCCACCGCGTAGAACGCCACCGCGGCCGCCGCTCCCACGTTGAGGGAGTCGACGTCGTGGGACATCGGGATGCGCACCCATTCGTCGGCGGCGACGAGGGCCTGCGTGGACAGGCCGTCCCCCTCGGCGCCGAGCATCAGGGCTACCCGGCCCATCCGGTGGGGGGCGGCCTCGTCCAGGGTTTTGGCCTTCTCGTCCGGGGTGAGCGCGAGCAGCGTGAAGCCGGCCTCGCGGACCGACTCCAGGCCCTTGGGCCAGGTCTCCAGACGGGCGTACGGCACGGAGAAGACAGCGCCCATGGAGACCTTGACGCTCCGGCGGTACAGCGGGTCGGCGCAGTCCGGCGACAGCAGTACCGCGTCCATCCCGAGGGCGGCCGCGGAGCGGAAGATGGCGCCGATGTTGGTGTGGTCGTTGACCGACTCCATGACCACCACCCGGCGGGCGGAGCGGAGCAGCTCCGCCGCCGTCGGCAGCGGCTTGCGCTGCATCGAGGCGAGGGCACCGCGGTGCACGTGGTAGCCGGTGACCTGCTCGGCGATTTCCGGGCTGACGGCGTACACCGGGGCCGGGAGTTCGTCGATGACGTCGCGCATGACGTCGATCCACTTGGCCGAGAGCAGCATCGAGCGCATCTCGTAGCCGGCTTCCTTGGCCCTTCTGATGACCTTCTCGCCCTCGGCGATGAACAGGCCTTCGGCCGGCTCGCGCTTGCGGCGCAGTTCGACGTCGGTCAGGCCCGTGTAGTCGCGCAGGCGCGGGTCGTCGGGATCCTCAACGGTGATGAGATCGGCCACAGAGTGATACTGCCTTGTCCTGGGTGTGCTGCCAACGGCTGGGAACGGGTTGCGTTACCCCGGGTTACGCGTGATCAAGCCGCGGGCTCGGGACCGGCGTTCACGACCTCGCCGATGACGATGACCGCCGGGGGCCGCACGTCCTCGGCGCGTACGGTCTCGGCGACCGTGGCGAGGGTCGCGTCCACGCGGCGCTGCGCGGCCGTCGTGCCCTCCTGGACGAGGGCGACGGGGGTCGCGGGCGACCTGCCGTGCGCGACGAGCGTCTCGGCGATCTTCCCGATCTTGTCGACGCCCATGAGGATCACGAGCGTGCCGGTGAGTCCGGCCAGCGACGGCCAGTCGACCAGGGACCGCTCGTCGTCGGGGGCGACATGGCCGCTGACCACGGTGAACTCGTGGGCGACACCCCGGTGAGTGACCGGAATGCCGGCCGCGCCCGGCACCGAGATCGAGCTGGAGATGCCGGGGACGACCGTGCAGGGGATGCCGGCCTCGGCGAGCGCCTGGACCTCCTCCATGCCTCGCCCGAAGACAAACGGGTCGCCGCCCTTGAGCCGGACGACGGACTTGCCCTGCTTGGCGTGCTCGATCAGCGCGTCGTTGATGGCCTCCTGGGCCATGTAGCGGCCGTACGGGATCTTCGCCGCGTCGATGACCTCGACGTGCGGCGGGAGTTCGGCGAGCAGGTCACGCGGGCCGAGCCGGTCGGCGATGACGACGTCGGCCTCGGCGAGCAGGCGGCGGCCGCGGACGGTGATGAGGTCCGGATCGCCGGGGCCGCCGCCGACCAGGGCCACACCGGGCGTGCGGGTGCGGTGGTGCGGGGCGACCAGGGTGCCGTCGCGCAGACCCTCGACCACCGCGTCGCGGATGGCGGCCGTGTGGCGCGGGTCGCGGCCGCGCGCGTCCGTGGTGAGGACGGCGACGGTGACGCCTTCGCTGTGGCCGGTCGCCGGGGTCCAGGCGGTCGCCCGGTCGGCGTCGTCGGAGCGGACGCACCAGACGCGGTGGCGCTCCGCTTCCGCCGAGGCCTGTTCGTTGGCCTCGGGGTCACTGGTGGCGATGAGGGCGTACCAGGCCCCGGCGAGGTCGCCCTCGGCGTAGGCGCGCCGCTCCCAGGTGATCTCGCCCGTGTCCGCCATCGCCTCCACGGAAGGAGTCGCCTCCGGCGAGACGAGCACGATGTCCGCACCTGCGGCGATGAGCGCCGGCAGACGCCGCTGGGCCACCTGGCCGCCGCCGAGGACGACCACGCGGCGGCCGGAGAGGCGGAGGCCTACGGGATAGGCGGGGTGTTCGGCCATGAGGTACGGCTCCTCGTGCAGCTGTGAGGTGGGCCCGCTGCAGCTCCGAAGCGGCCCTGACGTGCGGATTTTATGCTGTGGGCAGCGCAGACGGCACGGGTGGTCCGGCAGCTGAGCACCGGACCACCACGTGCGCCTCCCCTACTTCTCGGTGACCCCCGCCGAATCGAACGTCGCCACCTCGTGCATCGCCCGGGCCGTGCTCTGCACCAGCGGCAGCGCGAGCAGCGCGCCCGTGCCCTCGCCGAGGCGCAGGTCGAGGTCGACCAGGGGGCGCAGGCCCAGCTTGTTGAGGGCGGCCACATGGCCGGGCTCGGCGCTGCGGTGGCCGGCGATGCAGGCCGCGAGGACCTCGGGGGCGATCGCACGGGCGACGAGAGCCGCGGCGCCCGCGCTGACGCCGTCCAGGATCACCGGCGTACGCAGCGAGGCACCACCGAGGAGCAGTCCGACCATGGCCGCGTGCTCGAAGCCGCCGATGGCCGCGAGGACACCGATCGGGTCGGCCGGGTCCGGCTGGTGCAGCTCCAGGGCGCGGCGGACGACCTCGGTCTTGCGGGCCAGCGTCTCGTCGTTGATGCCGGTGCCCCGGCCGGTGACCTCGGCGGGGTCGGCTCCCGTGAAGACGGAGATGAGAGCGGCGGACGCCGTCGTGTTGGCGATGCCCATCTCACCGGTGAGCAGCGCCTTGTTGCCGGCCGCCACCAGGTCGCGGGCGGTCTCGATGCCGACCTCGATGGCCGCCTTGACCTCCTCGCGGCTCATCGCGGGGCCGGTGGTCATGTCGGACGTGCCGCCGCGGATCTTGCGGGGCAGCAGGCCGGGCGTGGCGGGCAGGTCGGCGGCGACACCGACGTCCACGACGCACACCTCGGCGCCGACCTGGCCGGCGAAGGCGTTACAGACCGCTCCCCCGCCCAGGAAGTTGGCCACCATCTGGGCGGTGACCTCCTGCGGCCAGGGGGTGACGCCCTGGGCGTGCACGCCGTGGTCGCCGGCGAAGATGGCGACGGCCGCGGGCTCCGGGATCGGCGGCGGGCACTGCCGGGACAGCCCGGACAGCTGCGCGGAGATGATCTCCAGCATGCCGAGCGCGCCGGCCGGCTTGGTCATGCGCTTCTGGCGCTCCCAGGCCTCGCCGAGCGCCTTGGCGTCGAGCGGGCGGATCTGTGCGACGGTCTCGGCAAGCAGGTCGTGGGGTTCCTCTCCGGGCAGGGCGCGGCGGCCGTACGTCTCCTCGTGCACCACCCAGGACAGCGGGCGGCGCTTGGACCAGCCGGCCTGCATCAGCTCGGGCTCGTCCGGGAATTCGTCGACGTACCCGACGCACAGGTAGGCGATGACCTCCAGGTGCTCGGGCAGGCCGAGGGCGCGGACCATCTCGCGCTCGTCGAAGAAGCTGACCCAGCCGACGCCGAGGCCCTCGGCGCGGGCGGCGAGCCAGAGGTTCTCCACCGCGAGCGCGGCGGAGTACGGCGCCATCTGCGGTTGGGTGTACCGGCCGAGGGTGTGGCGGCCGCCGCGGGTCGGGTCGGCGGTGACGACGATGTTCACGGGGGTGTCGAGGATGGCCTCGATCTTCAGTTCCTTGAACTGCTTGGCACGCCCCTTGGGCAGCGACTTCGCGTACGCCTCGCGCTGGCGCATGGCCAGTTCGTGCATGGTCCGGCGGGTCTCGGCGGACCGGATGACGACGAAGTCCCAGGGCTGCGAGTGGCCCACGGAGGGCGCCGTGTGGGCCGCCTCCAGGACGCGCAGCAGCACCTCGTGCGGGATGGGGTCGTTGCGGAAGCCGTTGCGGATGTCGCGCCGTTCGCGCATCACCTTCAGGACGGCCTCGCGCTCGGCGTCGTCGTACGCGGGAGCGGCCGGTCCGGTGGACTGTCCTGCCTCTTCCACTGCGGCCGCGCTCTCTTCCTGGTCGGCGGCCCTGGTCTCCAGGTCCTCCGCCTGCTGTACGACGTCGGGGGCGTGCTCGCCGTCCGGCGCGGCCGCCGCTGCGGCGGGCTCCGCCTCGCGGGGCGCGGGGACCGTGGCGACGGGCTCCCGCTGCTCCTGGGCGGGCAGGACGAGGGGGTGCGGCGGGGTCGGCGCGAGGTGCGGGGTGGTCGGCACCTGGCCCTCGACAGGCACGAACCGGCCGAGCGGCTGCTCGGGGTGCGGCTGCAGCGGGACGCCGGAGGGCAGCGGCTCGGTGGTACCGGCGGCGGCCGGTTGCGCGGCACCCGCGGCCGGGTCGGCCTCGGGGGACGGCTCGGCCGGCGTCACTGTCTCGTCCGCCGCCGGGACGGGAGCGTCCTCGGCGGGCTGGAGCTGCGGGCCGGCGGGCAGGGCGGTGCCGGTGGCCGGGGTCCGCGTGCCGACGGCGGCTGCCTGCTCGGCGGCGACTTGGTCCGCATCCTGCTGCTGAGGCTGCGGCTGCTGCTCGGCGGCCGCGACTTCGCCGTCGTGCGGAACGGGCCCCGCGAGCTGCGGGCCCTGGGCCTGCTCGGGTGCGGGCTCGGGCGCCACGGGGGTGCCTTCGGCGATCGGTGCCGGTACGGCGTCCTGCGCCGGGGCGACGGCCTCGGGAGCCGCCTCCGCCGATTCGGTTCCGTGGGCCGGCATCGGCTCGGCAACGGGCACGAACTCGGGTGCCTGCGCGGGGTCGGCGGCAGACGGGACCTGGGCGGCGGGATCGGCGGCGACGGGGCCGGCCTCGGCGATGCCGGAGGCCTGCGGGTCGGGCTGCACCGGGGCGGCCACGGCGACGTCTTCGGCTTCCGCGACTTCGGCCACGGCGTGGGCGGCGGCAGCCGCGTCGGCGATGCCCTCGGCGGTGGCGTCGGCGCTCTCGGCCCGCGCCGGGACGGCATCCGCGGCCTCGGCGACGGCCGAGGGGACCTCCGCCTGCGGGGTCTCGGGGATCTGCGTGCCTTCGACGGGCTGCACGGGTTCGGCCGCCTGAACGGGTTCGGCCGGCTGCACAACGGGTTCGGCCGGCCGGCCGGGCTCGGGCGCCCGGACGGGCTCCGCGACCTGTGCCGCTTCCGGCGCCTGGACCGGAGCGACCGGTTCCGCCACCTCCGGCATCTGTCCGCTCTCAGCGGCTGCCGCGGTCTCGGCTGCCGGGACGGTCTCCCCGGTCTCCACGGCTTCCGGCGCGGGTACGACCCCGTCGGCCTGCGGGGCGACTTCCGCCGCGGCCGGCGTTTCGGCCACGACCGAGCCGTAGGCAGCACTCACGGCGTCGACGGCGGCCTCGGCCCCGGGGACGTTCACGGCCTCGGCCGGCTGCGCGCCCGGCATGCCATGCCCGTGCCCCGTCGGAGCCGCCGGCTCGGCACCGGCCGAAGCCTGCGCGCCTTCGGGCGCCTGGCCCGGGGTGCCCGGAGTGACGTGCACGCCGTCGTGGCCGTGCGCGGGCTGTACACCGTCGTGACCGTGCACGCCCTGCGGCCCGCCCGCGGCCCGGACGTCCTCGGCCCGGACCTGTGCGGCCGCCTGTGTGGCGAGTCGGGCCACCGCCGCCTGGGCGGCGTCGGACGCGTCGGCGGCGGGCTCGGGGGCACCGGCCGGACCAACCGTTTCGGCGGCCGGCGGCTCCGCGCCGACCTGGGCCACGGCGGCGGGCGCCGCGCCCCACGGTGCCGCGTTCTGCGGAGCCATCTCACGCAGCGGCTGGACGTCGAGGTACTCGGGCCCGGTCGCGGCGGGCCCCGGTTGCCGTACCGGCGCTCCCGCGGGGCCGCGGTCGGCGAGGGAGCGGACCGGGCTCGCGGAGGCGTCGGGGATCGGCGGGCCGAGGTGCAGCGGCCGGCGCGGCGGCTGGGCTGCCGCCGCCTGGTCGTGCGGGTTCGAGAGGATGGCGGAAGACGGCACGGACGCCGGCGCCGGGTTCGGCAGCCGGACGCCGTTGAGGTCGACGGAACCGCTGTCCCGGCCCGCCGCCTCGTGCGGGCCCGGCTCATGGACGGCCTCGACCACCGGTTCCGGGGCGGGTGGCGGCACTTCGTTGCCCCACGCGCCCTGGGCACCCGGCAGCAGCAGGTCTTCGTCCTCGGCGGGTGCCTCGGAGAGGTAGGTGTACGCGCCGTGCGCGGGGACGCCCGGCTGCTCCACCATGCCTGCGCTCTCCGGCTGCCCCTCGCCCGGGACCTGGCCGGTGTCGGTCATGCGTACCCCTCGCCCATCGGTTAGTGCTTCTACGACCAGCTCACCCGGAACGGCGCACCGACCGCCCCGTAGTGAAGAACGAGCGTGCGTGCCCAGCGGCACGAACGACCCGCCCAAAAAAGGCGACAAAGCCATTCAGTGGCATTGTCCCGGCCGTTCCGCCATCGCGACAGCATGATCCGCGACAGTCCGCTGTGGACTGCGCCACGTTGCGCGTCCTCGGGTTCTGCCGTACCACACCCGCCCCAAAACGGGCGTGTTTTCCGGACATTGGCGAACGAATTTCCGGGCCACCGGTGGGGTACAACGATCGGCCAGCCTACCGCGCGCGGTACGACAACAGGATCACGGGGCGCGGTCCGGCAGTACGCCGCTGAGCAGGAACACCACGTTCCGCTCGGTCTCCGTCCAGGCCCTGGTGTCCAGTTCGACGGACTGCAGCAGGGCGCACTCGACCCGGTACCCGTGCTCGGTCAGGCCACGGCCGACGAGTTCGGCCTCGTCGCGGGTCGCGGCGTGGGTCACGATGCGCTGCGGGCGGCGGTCGGCGACCGCGGAGACCACGGCCGCTCCCCCGCCGCCGACCCGTACGACGTCCGGTTCGGGCAGGTTTTCGAGGACGTGCGGGGCGGTTCCCTGCACCACTTGGAGCTGGACCCCGAAACGGCGCGCGACCGCCTCGGTCCGGGCGCAGGCGTCGGGAAGCCGGTCGACGGCGATGACGGCGGCTCCGGCGAGCGCCGCCTCGCCGGTGAACGCGCCGCTGCCGCAGCCGATGTCCCAGACGAGGTCGCCGACCCGGGGGCCGAGCCGGGCGAGTTGGGCGGCGCGGAGCAGTTGTGTCTCGCCCTCGCCGAGCCCGCCGCCGTACCCGGCGTGCTCCGCGTACTCCGCGTACTCCGCGTACTCTGCGTCCGGCTGCACCCAGCCGCGCGGGCCGGCGCCCGGGTCGCGCCCGGCGATCCAGCCGCCGCCCTCGGCCGCGACGCCCGGTCCGGCGGGGCCACCGATGACGATGACGACGTTCGGGTCGCGCCAGGTGTGGTCGGGGGCCTTGTCGGAGGTGACGACGGTGACCTGCTCGTGGTCGGTGCCCAGTTCCTCGCAGATGACGAAGGTGCGGTGGACCCCCTCGAGCAGCAGTCCGAGTTCGGCGGGTCCGGCGCCCGGTGAGGTGAGGACGGCGACCTTGGTGTGGGCGCGGCACACGTTCACGGCCCGGCGCAGGGTGCGCGGGTGGGCGACGACCACCTGGGCGTCGTCCCACGGCATGCCGGCCCGCGCGAAGGCCGCGGCCACGGCGGAGACGGCGGGAACGACCTCGACCTCGAGGCCGAACTCCGGTGCGCGCAGGGCCCGTACGACGCCGAAGAAGCCGGGGTCGCCGTCGGCGAGCACCACCGCGGTGCCGCGGTGGGCGGCGATGCGGCGGGCGGCCAGGGCGAGGCTGCCGAGACGGATGCGCTCGGCGCCGGGCGGGACCTCGGGGAGCGCCAGGTGGTGGGCCGCGCCCGCCACGAGCGTGGCGGCGCCGAGGGCGGCGCGTGCCGCGTCGGTCAGCGGCGAGCCGTCCCAGCCGATCACCGTGACCCGATCGGCCATCGTCGTCAGTCTCCCGGTTTGCGCAGGTCGTCAGGGGTGCGGGGCCCGTGGGCGGACTTCGTGAGAGTACCCGGTGAAGGTAGCGGACGCGCGCCGGGGCGGGGCCGTGCGCGGTTCCGGGCGCGCCTCGGGGGTGTCAGTTCCAGTCGGAGTACGAGGTGAAACCGCCGGTGTCGGCGAGCTGCTCGTCGGCGCCTTCCAGGTCCTCGGGGAGGAGGCTCCACACGATGAAGTCGGTGCGCACGTCGGTCCAGGTGCCGTCCTCGGCGCGGTGGTGCACTATGCAGGCGTTGCGCAGCACGCCCTCGCTGATACAGCCGATCTTCTGGGCGACCTGCTGGGATGCGGTGTTGTCGGCGGCGGTGCGGATCTCGACCCGTTCGAACTTCTGGTCCCCGACGAGCCACTGCGCGGTGGCGAGCGCGGCCTCCGAGGCGTAGCCCTCGCCGCGGGCCCACGGGGCGATGATGTACGACAGCTCCGTGGCGCGGATGCGCCAGTTGGTCTTGGTCAGCTGGACGATGCCGACCAGGCGCTGGGTGAGGAACTCGGTGACCGCGAGGTCGAGGCCGCGGCCCTCGGCGCGCTCGGTGGGCGCCCACTCGGTGATCCAGTGCCGGGCGCCGTCCTCGGTGAAGGGCTGGGGCACATCGGTCCAGGCGCCGACCTGTTCGTCGTTCATCATCTCGGCCAGGGCGGGCACGTCGTCCTCGTCGAGGGGACGCAGCACCAACCGCTCCGTGCTGATGGAGATGTTGGGGAAGGTGCTAGTCATGCGCCGCTCCGTAACCTTCGGAAAAACCTTCTGGGCCTGCTGAACTGCCCAGCATGCAGCATGAAACCACCGAACCGCACGACGGGGCCCACTCCAAGTGAAGGAGTGGACCCCGTGCGTGGCGATACGCGGTATACGCCCCGTCAGAAGGAGGGGATGACCGAGCCCTGGTACTTGTCCTCGATGAACTTCTTGACCTCGGGCGAGGTGAGGAGCTTCGCGAGCTTCTTCACCCGCGGGTCCTTCTCGTTGCCCTTCTTCACGGCGAGGAAGTTGCCGTAAGGGCTGTTCTTCGCGGACTCCAGGACCAGGGCGTCCTTGGCGGGCCTGATGCCCGCGGAGATGGCGTAGTTGCCGTTGATCACGGCCGCGTCCACGTCGTCCAGGGAGCGCGCGGTCTGGGCCGCCTCGACCTCCTTGAACTTCAGGTTCTTGGGGTTCTTGGCGATGTCCTGCGGGGTCGCCTCGCTGCCGGCGCCGTCCTTGAGGGTGATGAGGCCCTTGGCGGCGAGCAGCTTGAGGGCGCGCGCCTCGTTCACGGCGTCGTTCGGGACGGCGACGGTCGCACCGCTCTTCAGCGCGTCGGCGCTCTTGACCTTGTGGGAGTAGAGGCCGAGCGGCTCCAGGTGCACCGTGACCACGGGCACGATGTGGGTGCCGCGCTTGTTGTTGAAGTCGTCCAGGTACGGCTGGTTCTGGAAGTAGTTGGCGTCCACCGAGCCGTCCTCGGTCGCCGTGTTCGGCGTGATGTAGTCGGTGAACTCCTTGACCTCGAGGTCGAGGCCCGCCTTCTGCGCGAGGTTCTTCTTGACGAAGTTCAGGATCTCGGCGTGCGGGGTCGGGCTCGCGGCGACGACCAGCGGACCGCTGGTGTCGGAGGAGCCGGAGTCCTTGCCCGAGCCGCAGGCGGTGAGCCCGAGGGTGAGGGCTCCGGCGGCGAGGACGGCAGCGGTGAGCTTGGCGGTGTTACGCACGAAAAGTGCCTTTCCTTAAGGGTGGTGCGACCCCGTGATGGGTGTACGGGGAGTCTTCGGGGGTGTCGCGGGTGCTCAGGCGACCTTGCCGATGTCGGCCGCCGCGGGCTCCTCGGCCTTGAGCAGGCGCAGCTTCGGCGCGGGCCCGGAGCGGCCGCCGCGGTCGTGCAGGGAGCGGGCCGCGTAGTCGCCGGCGAACTGGATGAGGGAGATGACGACCGCGAGGATCGCGACGGTGATCCACATCAGCTCGGTCTCGAAGCGCTGGTAGCCGTAGCGGACGGCGAGGTCGCCGAGGCCGCCGCCGCCGACCGTGCCGGCCATGGCGGAGTAGCCGATCAGGGCGATGATCGTGGTGGTCGTGCTGGCGATCAGCGAGGGGAGCGCCTCGGGGACGAGGACCTTACGGACGATCGTCCACGTGTTGCCGCCCATGGCCTGAACTGCCTCGACGAGACCGTTGTCCACTTCGCGGACGGCCGTCTCGACCAGGCGGGCGAAGAACGGGATACCGCCGATGGCGAGCGGCACGATCGCGGCGGTGGTACCGATCGTCGTCCCGGTGACCCAGCGGGTGAAGCTCATCAGGGCGACCATCAGGATGATGAAGGGCATCGACCGGCCGACGTTCACGACCTGGCCGATCACCTTGTTGGCGACGACGTTCTGCAGCAGGCCGCCGCGGTCGGTGAGCACGAGCAGGATGCCGAGCGGAAGGCCGACGGCGACGGCGACGAGGGTGGACCACAGCACCATCGACAGCGTCTCGGAACACGCCTGCGACAGCAGCGGCTGCATCTCGGACCAGGTCACTTCGCACCCTCCCCGACGAGCACGGGCCGCTCGCCCTCGCGCCCGACGACATCGATCTGCAGGCCCTGCTCGCGCAGGAACCCGATGGGCACCACGTTGTCCTCGTAGCGGCCTGGCAGTTCGATGCGCATGCGGCCGATCTGGAGGCCGCCGACGGTGTCGATGGCGGCGCCGAGGATCGAGATGTCGATGTTGTAGGTACGCGAGAGCTGGGAGATGACCGGCTGGGTGGCGGCCTCGCCGTGGAAGGTGACGTCGAGGACGGTCCGGTCGGCGCCGGTGGCCTCGCCGCCCACCGGGAACAGCGCGGCGGCCAGCTCGGAGCCCGGGGTGCCCAGCAGCTCGGCGACGGTGCCGGACTCGACGATCCGGCCCTTGTCCATGAGGGCGGCGGAGTCGCAGATCGACTTCACGACGTCCATCTCGTGCGTGATGAGCAGGACGGTGAGGCCCAGCTGCCGGTTCAGGTCGCGCAGCAGCTGGAGGATGGAGCGGGTGGTCTCCGGGTCGAGGGCGCTGGTGGCCTCGTCGGAGAGCAGCACCTTGGGGTCGCCGGCGAGGGCGCGGGCGATGCCGACGCGCTGCTTCTGGCCGCCGGAGAGCTGGGCCGGGTGAGCCTTGGCCTTGTCGGCGAGGCCCACCAGGTCGAGCAGCTCCAGCGCCTTGCGGGAGCGCTCCTTGCCGGACTTGCCGAGGATCTCCAGCGGCAGTTCGACGTTGTCCTGCACGGTCCGCGAGGAGAGCAGGTTGAAGTGCTGGAAGACCATGCCGATCCGGCTGCGCGCCCGGCGCAGTTCCGTGCCGGCGCGCGGACCGCGGCCGGCGAGGGCCGTGAGGTCCTGCCCGGCGACGGTCACGGTGCCGGAGGTGGGTCGCTCCAGCAGGTTGACGCAGCGGATGAGCGAGGACTTGCCGGCGCCGGACTGGCCGATGACGCCGTAGACCTCGCCTTCGCGGACATGGAGATCGACGCCGTCGAGGGCGATGACCTCATGGCCGCGGGAGCGGTTGGCCCGGTAGATCTTCGTCAGGCCCGAGGTGGTGATCACGTGGGTTTCCGTCACTGTCGAGTGCGCGGGGCATGGGTGTGCCCTGGCACGGGTGCATTGCGTGCGTTCGTTCAGGGACGCGGCACGGCTCTCGCGGAGGCGGTGCGACCGGGGAGAACGCCATGTGCGCGGGGCGGCCGGCGGTTGCGCTCGGAGTCGGCGCGGGACAGGCCGTGGCTCTCGCTTCGGGGCGCGAGGCTCAGGTGGTGCAGGGGCCCTCTAGAAGGCGCACATTCGGCACGGACACATACAACGAGCACCGGGCGTCGTGGTCGCCTCGGTCGCAGGGATGCGGCTGCTCGTGGTGGTCATGCGATCAGTAAAGCAGACGTACGGTGCTGACCGGTGACCGCTGTCCGCATAGTGGACAGCGGCGGACACCCGGGGCACGGACTCAGCGGCGGACGGAGATCTCCACCTCGGCGAGGGTGACCAGTGCGGACAGGGCCGACAGGTCCTTCACCACCAGGTCGGCGTCCAGCTCCTCCGCGCGGTGGGTTGTGGCCAACGCCACGGTGGTCATACCGGCCGCCCGGCCCGCCCGGAGGCCGGCGGGAGCGTCCTCGAAGACGACACAGCGGGCCGGGTCCACGCCGAGCTGCCGGGCTGCGAGCAGGTAGGGCTCGGGGTCGGGCTTGCCGCGGCTGACGTCGTCGGCGGAGACCAGGGACTTCGGGCGGATGCCGACGGCGTCGAGGCGGGCCTCGGCGAGGCGGCCGGTGGCGGAGGTGACCACGGCCCAGCGGTCGGCGGGCAGGGAGTCCAGGAAGTCCCGGGTACCGGGCAGCAGCCGCACGCCCCCGTTCGGCACGTCCTCCACCTCCAGCTGCTCGACCCGGGCGACAGCCTCCGGGACGAGGTGGGCGGGCAGCAGGTCGGCGACTATCTCCACCGCGGGACGTCCGTGCAGTTCCACGCGTCCGAACTCCTCGGCCGTGATCCCGTACTCCCCCGCCCACCGCGTCCAGCAGCGCTCGACGGAGTCGAGGGAGGAGACGAGGGTGCCGTCGTTGTCGAACAGGAGGGCGTGTGCGTGGATCGTCATGGTCCAGACCCTACGGCGTACGACGGGGTCGGCGGCGTCGGCCCATTTCGGCCGTAATAAGGTCACCGCATGCTCAATGCCCTGACGCTGGTGACCGGAGTCGCCGCGCTGCTGCTCGCCGCCTGGTGCGGCTGGGCCGCCTACCGGGACCAGCCGACCAAGGACTGGCACTTCATCGGCATGGCCGTGGTGTCCCTGCCGGCCGTGATCCAGCTGGTCGTCGGGATCGTGCAGCTGGCTCGGGGCGAGAAGCCGGAGCAGGGCACGACGATCTTCGTGGCGTATCTGCTGGGCGCGTTCGCGTGCGTGCCGGCTGCGGGCTTCATGTCGCTGGCGGAGCGGACGCGTTGGGGTTCGGTGACGGTGGCGGCCGGCGGTGTGGTGCTGGCCGTGCTCGAGGTGCGGCTCTATGACATCTGGGGAGGCTGAGATGGCGGCCACGGAGGCGAAGCCGGCGAAGCAGCGGCTGATCAGCGGGCCCGGAATGCTGCTCGTCTGGTTCTACGGCGTGATGGTGGTCGGCGCGGTGTCGCGCTCGGCGTACCAGATCGCCACGGAGTTCCAGCGGGCACCGCTGGCGTACTCGCTGTCGGCCGTGGCCGGCGTCGTCTACGGATTCATCACGTACACCCTGGTCCGCGGCGGGGAAACCGCCCGCAGGGCGGCGCTGGTGTGCTGCGCCGCCGAACTCGCGGGTGTGCTGATCGTCGGTACCTGGACCCTGGTCGAGCCCTCGGCCTTCCCGGACGCGACCGTGTGGTCGAAGTACGGGATGGGCTACATCTTCATTCCGGTGCTGCTGCCGCTGTCGGCGATGTACTGGCTGCGGAAGTCGCGGGACACCGTCACGCCGTAGTCGCGTACGCCCCCGCCGGCTTCTCCAGGACGATCATCTCGACGCCGTCGGCGCCCTTGGACCTGCCGACCGCCTGGTAGCCGACCCGGCGGTACAGGCGGAGGTTGCCCTCGCTGCGGTGGCCGGTGTGGAGGCGGAACGTGGTGGCGCCGCGCTGTTCGGCGAGTGCCGTCTCGGCCGCGCGGAGCAGCCGCGCGCCGATGCCGTGGCCCTGTAGGCGCGGGTGGACACAGAGCTTGCCGATGGCGGCCGCGCCGTCCTCGGTCACCTTGCCGCGCACCGAGCCGACCACCTCGTCGCCGAGCCGGGCGACGAAGACGCAGTCGGAGGCCACCTCCTGGCGGACCGAGTCGAGGCTCTGGACGAGCGGGTCGATCCGGTAGTTGCCGTACAGCGCCGCCTCGCTCTGGAAGCACAGGTACTGGAGCTTGAAGATCTGCTCCGTGTCCTGCCCGGTCGCCACCGAGATGGTCACGCTCATGCCCATGTGCGCACGCCTCCCGCTCACCTGATCGCCTGTCGTCCCCCACTCCTATCCCCGCACTTCGTGGGCCGCAACCTCCGCGGCGAGCAATCGGCGCAGACATCCGAGACATCTGGAGCGTTCCGGTCCGAGACTGCCCTGTGAGATACCCAACTCCCCCGCGATTTCCCGGTATGTCAGGTCCTTCGGGGAGAGCAGCGCCTCCATCAGACGGGGGCAGCGGCCGGGCAGGCGGCGGACCGCGGCGCGCAGGGCGCGGTACCGGGCCGCGGCGAGGGCCAGTTGCTCGGGCCCGGGACGGGCGTCGTCGGCCGGCTCGGCGTCGTAGGGCCGTTCGATGCGGTGGGCACGGCGGCTGCGGCGCGCCTCGGCGCGGACGGCCTTGCGCAGCCAGCCCTGTGGGTCCAGCGGTGGCCCGTCGGCCTCCAGACGCTCCAGGAGGCGGAGCCAGACGGCCTGCTCCAGGTCGGCCGGCTCGCTTCCGGAGGCCGCTGCCTCGGCGGAGGCCTCGGCGGTGAGCAGCGGGCGCAACGCGGTCACCAGGTCGTGCGTCATGTCCGCAACGACGCGCCGCCCCGGCGGCAGGTTGCCGGGGCGGCGCACAGACACCCCGAACGGGGTGCGCCGGACGCGGGTGTTGACGCGGGGCTCAGCCGGCGAGGAAGTCGGCGCGGGCGAGCAGGCCGGTGTCGGCGTTGTCGGTGAAGACCCCGTCGATGCCGGTCGCGAAGTACTTCTGGAAGGCGCCGAAGGCGTCACCGTAGGCATCCGCCGCGCTGCCCTTGCGGTACTCGGCCGGGAGGAAGGGGTTCTCGTTGCGCATGGTGTAGGGGTGCAGGATCAGGCCCACCCTGTGCGCGTCGGCGACCAGGGTGGTCGGCGTGGCCAGGGTGCCGTCGGCGTTCTTCGGGATGATCAGGTCCAGCGTCGGGCCGATGCCCTGCGCGTAGCCGGCGATCTCCCTGAGGCCCTTGGGCGTGATCAGGTCGGCGACGGTGCGCGGGTCGCCCGCCTCGACGAAGTCCCAGGGGCGGCTGGTGGCCGAGGAGAGCAGGACCACGAGCGGGTTGTCGACCAGCTGGTTCAGCTTCTGGATGCTGGAGGGCTCGAAGGACTGCAGGATGACCGGCGCGTTCCGGCCGTCCTTGCCGTACTTGCGCAGCAGCTTCGCCACCCGCTCCTCCAGGCCGAGGCCCAGCTTGCGGAAGTAGGTGGGGTGCTTGGTCTCGGGGTAGATCCAGACCTGCTTGCCGCGCTTGCGGGTCTGCTCCTCCTGCCACTTCAGGACCTCTTCGAACGTGGGGATCTCCCAGCGCCCGTTGTAGAGGGTGTTGTGCGGTCGGTTGGCCGGGATGCGCTCGACGGCACGCAGCGTCTTCAGCTCGGCGAGGGTGAAGTCCTCGGTGAACCAGCCCGTGGTGGGGACGCCGTCGAGGACCTTGGTCGTCCTGCGGTCGGCGAACTCGGGGTGCGAGGCTACGTCGGTGGTGCCGCCGATCTCCGGCTCGTGGCGGCAGACGAGGTGGCCGTCCTTGGTGGGCACCAGGTCGCCGGCCTCCACCACGTCGGCGCCGAGGTCGAGGGCCAGGTCGTACGAGCCGAAGGTGTGCTCGGGGCGGTAGCCGCTGGTACCCCGGTGGCCGATGATCGTCGGCACGGGCAGGCTCTTCAGCCCGCGCCCGCCGCGTCCGGCCGTCCGGGTGTCGGCCGCCCGGGCGGTTCCGGGCAGTCCGAGGACCGCTCCGCCCGCCCCGAGCACCGCGGCGCCGAGGAGCGCCCGCCGTGCCGTTCCCTGCGTCTGCTCGTTCGCCTGGTCGCTGTCCATGAACGCCCTCCTGCCGTCCGACCCGGGTCTGTTTCCGGCGCGCGCCGATCGTAGGGGCGTGCGCATGACGGAAGGGAGACCCCGGCTGGAACACGGGGGTGACGCCGTATGTCCGGTGGGAGGCGAGATGTGACGGGCCGTCGGCATCAGGAGGCGCGGGGCGGGTAACCGGAGGGTGAGGACTCGCGCGATGTCCGTCACATCGTCGCCGGGGCATCACGGCCGGACTCCGGCACGCCACCGCAGGTAAACCCGCGTCAACAATGCGTAAGACCTCGGTGAACCGGCCCCACCCGATGTGCGCTTCCCCCTGAGCCGCGAGTAATGTCCTCACCTGCACAGACTCATATCGCTTCCCTCGACATCGGAGGACCCGTTGTCCCGCTTCGCGCTCATCAAGGCAGTGCTCGGACCGATCATGCGCCTGATGTTCCGCCCACAGGTGGAGGGCGCGGAGCACATCCCGGGGGACGGCCCGGTCATTCTGGCCGGCAACCACCTGACCTTCATCGACTCGATGATCCTGCCCCTGGTCTGCGACCGGCAGGTCGTCTTCATCGGCAAGGACGAGTACGTCACCGGCAAGAGCCTCAAGGGGCGGCTCATGGCCTGGTTCTTCACGGGCGTCGGCATGATCCCGGTGGACCGCGACGGCGGTCGTGGCGGTGTGGCGGCGCTGATGACCGGCCGCCGCGTCCTCGAAGAGGGCAGGATCTTCGGCATCTACCCGGAGGGCACGCGCTCTCCCGACGGCCGTCTCTACCGCGGCCGCACCGGCATCGCCCGCCTCACGCTGATGACGGGCGCCCCCGTGGTTCCCTTCGCGATGATCGGCACGGACAAGCTGCAGCCGGGCGGCGCGGGGATGCCGCGGCCCGGCCGCGTGACCGTGCGGTTCGGTGAGGCGATGGAGTTCTCGCGGTACGAGGGGATGGACCGGGACCGGTACGTGCTGCGTGCCGTGACCGACTCCGTGATGGCCGAGGTCATGCGGCTGTCGGGGCAGGAGTACGTGGACATGTACGCCACGAAGGCAAAGGCCGCCTGACGCCTCCGGCGGCCGGCCGGTCTTCGGCTGCGGGCCCGATGGGGTTTCTCGCGCAGTTCCCCGCGCCCCTGGGGAGTTGTGGCTACTCCGTGCTTTCCAGGATTTCCAGTTTCTGACCCTTCAGCAGGAACCAGGCCGCCAGCGCCGTGGCGAGCAGAACCGCCGCTCCTGCGGCCGAAGCCAGGTGGAGGCCGTGGACGAAGGCATCGCGGGCCGCGTCCAGCAGGGCCTGCGCCGACTGGTGGGGCAGGTGCGCCGCTGCCCCCACCGCAGCACCCAGTGACTCGTGGGCCCTTTCCGGCGTACCGGCCGGACTCGTGAAGTCGCGGTAGACGCCCGTCACGATGGAACCCAGCAGGGCGATGCCCAGGGCCGCACCCAGTTCGTACGCCGTCTCCGAGACCGCGGAGGCGGCGCCCGCCTGCTCCTTGGGGACGGTGGAGAGGATGACGTCGGCCGTCACCGTGAAGGAGAAGCCGGCGCCGATGCCGACGACCAGGAGTGCGGCGCCGAGGACCGGGTAGCCCGTCGACTGCCCCAGGGCCGTGAGCGCCGCGAGGGCCACACCGACCGCGGCCAGACCGCCCGAGACCACAGCACGCACCGAGAAGCGGCGGGCCGCGCGGCCCGCGGCCAGGCCGGCCGCCACCGCTCCGACGGCGGCGGGCAGTTCGGCCAGGCCCGCCTCGAACGGGCTCCTGCCCTGGACCAGTTGCAGGTACTGGGAGAGGAAGAACACCAGGCCGGACATGCCCAGCACGGTCAGCAGGTCGGCGAGCACGGCCCCGCTGAAGCCGCGGTGGCGGAACAGACGCATGTCGAGCAGCGGGGTCGGCATGGTGAGCTGACGGTGCACGAAGCCGTGGAGGGCGCCGGCGCCCAGCAGGCCGGTGGCGAGGGTCAGCCAGGTGAAGCCGTGGGTCGCTGCCTCCTTGACCGCGTACACGAGGGCGATCATGCCGACGAGCGACAGGAGGACGCTGATCAGGTCCCAGGGGCCGGGGTCGGGGTTGCGGGACTCGGGCAGCGTGCGGATGCCGACGAGTACCAGGACGGCCATCACCGGCAGGTTGATGAGGAAGACCGAGCCCCACCAGAAGTGCTCGAGGAGGAAGCCTCCGGCGATCGGTCCGACGGCCGTGCCGGCGGAGGCCGTCGCGCCCCAGATGCCGACGGCGAGGCTGCGCTCGCGCGGGTCGTGGAAGAGGTTGCGGATCAGGGCGAGGGTGGCGGGCATCAGGGTCGCGCCCGCGACGCCGAGCAGCGCCCGCGCCATGATCATGAGTTCCGGTGTCGTCGCGTAGGCGTTCAGGACGGAGACGGCGCCGAACGCCGTGGCGCCGCCGAGCAGGATCCGCTTGCGCCCGATGCGGTCACCGAGGCTGCCCATGGAGACCAGCAGACCGGCGATGACGAAGGAGTAGACGTCACCGATCCACAGCAGCTGGGTGCCGGAGGGGTTGAGATCTTCGCTGATGAAGGGGGTTGCCAGGCCGAGGACAGTGGCGTCGACGGCCACCAGCAGCACGGCCAGGACGAGGACGGAGAGCGCGAGCCAGCGGCCCGGGCGCTTCTCCACCGCCGCCGCGCGAGCCGGCTGCAGGGTGCTGGTCATGATTCCTCTCTTCGTGGTGTCTGTGTGCGTCGTGCGCCGCCGAGCAGCAGCTCGACGACCATGTGGGTGAAGTCCTTGGGCGCGACCCGGCCCTCCGCCACCGCCCAGGCGCCGGAGGCCAGCAGGCCGTACAGCGCCTCGGTGAGCCAGGCCGGGGTGAGGTCGATGCGGAACTCGCCGCTCTCCTGGCCGCGCCGGAAGAGGCCGGTGAGGCGTTCGTCGATGCGGGCCCAGCCCTGGTTCTGCTGCTCGCCCTCGAACAGCTGGTTCTCGGTGTAGAGGAAGGCGAGCAGGCCGGCCGACGGTTCGATCGCCCGGACCAGGCGGTGTACGGCCTCGCCCGCCGGGCCCTCGTCCAGGCGGGCCGTGTCCAGCGCGGCCTCGCACTCCGCGATGCCCAGCGCCTCCAGCGCCCGTACGAGCGCGTCGCGCCCGGCGAAGTGGCGGTGCAGCGTGGCCCGGCTGATCCCGGCGGCCTTGGCGACCTCGTCCATGGTCGCGGTGGACTTACGGGTCAGCAGGGCGGCTGCGCTGCGCAGCACGTGGTCACGGTCCAGGGCCATGAGACAAGCGTAGCGCAAGTGAGACAATGATGTCTCATATTGGGCATGCTTGCCTCACACCCGCTGGTCAGCGAGGTGGGTGGACCCAGGTGAAAGTGGCCCTCAGTGCCAGGGCAGCTGTCCGCGCCGCTCCCAGTACGTGCCCGGGTCCTCCACCAGCGTGGCCAGACGGGTCAGCTGGTCGACGTCCAGGTCCACGACGGGGGCGTGCAGGTTGGAGGCGAGCTGGGTGAGGGTCGCGGCGCCGGAGAGGACAACACCCGCCCACGGTTGGCGCAGGACCAGGGCGAGGGCGACGGCGTCGCAGCCGAGGGAGGTCTCCTCGGCCACCGCCTTGAGCACGTCGGGCGCGTGCGGGGCGGCGAGCCTGCCGTTGGCCATGCCCTCCTTGACGATGACGGTCAGTCCGGCGTCGTGCGCCTCGGCGAGCGCGGTTCCCGCCGAGGTCTCCAGGGCGTTGTACGTGGACTGGACGGTACGGAAGAGGGGTTCGCCCTCGACCGTCACTTCCAGGGCGGCGCGGATCGCGTCGGCCTGGGCGGGACCGCTGGTGGAGAAGCCGACGGTCAGACCCGCAGCGGCGGCCTCGGCGAGCCTGGCGTGGAGTTCCTTGTCGGTGAGGGCGGGGCTGTCCGGGGTCACCGAGTGGATCTGGTAGAGGTCGAGCCGGTCGCCGAGCAGCGCGTCGGTCTCCGCGCGCTGCCGCTCGTACGTGGCCAGGCCGTGGTCCTTCACCTCGTGCTGCTCGGCGTCGGTGGACCAGCCGGCGGTGTAGGTGTAGCCCCACTTGCTGCCGACGACCACGTCGTCGATGTCCGGGCGGGTGTTCAGCCAGTCGGCGAGGAACTCCTCCGAGCGGCCGTAGGAACGGGCGACGTCGAAGTAGCGCACACCTTGGGCGTAGGCGGCGTCGAGGAGCTCGTGGGTACGCTCACGCAGCGCGCCGACGGTGCGCTCGGCGGGCAGGTCGCCCTCCCGGCCGAGGTTGATGTAGCCGGGTCGGCCGACGGCGGCGAGACCGAGTCCGAGGTGCGCGGTGGGCGTGGTCGCGGCGGCCAGGCGGCTGAAGGGCATACGAACTCCCTGCACGATCGGCTGAGGGGCAGCTCCCCGCCAGGGGCGGGGATCTCGCACCAATCTACCCAGCCGCGTGCGGTTCAGCCCGCGCTGACGCAGCGCGGGACGAAGGCCGGGTCGGCCGGCCCGTCCCGCTTCAGGGCGTTGAGCACCCACTGCTCGACCAGCGGCGACTTGGGCGCCTGGTCGTGCTCGGTGACGTCGAGCGGACAGCGGTCCTGGAGCAGCACGTTGGTCACGTACGAGTGCGGGCCGTCGAGGAAGGCGCTGGTGTAGGGCACCACGACCTCGTCGTAGCGGGTCGCGACGACCGTGTAGTCGGGGCCGACCGGGGTCTCCGGGTCGGAGTCGAGCTTCTGCAGGAAGTCCGAGCCCGCGGTCTGGTCGACGCAGGACGGGCAGACGGTGGCACCGGCGGCGAGGGCGAGCGGGTTGCTGGTGCCGTGGTTGGAGGGAACGATGCCGACGAGGTCGTCGACCTTGGTGGCACCGCCGAGGAACTTGACGTAGTAGCGGGGCATCATGCCGCCCTGGCTGTGCCCGACGATGTCGACCTTCCTGGCGCCGGTCGCGCCGAGCACGGCGTTCACGAAGTCGCGCAGTTCGGCCGCCGAGTCGGGGATCGGAGCGGTCTCCAGGTCGCCGTACTCGAAGGAGAAGACGCAGTAACCGGCGTCCGCCAGCGCGGGCGAGAGGGTCAGCCAGTTCTCGTACGAGGTCTTGAAGGTGCCGTTCACCAGGACCACGGGCTGAGGGTGAGCGGAGTCCGGCTTGCAGGACCAGTCGTTGGCGCCGGGTGGCGGGGTGTCGGCGGCGCCCGCGGGGGCCGTGAGGCCGAGGGCGCACAGTGCTGCCACGGCGGTGACGGCGAAAAGGCGGGCCGTTCGTCTCGTACGTCGTGCGCGCATGGCGTCCCCTTCGTGCTCGGCTGCGACCGACCGGTGTTCGGCAATGCCGAATAACCGGAATGCTTACCTCCGGGTGGCGGCAAGTCAAGGAATCGGTCAGTGGCCGAATCCCATCCGTTACCAAAGGGGCCACCGAGCGGTCCGGGCGGCGCGAAGGGCCCGGACGCGATGTCCGGGCCCTTCGGTCTGCTGCGCGGCGGGCGGTCAGCCCTTCTTGGCCGTGGCCCAATCGTGCTGCGCCGCCACGTCCGCCTTGACCTCCGTCAGCTGGACGGCGACCGCGCTGGGGGCCGTGCCGCCGCGGCCGTCGCGGGAGGCGAGGGCGCCGGGGACGTTGAGGACCGTGCGGACCTCGGGGGTGAGGTGGGCGGAGATCTTCGCGAACTGCTCGTCCGTGAGGTCGTCCAGCTCCTTGCCCTCGGCCTCGGCGACCTTCACGCACTCACCGGCGACCTCGTGCGCGACGCGGAACGGCACGCCCTGCTTGACCAGCCACTCGGCGATGTCGGTGGCGAGCGAGAAGCCCGCCGGGGCCAGTTCCTCCATGCGCTCCCGGTTGACGGTGAGCGTGGCGATCATGCCGGTGAAGGCGGGGAGCAGGACCTCCAGCTGGTCGCAGGAGTCGAAGACCGGCTCCTTGTCCTCCTGCAGGTCGCGGTTGTAGGCGAGGGGCAGGGCCTTGAGGGTGGCCAGGAGCCCGGTGAGGTTGCCGATCAGGCGGCCGGACTTGCCGCGCGCCAGCTCGGCGATGTCCGGGTTCTTCTTCTGCGGCATGATCGACGAGCCCGTGGAGAACGCGTCGTGCAGGGTCACGAAGGAGAACTCCTTCGTGTTCCAGATGATGATCTCCTCGGCGATCCGGGAGAGGTTGACGCCGATCATCGCGGTGATGAAGGCGAACTCCGCCACGAAGTCGCGGGACGCCGTGCCGTCGATGGAGTTGCCGACGCTGCCGCGCTCGAAGCCGAGGTCCTCGGCCACCGCCTCCGGGTCCAGGCCGAGGGAGGAGCCCGCGAGGGCGCCCGAGCCGTACGGCGAGACGGCCGTGCGCTCGTCCCACTGGCGCAGGCGCTCCGCGTCCCGGGACAGGGACTGGACGTGGGCCAGGACGTGGTGCGCGAAGAGCACCGGCTGGGCGTGCTGGAGGTGGGTGCGGCCGGGCATCGCCACGTCCGAGTGGGCCTCGGCGAGGCCGATCAGGGCGTCCTGCAGGTCGGCGATCAGGCCGCCGACGATCCGGGCGTGGTCCCGCAGGTACATGCGGAAGAGGGTGGCGACCTGGTCGTTGCGGGAACGGCCGGCGCGCAGCTTGCCGCCGAGGTCCGGGCCGAGGCGCTCCAGCAGGCCGCGTTCCAGGGCGGTGTGGACGTCCTCGTCGGCGATGGTGCCGACGAACGAGCCGTCGGCGACGTCCGCCTCCAGCCGGTCGAGGCCGGCGATCATGCGCGTCAGCTCGTCCTCGGTGAGCAGTCCCGCCTTGTGCAGCACGCGTGCGTGGGCACGCGAACCGGCGATGTCGTAGGGCGCGAGCCGCCAGTCGAAGTGGACGGACGCGGACAGCTTGGCCAGGGCCTCGGCGGGACCGTCGGCGAAACGGCCGCCCCAGAGCCGTACGTCACCGCTGTTGCTGCTCACTTGCGCTGCTCCTAGAGAGGGTGTGGTGGGTACGAACCGTTCTTGCGCCGGGACTCGGCCTACGCCAGGTCCCGCTTGGCCGCGATCTTCGACGACAGACTGTAGATGTCGATGAAGCCCTTGGCCGCCGCCTGGTCGAAGGTGTCGCCGGTGTCGTAGGTGGCGAGGTTGAAGTCGTACAGGGACGACTCCGAGCGCCGGCCGGTGACGACCGCGCGGCCGCCGTGCAGGGTCATCCGGACGTCGCCGGAGACGTGCTGGTTGGCCTCGTCGATGAAGCCGTCCAGGGCGCGCTTGAGCGGGGAGAACCACTGGCCGTCGTAGACCAGTTCGCCCCAGCGCTGCTCGACCTGCCGCTTGTAGCGGGCGAGTTCGCGCTCGACGGTGACGTTCTCCAGCTCCTGGTGGGCGGTGATCAGGGCGATCGCGCCGGGAGCCTCGTACACCTCGCGGGACTTGATGCCGACGAGGCGGTCCTCGACCATGTCGATCCGGCCGATGCCCTGGGCGCCCGCGCGCTCGTTGAGCTGCTGGACGGCCTGCAGGACGGTGACGGGCCTGCCGTCGATCGCGACCGGGACGCCCTCCTTGAAGGTGACGATCACCTCGTCGGCCTCGCGCGGCGTGGCCGGGTTGGAGGTGTACTCGTAGATGTCCTCGATCGGGGCGTTCCAGATGTCCTCCAGGAACCCCGTCTCGACGGCGCGCCCGAAGACGTTCTGGTCGATGGAGTACGGGGACTTCTTGGTGGTGGCGATCGGGAGCTGCTTCTCCTCGCAGAAGGCGATCGCCCTGTCCCGGGTCATCGCGTAGTCGCGGACCGGGGCGATGCACTTCAGGTCGGGGGCGAGGGCGACGATGCCGGCCTCGAAGCGGACCTGGTCGTTGCCCTTGCCGGTGCAGCCGTGGGCGACCGTGGTGGCCCCGTGCTTCTGGGCGGCGGCGACGAGGTGCTTGACGATCGTCGGCCGGGAGAGGGCGGAGACCAGCGGATAGCGGTCCATGTAGAGGGCGTTGGCCTTGATCGCCGGGAGGCAGTACTCGTCGGCGAACTCGTCCTTGGCGTCGGCGACCTCGGCCTCGACGGCACCGCAGGCGAGGGCGCGCTTGCGGATGACGTCCAGGTCCTCGCCTCCCTGGCCGACGTCCACCGCTACGGCGATGACCTCGGCGCCCGTCTCCTCGGCGATCCAGCCGATGGCGACGGAGGTGTCCAGACCGCCCGAATAGGCGAGTACGACGCGCTCGGTCACGGGTTTCTCCTCACACTGCACTTGCTGTCATGCATGAGTATGCAGAACACTGCATGATTCGTCAATCGGCGGTCCGCCTGAACGGCAGCAACCGCTTTCTCGCACCCGCCACCGAACGCCGGCGCCACATTGACCACACCACCACGACCCGAGTGAGGCAGTCGCATGTCCAGGGCACTTCCGAAGTACAACCAGCGTCGCGTGGCGATCATCGGCGGCGCCGCCGCCGTGGTGCTCTCCGGCGCGTTGATCGCCGGTTCCGCCCTCGCCGGGGAGTCGCCCAAGGGCGGCGACGCCCGCAGCGCGCGCACCCTGGCGGACCCCGGCACCATCACCTGCCCGGACGTCGCCTCCCGGCTGCCCGCGGTCCCCGCGTCCGCGCAGGCCGATGTCGACCGCAACCTCGCCCTCCTCGCCATCGGCCGCACCTCGGCCAGGACGAGCGGTCTGGACTCGCTGGCGGCCTGCACGCTCACCAAGTGAGCTGACAGGCAGCCGTGGCCGCCCCGTGGGAAACGCCGGCCGGGGCGGCCGCGGTGGTCCGGGAGGCTTCCGGATGCGTCAATTCGTTAGACGGACGAAGGACTTCCGTCGATAATCGTTAGACATGGGAAAGACCTATGAGCGCATAGACGGCAGGCTCCGGACGTTCATCGAGGAGCAACCCCTCTTCTTCACCGCGACCGCTCCCCTCTCCGGCGACGGTACGGTCAACCTCTCCCCCAAGGGGCTCAAGGGCTCCTTCGCCGTACTCGACGAACTCACTGTGGCCTACCTCGACTTCGCCGGGTCCAACGCGGAGACGATCGCGCACCTGCGGGAGAACGGCCGGATCACCCTCATGTGGTGCGCCTTCCAGGGCCCGCCGAACATCGTGCGCGTCCACGGCCGGGGCGAGCCGGTCTTCCGGGACGACCCGCGCTTCCCCGAGCTGCTCGCCCGCTTCCCGGACATCGACCCGAGCGCCCACGGGCTGCGTGCGATCATCGTCGTGCACGCCGAACTGGTGCGGGACACCTGTGGATACGCCGTCCCCTACATGGCGTACGAGGAGGGCCGCGACCTGCACGGAAAGCGCTTCGCGCGCGAGGACGACATCTCGCTGGGCGCGTACTTCGCGAAGAAGGAGCACGTCGCCACGAGCCTGGACGGACTACCCGGGCTGCCGTTGCCGCTTCCGCCGTCTAGCGTCTGAGCCATGCGCCCCGGTGTCGTCGCCCTCGTGTCCGTGTCCTCCCTGGCCCTGCTCGGCTTCGTGCCGGGCCCCGGGCCCGTGCCGTTGCCCGCGCGGATGGCGGACACCGGCGGCGGTGCCCAGCTGATCACCGCTCAGGCACCGGTCACCGACTCGACCTCCGGGACGGTCACCTGGTGGGACCTGCGCGACGGGCAGTGGGTGCAGGCCGGGTCGGCGCCGGCCCGGTTCGGGGCGAAGGGGCTGGTGGAGGGTGGTGCGCGCAAGCAGGGCACGAACACCACGCCGACCGGGCTGTACGACCTTCCGTTCGCCTTCGGGATCAAGGCGGCGCCCGGTGGCACGCGTGTCGCCTACCGGGCGGTGACCACGAGTTCCTGGTGGTGCGAGGACACCGGGTCGACGGCGTACAACCGGTGGGTCGATCCCCTTCCGGCCGACTGCCGTGCCTCCGAGTCCGAGCAGCTGAGCTCCTACACGACGCAGTACGCCTACGGACTCGTCATCGGGTTCAACTACGACCGGCCTGTGAAGGGGCGCGGAGCCGGGATCTTCCTGCACGTGAACGGCACGGCGGCGACGGCAGGCTGCGTGTCCGTGCCGGAGGACGCGATGCGGCGGATCCTGACGTGGGCCGACCCCGTGAAGAAGCCGCACATCGCGATCGGGACAGTGGACGGCACCACGGCGATCACTCGCTACTGACCTCGCCCAGGGGCAGCCGCACGGTGAACGTCGTCGCACCCGGCCTGCTGTCCAGGTCCACGCCGCCCCCGTGCGCCTCCGCCACCGCGGCCACGATCGACAGGCCCAGTCCCGCCCCGCCGCCGGAGGCGTCCGGGCGGCGGCGGTGTTCCGCCCGGGTGAAGCGTTCAAAGACCCCCGGCTGTACCTCCTCGGGAACGCCGGGGCCGTCGTCGTGGACGGACAGGCAGGCCATGTCCCCCTCGGTCCCCAGGGTCACCGTCACCTTGGTGCCCTCGGGCGTGTGCAGCCGCGCGTTGGCCAGCAGGTTGGCCAGCACCTGCTGCAGGCGGTGGGTGTCGCCCGGCACCGTCACCGGCTCCTCCGGCAGGTCCAGGCTCCAGCGGTGCTCGGGGCCCGCGGCCCGGGCGTCCGTCACCGCGTCCAGGACCAGGTGGGTCAGGTCGACCGGACGGCGCTCCAGCGGGCGGCCCGCGTCGAGCCGGGCCAGCAGCAGCAGGTCGTCCACCATCTCGCCCATCCGGGAGGACTCGGCGGCGATGCGCTCCAGGGCGCGGGTCACCTCCGGGGGCACCGGACCCGGGTGGAGCAGAGCCAGTTCCGCGTGGCCGCGCACCGAGGCGACCGGGGTGCGCAGTTCGTGGCTGGCGTCGGCGGCGAACCGGCGCAGCCGCTCCTCGCTTGCGTGGCGTTTGGTCAGGGCGTCCTCGACGTGCCCCAGCATCCGGTTGAAGGCGCCGGCCACCTGGCCGATCTCGCTGCGCGGGTCCGACCGCGGTGCCCGGGGAGGCAGTGCCACCTCGCCGCTGGCCAGCGGGAGCTCGCTGACCCGGGTGGCGGTGGCGGCCACCCGGCTGAGCGGACGCAGCGACCAGCGCACCCAGAACGCCCCGGCCACGCCGGTCACCACCAGGGCCAGGCCGAAGACGATCCCCGCGACCAGTTCGAGACGGCGGACGGTGGCCTGGACGGGCTCCAGCGGCAGGCCGACGATCAGGACGTCACCGTCCCGGCCCGCGGAGGCCACGACGCGGTAGTCGTCCAGGGCGGAGAGGTCGACGGTGTGGGGTCTGCCGTCGGCCGGCACCGAGGCCAGCCGCTCGCGGTCCGTGGCGGTCAGGTCCACGTTCAGGTCGGCGGACGGGTCGCCGGAGCGGATCAGGCCCTTGTGGGTGACCTGGCCGTTCAGCAGGCGGGCGCCGAAGGTGCCGGTGGCCAGGCGGCGGGTGTCGCCGTGCTCGTCGCCGTCGTGGTCGTCCGGCACCAGGCCCTTGTGCTCCAGGCTCTCCGGGAACCGGGTGCCGACCTGGGCGAGCTGTTCGTCGAGGCGCTGGGTGAGGAAGCCGTTCAGTTCCACGACCGCGGCGAGTCCCACGGCCGCGCAGCTCACCGCGAGCAGGACCACCAGGCCGAAGATGAGGCGGGCGCGCAGGGTGCGGGGGCGGGGCAGCTGCCGTACGGACCTCACCGGGGCACCGGCTTCAGGACGTATCCGGCCCCGCGGACCGTGTGGATCATCGGTTCGCGGCCCGCGTCCAGCTTCTTGCGCAGGTAGGAGATGTACAGCTCGACCACGTGCGCCCGGCCGCCGAAGTCGTAGGACCACACCCGGTCGAGGATCTGCGCCTTGCTGAGGACGCGGCGCGGGTTGCGCATGAGGAAGCGGAGGAGTTCGAACTCGGTCGGCGAGAGATCGATCAGCTCGCCGTTCCGGGTCACCTCGCGGGCCTCCTCGTCCATGACCAGGTCGCCGACGGTCAGCCGGGGCCCCTCCTCCAGCTGGCGGGCCATGCCCGCGCGGCGCAGCAGCCCGCGCAGCCGGGCGACGACCTCCTCCAGGCTGAACGGCTTGGTGACGTAGTCGTCGCCGCCCGCTGTGATACCGGCGATCCGGTCCTCGACCGCGTCCCGCGCGGTCAGAAACAGCACGCACACCTCGGGCTTCACCCCGTGCAGCCGGCGCAGCACGGCGAAGCCGTCGGTGTCCGGGAGCATCACGTCCAGGACGACGGCGTCGGGCAGCAGCTCGCGCGCGGCGGCGACCGCGGAGGCGCCGTCGCCGGCCGCGCGCACCTCCCAGCCCTCGTAGCGCAGGGCGCCGGTGAGCACCTCGGCGAGGTCGGGGTCGTCGTCGACGACGAGCACGCGCAGCGGGGTGCCGTCGGGTCTGGTGAGGGCGGGGCGGCCGGAGCGGGTCGTGTTCATCGCGCCTTCCAGCATCGCCCCTGCAAAGGGCGACCGGACGCCCGGGGGGCTCTGAGTTTTCTCTGAGTCCCCCCACTCCCCTGTGAGGCCCGGATGAGGAACGGCTCTGAGTTCCCTCTCAGAAGGCCGGTCACGGGGGCCGCTCAGAGGTGCCTCAGAGCTTCGGCACGCACAGTGGCCTGGCACGACCGACGAAGGGACGACACTCATGACCACCGTGGACGAGCGACGCGCGGCCCCGCCCGTGCCGCCGGCCGCACGCCGCTCCCTCGCGGGGCTCGTGCCGGCCGTGCTGTGGGCCGGGGCGGCGGCCGTGGTGGCCCTGTGGTGGGCGGACACGGGCGCCGTGGTCGGCACCGCGGGCTGGCTGACCGGGGCCGGGCGGATCGCCGGGCTGCTGTGCGGCTACGCCTGCGCGGTGCTGGTCGGTCTGATGGCGCGGGTGCCGCTGCTGGAGGTGCGGATCGGCTCCGACCGGGTGGCGCGCTGGCACGCGATGGCCGGCCGGTACACGGTCTGTCTGCTCGTCGCGCACGTCGCGCTGGTCCTGGCCGGGTACGCCGCCCAGGACCGGGCCTCGCTGTGGCACGAGGCGGTCACCGTCGTCCTGGACTACCCGGAGATGCTGAAGGCCACCGCCGGCACGGTGATCCTCTTCGCGGTCGGCATCACCTCGGCGCGGGCGGTGCGCCGCCGTACGAGCTACGAGTTCTGGTACTACGTCCACCTCCTGACCTACGCGGCCGTCTTCCTCGCCTTCGGGCACCAGCTGACGCTGGGCGAGGAGTTCAACGGCAAGCCCGTGGCCACCGCCGTCTGGTACGCGCTGTACCTGGGGGTGGCGGCCCTGGTGCTGTGGTTCCGGGTCCTCGCCCCGGTCCGGCTCAACCTGCGGCACCGGCTGCGCGTGGAGTCGGTGCACAAGGAGGCACCGGGCGTGTACTCGGTCGTCGTGCGCGGGCGGAACCTGGACGAGCTGGGTGCGCGGCCGGGTCAGTTCTTCCGCTGGCGGTTCCTCGGCGAGGGCATGGGCTGGACGTCGACGCCGTACTCCCTGTCGGCGCCGCCCCGCCCGGACCTGCTGCGGATCACGGTGAAGGCGCTCGGCGACCACAGCGCGGCCGTCCCGCTGCTCAGGCCGGGCACCCGGGTGTGGGCGGAGGGTCCGTACGGCTCCCTGACCGCGGACCGGGCCACCAGCCACCGCTCGCTGCTGATCGCCGCCGGTGTCGGCATCACCCCGCTGCGGGCCCTGTTCGAGACGCTGCCCGGCGACGTCACCCTGCTCTACCGGGCGCGCGGTGCCGAGGACCTGGCGCTCGGCGGCGAGCTGGAGGCGATCGCCCGCCGGCGGAACGCGCGGGTGCTGTACGCGCTGAACGGGCCGCGGGGAGAGCGTCCGGGCATCACCGCCGAGTCGCTGCGCGCGACCTTCCCCGGCCTGGCCGGCCACGACGTCTACATATGCGGTCCGCACGGCTTCGCGCAGGACGTGTACGGCGCGCTGCGGGCGGCCGGGGTCCCGGACCGCCGTATCCACCACGAGTCGTTCGAGCTGTGAGGCATCAGAAGTGCACGCCCTGAAGAAGAACCGCCCCCTGCGCCGCATCGTGCTCGCGAGCGCCGTCACCGTCTCCGGGATGGTGCTGCTGCTGTCCCTGAAGCCCCACACCAGCCCCGGTATCGAGGTGGGCGCCGCCTCCCCCGCGCCGTCCAGCAGCGCCGGTGCCCCGGCCGAGTCGAGCGGGTCGAGCGGGTCGTCCGGCGGGTCCGGTGGCTCGTCGAGCGGACCCGGGACCCGCGTGAGCAAGACCGTCACGGGCGACACGGTCCAGACCCGCTGGGGTCCGGTCCAGGTCCGGGTCACGATCAGGAGCGGCAAGCTCACCGACGTGACCGCGGTCGCCTACCCGCAGGACAACCCGCGCGACCAGGAGATCAACAGCTACGCCCTCCCGCAGCTGCGGCGCGAGGCCCTGGCGGCGCAGGGCGCGCAGATCGACGCGGTGTCCGGGGCCACGTACACGAGTGACGGCTATCGCCAGTCGCTCCAGTCCGCGCTCGACTCCGCGGGCCTCTGAACACTCAGCGCATGCGGCACGTATCTGTGGGCCAACGGTCAAGTCCCCACGGAGGAACCGTGACCACCACGCTCGCAGGCGGACGTGCCGCCCGCCGCCAGACGATGCGCCGCATCCGCCCGCGCCGTTCCCCGGCCGTCCCGCTGCTGCTGGCGGTCTGGGCGGGCGCGGCGGCCGTGCTGTGGCTCTGGTGGCACAACACCCCGTCCATCGCGGACAACAACGGCAGGATCCTCAACGCGGGCCGGATCACCGGGCTGCTGGCCGGATACCTCATGGCGCTGGTCGTGCTGCAGATGGCTCGGGTGCCCGCGCTGGAGCGGCGCGTCGGCTCCGACCGGGTGGCCCGCTGGCACGCGATGAGCGGCCGCTACACGCTCTGTCTGATCGTCGCGCACGTCTTCCTCACCATGTGGGGGTACGCGCTGCAGGCGGGCAAGTCGCTCGGCGACATCGTCCAGCAGACCATCGACTCCATCAACCAGCTGCCCGACATGGGCAAGGCCGCCCTCGGCACGGGCCTGTTCGTGGTCATCGGCGTGACGTCGGTCGGCGGGATCCGCCGCCGGCTGCCGTACGACGCCTGGTACCACGTCCACCTGCTCACGTACGCGGCGGTCTTCCTCACGTTCTGGCACCAGATCACCACCGGGAACGACTTCGCGGTCGAGCCCACGGCCAAGACCTTCTGGTACGCGCTGTACGGCACCGTCACCGCGCTGGTGGTCTGGTACCGGATCCTCACCCCGATCCGGCTGAACGTCCGCCACCGGATGCGGGTGGAAGCGGTCATCGAGGAGACGCCCGGCATCGTGTCGGTGCTGATCGGCGGGCGGAAGCTGCACCGGATGGGCGCGGAGGCGGGCCAGTTCTTCCGCTGGCGGTTCCTGGCGCCCGGGATGCGGTTCAGCTCGCACCCGTACTCGCTGTCGGCGGCGCCGCGCCCCGACATGCTGCGGATCACGGTGAAGGCGATCGGCGACCACAGCGCCCGGCTGCGCGAGCTGACGCCCGGCACCCGGGTGTGGGCGGAGGGCCCGTACGGCGCGCTCACCGCGCAGCGGCGCAGCCGGGGCAAGGTGCTGCTGGTCGCGGGCGGGGTCGGCATCACGCCGATGCGGGCGCTGTTCGAGACGCTGCCCGGCGCGGCCGGTGACATCACCCTGCTCTACCGGGCCAACACCACCCAGGACCTGGCACTGTGGGACGAGCTGGCCGCGATCGCCGACGAGCGGGGCGCCCGGCTGATGTACGCGGTCAACAGCCCCGACGGCGAGCGGCCGGACATCTCCGCGGAGAACCTGGAGCGGAAGATCCCGGACATCGACCACCACGACGTCTTCATGTGCGGTCCGCCCGGGTTCGCGCAGACGGTGTACGAGGCACTGCGCGGCGCGGGGGTCCCCGCGCGCCGTATCCACCACGAGTCGTTCGAGATGTGAGCGGGAGCTGCTGAAGCGATGAGGAAGAGCCACCCCATTCGGCGCGTCGTGCTGGCCACCGCCGCCACCGTGTCCGGTGTCGTGCTGCTGCTGTCGCTGAAGCCCGCGTCGGATCCGGCCGCCGCGTCGGCGGCGGGCGCGGCGGCGCAGCAGTCGGCGCCGGGACAGGAGTCGCCCCAGGGCGGTCAGCAGGGCGGCGCGCAGGCCTCCACCGGCTCCGGCACGGTGACCGGCGACGCGGCGCAGACCCAGTACGGGACCGTGCAGGTACGGCTGACCGTGGCCGACGGGAAGATCACCAAGGCTGAGGCGGTGCAGGCGCCCAAGGGCGGCCTCAGCGACCAGAAGACACAGCTGGCCGTGCCCAAGCTCAACCAGGAGGCCGTGGCGGCGCAGAGCGCGCAGATCGACGCGGTGTCCGGCGCGACGTACACGAGTACCGGCTACAAGAAGTCGCTGCAGTCGGCGCTGGACAAGGTGAAGGCGTCCTCGGCCGGCTCCTCGGGCTCCTCCGGCTCTTCGGGCTCCTCCGGTTCGACCCAGGCGCGCACGGTCACCGGCAAGGTCGCCCAGACGCAGTACGGACCGGTGCAGGTGCGGATCACGGTCAGCAGCGGGAAGATCACCAAGGCTGAGGCGGTGCAGGCGCCCAAGGGCGGCCTCAGCGACCAGAAGACACAGCTGGCCGTGCCCAAGCTCAACCAGGAGGCCGTGGCCGCCGGGAACGCGACCATCGACGCGGTCTCCGGGGCCACCTACACCAGTACCGGCTACAAGCAGTCGCTGCAGTCGGCGCTGGACCAGGCCGGTGGCTGACGCGGTGGCGGAGCCGGCTGAAGCTCCCGCCGCGGTGCGTCACGCGGAGGAGGTCATGGGGACCGTCTTCTCCTTCGACGTCCGCGGCGGGGAACCCCGTGCCGTACGGAGGGCACTTCAGGAGGCGGTCGCGGGCCTGCACCGCGTCGACGAGCTCTTCTCCACCTACCGCGAGGACAGCGAGGTGTCGCGGCTGGCCCGGGAAGAGCTGACCGTGGCGGAGTGCGCTCCGGAGGTGGCCGAGGTGCTGGAGCTGGCGGCCGAGGCGGAGCGGGTGAGCGAGGGGTGGTTCAGCCCCCGGTACCGGGGGGTGCTGGATCCGACCGGGATCGTGAAGGGCTGGTCGGCGGAGCGAGCGGCGCGGCTGCTGGCGGCGGTGGACGGGGTGTGCGGGGTCAGCGTGAACGGGGGCGGCGACGTCCAGATGCTGGGCGCCCCGGAAGCCCAGCGGCCGTGGCGGGTCGGGGTGTCCGATCCACTGCGCCCCGGCGGCCTGGCGGCGGTGATCTCGGCGGCAGGCGTGGACGAACTGTCCGTGGCCACGTCCGGCACGGCCGAGCGGGGCGCGCACATCGTGGATCCGCGCACGGGCCGCTCGGCGGTGACCGACCTGGTGTCGGTGACGGTGGTGGGGCCCCGGCTGACCTGGGTGGACTGCTGGGCCACGGCCGCGTTCGCGATGGGGTCGCGGGCGGGGCTTGCGTGGCTGGAGTCGCTGCCCGGCGTGGAGGCGCTGCTGATCACGGCCGGGGACGAGGTGCGGTGCACCGGGGGCCTGGCGGCCCGACTCGGTTGAAGTGTGGAGTTTTTGTCACGTATTGCGCCGAAACGCCATCCAAGTTCCGTCCTGAGACGTATCCCCTACGCAGACAAGTTTCGGGAGGAACGATATGGCCATCTTCAGCAGTCTCATGCCTGCCATGCGCCGGGGCGGCGACGACTCGTCGAACAACGACGGTTCAGGGCACGGCTTCCGCCACGGCGACCACGGCGACCACGGCGACCACGGCCACGGCGACCACGGCCACGGCGACCACGGCCACGGTGACCACGGCGGCCACGGCGACCACGGCGGCCACGGCGGCTACTGAGCACACCCGAGGGCTGAGCGGACCGGGGACCGGAGGACCCGGTCCGCTTCGCCGATCCCCGAGGAACGCGTGTCATGGCGCATCTCCTGCGGCGTCTGCTGACGGTGGGTGAGGCCTCCGACGCCGTGGTCCCGGCCGCGCCCCCGGTGCCCCCGGCGGCCGTGTTCCGGCGATTCTGGCCCTACACCCGCGGCTGGCGGCGCTGGCTCGTGCCCATCGTCTTCTTCAGCCTGGTCGGCCCGGCCGTCGACGCCGCCGAGATCTGGCTGTTCAAGATCGTCGTGGACGACGTGCTCGTCCCCCGGGATCTCCGGCCGTTCCTGTGGATCGCACCGGCCTATCTGGGGCTGGTCCTCTTCTCCGGCATCCTGGGGTTCGCCGACAACGTGACGTCCACCTGGGTCAGCGAACGGTTCCTGCTGTCCCTGCGCGCCGATGTGTTCCGGCACGTCCAGGGCCTCTCACTCGGTTTCTTCGAACGCCGGCGGCTCGGCGACGTGCTCTCGCGGGTCACGGGCGACGTCGACTCGGTCGAGACGTTCCTGCTCTCGGGAGTGGCCGACGCCCTCTACTACGTGATCCGGCTCGGCGTCTTCCTCGGCCTGCTGTTCTACCTGCGCTGGGACCTGACCCTGCTCGCCCTGGTCATCGTGCCGCTGTTCTGGGCCGCCGGCCTGCACTTCTCACGGCTGATCAAGCAGGCCTCGCGGGAGCGCAGGCGGCTGAGCGGCTCGATCAGTGCGATCGCCGAGGAGTCGCTGGGCAATGTCGCCCTCGTGCAGGCGTACAACCGCCAGGGGTGGGAGTCGCGCCGGTTCGAGCGGGAGAGCGCCGGCCGGTTCCGGGCGGCGATGGCCTCGGCACGGATCCGTGCCGTCTACGGACCCGTCGTCGAGGTCATCGAGGTGACCGGCGGCCTCGCGGTCATGGGCCTCGGCACCTGGAAACTGGCCCAAGGCGAACTCACGCTGGGCGGGCTGCTGGTCTTCCTGGCGCTGATCGGCAAGCTCTACACCCCGGTCCGCGGCCTCTCCCGGCTCGGCACCACCTTCTACGCGGCCTCCGCCTCGGCCGAACGGATCATCGAGCTGCTGGACCAGCGGCCGCAGGTGGTCGAGGCGGCAGACGCCCGGCGGATCACCCGGGCGCGGGGCGACGTGGAGTTCGACGGCGTCTGGTTCCGCTATCCGGAGACCGGGGCCTGGTCGCTGTCGGACGTGTCCTTCCATGTGGCACCCGGGGAGACGCTGGCGCTGGTCGGGGCGAGCGGGGCCGGCAAGTCGACTGTCGCGAAGCTGCAGTTGCGCTTCTACGACCCCGACCGGGGAGCCGTCCGCCTCGACGGCAGCGACCTGCGCACCCTGCGCCTGTCGGACGTGCGGGACAGTGTCGCCGTGGTGCTCCAGGAGACGCTCGTCTTCCACGGGACCGTGCGGGAGAACATCGCCTACGGCCGCCCGGAGGCTACGGAGGCGGAGATCGTCGCGGCGGCCCGCGCCGCGGACGCGCACGAGTTCATCGAGCTGCTCCCGGAGGGCTACGACACGCTGGTCGGCCAGCGCGGCCGGACGCTCTCCGGCGGCCAGTGCCAGCGGCTGGCGATCGCCCGCGCGATGGTCAGGGACGCTCCCGTGCTGCTCCTCGACGAGCCGACCACCGGGCTCGACGTCGGCTCGGGCAGGCGGATCATGGATCCGCTGCGCCGCCTCATGGCCGGGCGGACGACCATCGTCATCTCCCACAACCTGCTCACCGTCCGGGACGCCGGGCACATCGTGGTGCTGGACCACGGCCGGGTCGTCGAGACCGGCGTCCACGATGAACTGCTGCGGCGCGAGGGACCGTACGCCCGGCTCCACCGGCTGAACGGCACGACCGGATCCACCGCCTCGGGGAAGGTGTTGTCGTGAGCGCCCCCGCGGCCCGGACGGTCCCGCCGCCCCTGGCACCGGGCACGAAGCCGGTCACGGGCTACGAGGTCCTGGCTCATCTGGCGCGCACGGGCTGGCTCGACGTCTACGACGCCTGGAGCGAGGAGCGTGAGTGCCGCTGCGTGATCAAGACGGTGCGTCCCGACCGCCGGGGCGAGGAGCGGCTGACCGAGCGGCTGCTGCGGGAGGGCCGCTGGCTGCGGGAGTTCACGCATCCGCACCTGGTGCGCGCCTACGAGACCTTCGAGTCGCCCGAGCCGCTGGTCGTCCTGGAGACGCTGACCGGGGAGACGCTGTCCCATCTCCTGGACCGGCTGCGGCACCGGCCGGCCGCCGCCGACGTGGCGCTCCTCGGGGTGCAGTTGTGTTCGGCGATCCACTACCTGCACGGTCAGGGGCTGCTGCACCTGGACGTCAAGCCGTCCAACGTGGTGGTGGACCGCGGTCACGCGAAGGTGCTCGACCTGAGCGTCGCGCGGCCTCCCGGGCCGGCGCCCGCGGGGCTGGGCACGTTCTGCTATCTCGCCCCCGAGCAGGCCCGGGGCGGGCCGCTCACAGCCGCCGCCGATGTGTGGGGCGTCGGCGTGACGCTGTTCGAAGTGGCCTGTGGTGAGCTGCCGTTCGCCTGCGACCAGGCACCTGCCGGGCTCCGTGACGAGGGCGACGACGACACGGACCGTCCGCAGAAGCGGTATCCGCAGCTGGAGCGGAACGCCCCACCGGTCACGTCCCGGCGGCGCCTGCCACCGGCTCTCGCCGCCGCCGTCGACGGCTGTCTGCGGGCCGACGCGTCGTCCCGGCCCACGGTCGCCGAACTGTCCGCCGCCCTGGAGACGGCGCTGGGCGGCCCGCAGCGCCCCTGAGATCAGGCCGCCGGGTTCACTCCACGGGGGTGACGACGTGCCCCGTCTGCAGATGGGCCGTGGCGAGGACCGTGCCGTCCGGTGCGGTGATCCGGGCGCCCGAGACCACCGCCGGGTCGACGGGGGCCGCCCCGCCCCACTGGCCGTGTCCGTCGCGCAGGCGGAAGTCCCCGACGCGGACGGTCGTGCCGTCCGGGCGCTCGAGGAGGCAGTTGACCTGACCGTTGTACGGCGTGCCGGGCCCGGTGAGAGCGACGGTCATGAAGATCCAGCCGGGGGCGCCGGGGTGGGCGTACATCTCGCCCGCGGGCTGTCCGCCGTCCTGTGCCGTGGTCATGTCTCCGACCAGTACGGGTTCGGAGGACACGGCGGCGGGCGGCGAGGCCGTGACCTCCTGGATGGCGGTCCCGACCGCCCAGCCCGCGAAACCGACGGCGACCGCGACGGTGGCCGCGACGGACGCGATGCGCAGCCGGGCCCGGCGTGCGCGGCTGCGCACGCCCTGCTGCGCGGAGGCACGCGCCTGCGGGCGCGCCTCGTGCGCCACGTCGTGGGCCAGACTGCGAGCCACTCGGGTCTCGAACCCGAGCGGAGGCTCACGGTCCGGCAGCAGGCCGATGAGCTTCTCACCGGCCAGGCACAGCTGCTCGACGTACTCCCGGCAGTCCGCGCACCGGTCCAGATGGGCGACCGCCTCCGCGCGCTCGCGGCCCGGCAGCACACCGAGCGCCAGTTCGGCGCCGATCTCCCGCAGCTTCTCGCAGGTCACGTCACTGGACATGGTCGCCTCGCTTCGGAGACGCGAGTGTGATCCGCAGTTTCCCCATCGCTGCCCTGATCCGCGTCTTGGCGGTGCCGAGCGGGATATTCTCCGCCTCGGCGACCTGCTGGGCCGTCATTCCGTAGATACCTGCCATCACCAGGGCACGGGCCTGTTCCCGCGGCAGCCGCGCCACCGCGGCCCGGAGCTGGGTCGAGGCCTCGTCGGCCAGTGCCCACTCCTCGGGGGTCTCGGTGACGACGCCCAGAAGCGCGTCGAGGTCCTCGGGCGCCACCGGCTCCGTCCGACGCGCACGGACGGCGTCGATGGCGAGGTTGTGCGCGATGGTCGTCAGCCAGGTCGTGACCGACCCGCGGCGCGAGTCGTAGATCTGTGCGTGGCGCCACGCGCGCTCGAACGTCTGCTGGGCGATGTCTTCGGCGAGCTGCGGATCTCCGGTGACGGCCATCGCCACACCGAAGACCCTGTGCTGGAACCTCCGTACGAAGGTGACGGCGAGTTCCGGATCACCGGTGGCCAACCCGGACAGGAGAGCCTCGTCCGGGAGGCGGCCCACGGGGAACCGGAAACCCGACACACCTCTGTATACGGTCGGCCGCCGCCAGCGGATTGCCCGACCGCCGGGGAAGATCACATACCCATTCTCCGCCGACGTGCCGGACCCCGCACGTGGGTCAGTGCCCGTTCTGCGCCAGTCGCAGCAAGTGGTCCGCGAGCGCCTGTCCACCGGTGGGATCGCGGCTGATCAGCAGCAACGTGTCGTCACCCGCGATCGTGCCCAGGATGTCGTGCAGTTCGGCCTGGTCGATGGCCGAGGCGAGGAACTGCGCGGCCCCGGGCGGGGTCCGCAGGACCACGAGGTTGGCGGAGGCCTCCGCGGAGATGAGCAGCTCCTGGGACAGGCGCCGCATCCGCTCCTCCTTCGCCGACTCCCCCAGCGGGGCGCGCGGCGTGCGGAAGCCGCCCTCGCTCGGCACCGCGTAGATCAGGTCGCCGTCGTTGTTGCGGATCTTGACCGCGTTCAGCTCGTCGAGGTCGCGGGAGAGCGTCGCCTGGGTGACGCTCAGTCCGTCGTCGGCGAGCAGCTTGGCCAACTGGCTCTGCGAGCGCACCGGCTGCCGGTTGAGGATGTCCACGATCCGGCGGTGGCGCGCGGTGCGGGTCTGCGGCACGGCCGGTCCGGCCCCCGCCGCCTGCTCGTGGTCCTGCGCCTGGCTCATCGTCGTCTCATTCTCCGGATCGTCCGTCCCCATTCGCTGGGTCCGCTGCGTCGAGGATGCCGGGCAGCGCCCCGAGGAAGGCGCCGGTCTCGTCGTCGCTCAGGTTCAGCGGCGGCATGAGCCGCACGACGTCGGGAGCGGGCGCGTTCACCAGGAACCCGGCCTCCTGGGCCGCCTGCTGCACCTGTGGCGCGAGCGGCCCGGTGAGCACGATACCCAGCAGGAGGCCCGCGCCCCGGACATAATCGATCAACGGGTGGTCCAGCGCCTCGATTCCCTCGCGCAGTGCCCCGCTCTGCCGCTTCACGTTGTCCAGCAGGCCCTCGTCCGCGATGGTGTCGAGGACCGCGAGCCCCGCGGCGCAGGCGACCGGGTTGCCGCCGAAGGTCGTGCCGTGCTGGCCGGGCCGGAGCAGTTCGGCGGCCCGCCCGAAGGCCACGGTGGCGCCGAGCGGCAGCCCGCCGCCGAGCCCCTTGGCGAGCGTGACGACGTCGGGCAGGACGCCCTCGTGGGCCTGGTACTCGAACCAGTTGCCGGTACGGCCTACGCCGGTCTGCACCTCGTCCAGCACGAGCAGCGCCCCGGTGGCGGCGGTGATCGCCCGCGCGGCCTTCAGATAGCCGGCCGGGGGCACCACGACGCCGTTCTCGCCCTGGATCGGCTCGATGACGACGAGGGCCGTCTCCTCCGTCACCGCGGCGGCCAGTGCCTGGGCGTCGCCGTACGGGACGTGGGTGACGTCGCCGGGCAGGGGCAGGAAGGGTTCCTGCTTGCCGGGCTGGCCGGTGAGCGCGAGGGCACCCATGGTGCGGCCGTGGAAGCCGCCCCGGGTGGCGACCATGTGGGTGCGGCCGGTCAGCCGGCCGATCTTGAAGGCGCCCTCGTTGGCCTCGGCCCCGGAGTTGCAGAAGTAGACCCTGCCGTCCCGGCCGAAGAGCTGCAGGAGCCGTTCGGCGAGGGCGACGGGCGGCTCGGCGACGAACAGGTTGGAGACATGGCCGAGCGAGGCGATCTGCCGGCTCACCGCCTCGACGACGGCGGGGTGGGCGTGGCCGAGCGCGTTGACCGCGATACCGCCGACGAAGTCGAGGTACTCCTTGCCGTCGGCGTCCCAGAGCCGGGTGCCCGCGCCGCGTACGAGGGGCAGCCGCGGGGTGCCGTAGTTGTTCATGAGCGCGCCCTGCCACCGCGCGGTCAGCTCTGCGTTGCTCGCGGTGCCGGTCATGACTGCTCCCCCTCGGCTTCGTCGGGCACGACCATGGTGCCGATGCCCTCGTCGGTGAAGATCTCCAGCAGGATCGAGTGCTGGACCCGGCCGTCGATGACGCGGGCGGTGTGCACGCCGTTGCGCACGGCGTGCAGGCAGCCCTGCATCTTCGGCACCATGCCGGAGGACAGCTCCGGCAGCAGCTTCTCCAGCTGGGACGCGGTGAGGCGGCTGATCACCTCGTCGGAGTTGGGCCAGTCCTCGTAGAGGCCCTCGACGTCGGTGAGGACCATGAGGGTTTCGGCGCCCAGTGCCGCAGCGAGTGCCGCAGCCGCCGTATCAGCATTGACGTTGTAGACATGTCCGTCGTCCTGGGATCGGGCGATCGAGGACACGACCGGGATGCGGCCGTCGGCCAGCAGGGCCTCGATCGCGCCGGTGTCGATCGCGGTGATCTCGCCGACCCGCCCGATGTCGACGAGTTCGCCGTCGATCTCGGGCTGGTGCCGGGTGGCGGTGATGGTGTGGGCGTCCTCGCCCGTCAGGCCCACGGCGAGCGGGCCGTGCTGGTTGAGCAGCCCGACCAGCTCGCGCTGCACCTGGCCGGCCAGCACCATCCGTACGACGTCCATGGCGTCCTCGGTGGTGACCCTGAGACCCGCCCTGAACTCGCTGACGATGCCGTGCCGGTCGAGGGCGGCGCTGATCTGGGGGCCGCCGCCGTGCACCACGACCGGCTTGAGGCCGGCGTGCCGCAGGAAGACCACGTCCTGGGCGAAGGCGGCCTTCAGCTCCTCGTTCACCATGGCGTTCCCGCCGAACTTGATGACGACGGTCTTGCCGTGGTGCCGGGTCAGCCAGGGCAGCGCCTCGATGAGGATCTGGGCCTTGGGCAGGGCGGTGTGCTTGCGCGTGGTTCCGGTGCTCATGAGGAGTAGGCGCTGTTCTCGTGGACGTAGTCGGCGGTGAGGTCGTTGGTCCAGATGGTTGCGGTCGCGGAGCCGGCCGCGAGGTCGGCCACGATGTGCACCTCGCGGTAGCGCATGTCGACCAGTTCGCGGTCCTCGCCGACGGAACCGTTCTTGCACACCCAGACGCCGTTGATGGCGACGTTCAGCTGGTCGGGCTCGAAGGCGGCCCGTGTGGTGCCGATGGCCGAGAGGACGCGGCCCCAGTTCGGGTCCTCGCCGTGGATGGCGCACTTGAGGAGGTTGTTGCGGGCGACGGAGCGGCCCACCTCGACGGCGTCGTCCTCGGTCGCGGCGTTGATCACCTCCACCTTGATGTCCTTGCCGGCGCCCTCGGCATCACCGATGAGCTGCCGTCCGAGGTCGTCGCAGACCCGGCGCACGGCCTCGGCGAACTCCTCGTACCCGGGCGTGATGCCGGAGGAGCCGGAGGCGAGCAGCAGCACGGTGTCGTTGGTGGACATGCAGCCGTCGGAGTCGACCCGGTCGAAGGTCGTGCGCGTCGCCGCGCGCAGCGCCTCGTCCAGTGTGTCGCCGTCCAGGTCGGCGTCCGTGGTGAGCACGACCAGCATGGTGGCAAGACCGGGGGCGAGCATGCCCGCGCCCTTGGCCATGCCGCCGACGGTCCAGCCGTCCTGGGTCACCACGGACGTCTTGTGGACGGTGTCGGTGGTCTTGATGGCGATGGCGGCCTTCTCGCCGCCGTGCTCGCTCAGGGCACCGGCGGCCGTCTCCACTCCCGCGAGGACCTTGTCCATGGGCAGCAGCACGCCGATGAGTCCGGTGGAGCAGACGGCGACCTCGATGGCGCCCCGGCCGAGCACCTCGGCCGTCTTCTCGGCGGTCGCGTGCGTGTCCTGGAAGCCCTTGGGGCCCGTACAGGCGTTGGCGCCACCGGAGTTGAGCACCACGACCGAGACCTGGCCGCTCCCCAGAACCTGCTCCGACCACAGCACCGGCGCGGCCTTCACACGGTTGGAGGTGAAGACGCCCGCGGCGGCACGGCGCGGCCCGTTGTTGACCACGAGGGCCAGGTCGGGGTTGCCGTTCTCCTTGATCCCGGCGGCGATGCCCGCCGCCGTGAATCCCTTGGCTGCCGTGACGCTCACGGTGCGACTCCGATCGTGGAAAGTCCCGTGGTCTCGTCGAGACCCAGGGCGATGTTCATGCTCTGGACGGCACCGCCCGCGGTGCCCTTGGTCAGGTTGTCGATGGCGCTGATCGCGATGATGCGGCCCACCGCCGCGTCGTACGCGACCTGCACCTGAACGGCGTTGGAACCGTGGACGGACGCCGTGGTGGGCCACTGGCCCTCGGGGAGCAGGTGGACGAAGGGCTCGTCGGCGTAGGCCTTCTCGTACGCGGCGCGGACGGAGTCCCCCGTCACCCCGTCGAGGGCCGTGGCACTGCACGTGGCCAGGATCCCACGCGGCATCGGCGCGAGGGTCGGTGTGAAGGAGACCGCGATCCGCCGCCCCGCCACCCCGCTGAGGTTCTGGATCATCTCGGGGGTGTGCCGGTGGCCGCCACCGACGCCGTACGGCGACATGGAACCCATGACCTCGCTGCCGAGCAGGTGCGGCTTGGGGGCCTTGCCCGCGCCGGAGGTGCCGGACGCGGCGACGATCACCGCCTCGGGCTCGGCGATGTGGGCCGCGTAGGCCGGGAACAGGGCGAGGGAGACGGCGGTCGGGTAGCAACCGGGCACCGCGATGCGCTTGGACCCCTCCAGCGCGGCGCGGGCACCCGGAAGTTCGGGGAGGCCGTAGGGCCAGGTTCCGGCGTGCGGGGAGCCGTAGAAGGTCTCCCAGTCGGCCGGGTCCTTCAGCCGGAAGTCGGCGCCCATGTCGACCACGAGCACGTCCGGGCCGAGCTGCTCGGCGACGGCGGCGGACTGCCCGTGCGGCAGCGCCAGGAAGACGACGTCGTGCCCGGCGAGGGCCTCGGGGGTGGTCTCGGTCAGCACGCGGTCGGCCAGCGGCAGCAGATGCGGCTGGAGCGCGCCGAGCCGCCGGCCGGCGTTGGAGCTGCCGGTCAGGGCACCGATCTCGACCTCGGGGTGCGCGAGGAGCAGGCGCAGGACCTCGCCGCCCGCGTATCCGCTCGCTCCGGCCACCGCCGCACGTACCGCCATGTCCATCCTCCTCTGGATGGCATGACTATACGTATCGCTGCACTTTTATGCAATCGACTTCGGAAGCATCACCCAGCGGGACACCACGAAGGTGACCGGGATCGCCGCCGCCGAGGCGAGCAGTGGGGCGAAGCGGCTCCCGGCGTGCAGGACGTCGACGATCACGTACACGCCGACGGTGGTGATCAGGAAATTGGTGGCGTTCGTCAGCGGGAACAGCAGGAATTTCCGCCAGGTGGGCCGCGTCCGATAGGTGAAGCGCGCGTTGAGGAAAAAGGATCCGACCATACTGAGCAGGAATGCCAGGACGTGCGCCGCGAGGTAGGGAAGGCCGGTCAGAAACAACAGGTAAAGACAGTAGTAGGTGGCGGTATTCACGACACCGACGACAGCGAAGGTGAGGATCTGCCTCGACAGCAGGGGATTGGGCATCAGGGGATGAGGTCTTTCGTCCGTTCCACGTTGGTCGCCTTCACCAGGAAGTGCGGGCGCCCCTTCACCTCGTAGTAGATGCGGCCGGTGTACTCCCCGATGACTCCCAGCATGACCATCTGCACGCCCGCGAGGGCGGTGACGGCGGTGATGATGGTCACATACCCGGGCGTCTGGACCCCGTTGACGAGCGCGGCGCCCACGATCCAGGCGGTGTACAGCCCCGCGCACACCAGCAGGCCCATGCCGAGCCAGAGGGCGGCGCGCAGCGGCCGGTTGTTGAAGGACAGCAGGCCGTCGAGGCCGTAGTTGAGGAGGCCGCGGAAGGACCAGGAGCTGCGGCCGGCCTCGCGCGCCGCGTTCTCGTACTCGAAGGTGGTGCCCGGGAAGCCGACCCAGGCGAACAGGCCCTTGGAGAAGCGGTTGTACTCGGTGAGGTTCAGGACCGCGTCCACCACGCGGCGCGACAGCAGGCGGAAGTCGCCGACACCGTCGACGAGTTCGACGTCCACCAGGCGGTTGACGAGCCGGTAGTACAGGCGGGCGGTGAGGGTGCGGACGAGACGGTCGCCGGTGCGGCTGCGCCTGGCGACGACCTGGTCGTGGCCCTGACCGCGCAGCTGCACCATCCGCTTGATCAGTTCCGGCGGATGCTGGAGGTCTGCGTCCATGACGACGACCGAGTCCCCGGAGGCGTGCCGCAGGCCCGCGAGCAGGGCCGCCTCCTTGCCGAAGTTGCGGCTGAAGGAGACGTAGCGCACCCGGGAGTCGCGGTCGGCGAGGTGCTGGAGGACGGCCAGCGTGCGGTCACGGCTGCCGTCGTCGACGTACACGAACTCCATGTCGTGGCCGAGCGGCAGCAGCTCGTCGGCGACCTTCTGGACCTCCTCGTGGAAGCGCTCCAGGACGGCTTCCTCGTTGTAGCAGGGCGCGACGATCGATATCAGCATGGCGGTCCCCCAGGGGCGCGGTCAGAGAACGGTGGTCACGCGCTCGCGCGGCGGCGTGGTCGTGGACGGTGCCGGGGCACGCCGGCGGCGGACGGCGGTGAGGGCGGTGAGCAGGCCGAGCGCGAGAAGCGAGGCCGCCCCGACGGCCGTGCCCAGCCGCAGGCCGGGCGGGCGGAAGGTGCAGGTCAGCGATACAGAGGTGGTGGAGGTGGTGGAGGTGGCGGCGCTGCCGGTCAGCGGGACGGCGATCAGGCCGTGGTACTCCCCCGCGGGCCGGGCCGGTCCGCCGCCGGTGGCGCACCGCCAGCCGGCGATCCGGGGCGCGGCGACGACGGCGATCCCCCTGCTGTCGGCGGGCAGTTCGGCCCGGAGGGTGCCGTCGGAGACGGTCACCCCGGTGGCGCCGGCGGCCTTCAGCCGGGCGGCCGCGGCACGCAGCCGCCCGGTGTCCAGGCAGCCGACCGCGCCGTCCGGGATGCGCCCGGGGCGGTCCGGGGACAGCTCGACGCGCAGCCTCCCGGAGGCCGGGGCCGGGCCGAGCGGCTCCATGGCGGCGCGGTTGCGCGGGTGGTCGAAGGTGAAGCGTGCCGCGGCCCCGGGGTCCGTGAGCCGCGCCGTCCCGGAGTAGTGCGGGGCCCACAGGTACACCTGGGTCCCGACCGGGCAGCGGGCCGTGATCGTGGGCCGTGCCAGGGCGTTCCCGGATCCGACCCGGCGCCCCCGGGCGGGCTTCCCGGCGTCGTCGTGCACGGCGAGCGTGGGCACGGTGTAGACGCGACTGCCGAGCAGCAGTTCCTGGTTGCGGTACGGCGACGGCCCGAAGGCGGCCCGGTCGGGAGCGGCCCGTACCGTCACGAGGGGCGGCACGTCCTGCCGGGAGACGGTCACCGGGCCGGCGTCCTGCGGGAGGCGCCGCTGGTGCGGGTCCGGCGGGTTGTGCACCCGGGCGCCGACCGAGAAGAGGACGTCGGTGACGGGGTTGTCCAGGCTCTGCACGCTCCGGCCGCGCGAGGTCCAGCCGCCGCCGAGCGCGGTGAGCGTGCGGCTGAGGACGTCGGAGGTCAGGCTGCTGTAGTACTGGGCGCCCTGGCCGCCCACCAGCATCGGGTCGTTGCCGACGGTCTGCTCGCGTCCGGGGTCGGTGCGGTACCGGGGCCAGCCGTCGGCCTCGGCGATCGCCGCCGCCTGCCGCTGCTGCCGCTGTCCCCAGGGCGCGTAGTCGTCGAGATGCGCGAGGCGCAGCCGGGTGGCCACGGCGGAGGTGGCGGCCGTCTCGCCGAGCTGCGCACCGAGCAGGAGTACGACGGCCAGGCCGGCCAGCCGGGTGCGCCGCCCGGCGTCGGCGCGGTGCAGCAGGGCCAGCCCGCCGAGCGCGCCCGCGGTGGCGAGCAGCAGCACCGGCCAGGTGTGGGCCCGCACCAGGTCGCTGCGGCTCGCGAGGGCCGTGATCAGGGCTAGGAGCCCGCTGGCCGCGGCGAGCGCGCGCAGGCCGGGCGGCCCGTACGACAGCGTGTGCCAGGCGGCGATCACCAGCAGCCCGCACAGTACGAAGGCCTGGCGGTAGGGGCTGCCCTGCGGGGTGGCGAACGCGTGCCAGACCAGGTGGGTCGGCGCCCACTGCATCGACAGGGTCATCGCGAGCACGAGGACCGTCCAGCCCGTGCGCACCCGGGCGGGTACCGCGCGGTGGAACGGGAGGGCGAGGGCGAGCAGCAGGGCCGTGACGCCCACGTAGCCGGCCGGGGAGCCGAAGCCGTACGTCGTCGGCAGCAGCCGGGCCAGCAGGTCCTCGCTCGCCACCGGGGTGAACGGGCGGACCCGGCCCGGGTGGGCGTGCTCGGTGCCGAAGTAGACGACGGTCACCAGCGGGGCGGCGAGGCCCACGCCGAGGACGACGGTGAGGACGGCGCGGCCCGCCGCCGCGAGCGCCGCCCTGCGGGACAGGCCGGCCTGCACCAGCCGGACCAGCAGGACCAGGCCGGCGCCGAGGGTGGCCATGTAGGCGGTGTAGAAGTTGGCGGTCCAGGCGAGGGCGACGATCAGGACGCCGGGCACGCGGTGGCGTCCGGCGATGGCCCATTCGCCGACCAGGCAGAGCAGGGGCAGGGCGATCAGGCCGTCGAGCCACATCGGGTTGTAGGAGGCGTCGGCGACGCTCCAGCCGCACAGGGCGTACGAGGCGCCGAGCAGGCCCGCCGCCCACCAGCGGCCGGGCCGCAGGGTCAGCAGCAGGCAGGCCATGGCGGCCGCGGCCGCGGCGGTCTTCAGACCGGTGACGGCGTACACCGCGAGGTCGATCTCGTCCCGTGGGAAGAGGGCGACCAGCGGGGCGAACGGGCTGCCGAGGTAGGTGCCGAGGTCGGGCAGGAAGCTGGAGCCGTAGCCGGACTGCCAGTTGACCAGGAGGCCGCCGTCGGCCCTGCCGTGCAGCAGGTCCCAGAGGTGGGCGTGGAAGGGCACGTACTGGTTGCCCAGGTCGTTGACGCTGCGCGTGCGGGGGCCGAAGGGGTAGCTGCGGGCGAGGACGTCGGCGGCGCAGAAGGCCGCGATCGTGACGGCCGCGGCGAGCAGGGCGGCGGCGCGCCTCGGTCGGGATATCACTTTCACGCCCGGTTCCTGTCCTGCATTCTTCGGCGTCCCCCATGGAATGTGCTGTTCACTGATTCGCCGGCTTAGACGGGGCACGTTTCTGATTGGTTGTGCGCTCACCAAAAAATGAGACGGCGTCTTCCGAATACGGAAAACGCCGCGTGAATTTCATGAAGGACGGGAAAACGTTGGCTTTCCGGAAGGTGTTTCGAAGGTGAATCGGCCTCTCCTGGAGCACCTGGGAGGGGTGCTCGCCGGGCGGGCTTGACCTGGAGCGCGCTCCAGGTTCTACGGTTCTTGTCATGACCAGCGGACAGCCCCTCCCGCGGCGCCCGGAGCCGTCCTTGACGATCGCCCAGGTGGCCGAGCGCACCGGCCTCTCGCACGACACGCTGCGCTACTACGAGAAGGCCGGCCTGATCGAGCGGGTCGGCCGGACCACCGGCAACCAGCGGCGCTATCAGGCGGCGGACCTCGCCTGGCTGGAGTTCCTGCTGCGGCTGCGCGAGACCGGCATGTCGATCGCCGACATGCAGCGGTTCGCACGGCTGCGGGCGGCGGGGGACGCGACGGTCGCCGACCGGCTGGCGATGCTCCGCGAGCACCGGGCCGAAGTGGCCGTCCGCATCCGTGCGCTCAGGCGCAACGCGGCGGCGCTGGACGACAAGATCGACCACTACGAAGGGCTGCTGCACGGCGGGCAGCCGGGAACGGAAGACCGGACATGAGCGAGAGCACCACCCGTGACGAGCGTTTCGCGCACGGCCTGGAGGTTCTGAAGAAGGTCGACGGCGAGGCCGGGCAGCGGGTCGTCGACTCGCTCGCCGACATCAGCCCGGAGCTGGGGCACCAGATCGTCGCGTGGGCCTTCGGGGAGATCTACGACCGGCCCGGGCTCGCCCCGCGCGACCGTCAGCTGGTCACCCTGGGCATGCTCACCGCGCTCGGCGGCTGCGAGGCCCAGCTGGACGTGCATGTGAACGCGGCGCTCAACGTGGGCCTCACGGCCGAACAGATCACCGAGGCGCTGCTGCACTCCGCCGTCTACTGCGGCATACCGAAGGCGCTGAACGCGACCTTCGCCGCGAAGAAGGTCTTCGCCGAGCGCGGGCTGCTGCCGCTCGGACGGCAGCCCGCGGACGACACCGTGGCTACCTCTGCTTGATCCGCAGGAAGGTGACGGAGTTCGCCGGGAAGGTGTACGTGAACCTCCCGGCGACTCCGGTGAACGTGGACGTACGCGGGGCGACCGCCGTGGACGTCTCGGTGTTCACCGCGCCGGGCGCTGCGGCCAGGGTGGCCACCCGCCCTTGGACGCCACCTTCGCGCCGCCCAGGTCGATCGCCGTGCGGGCCGCCGAGGCCTGGGCGCCCACGACCTTGACGATCAGCTCACCGGTCTTCGCGTCCCGGGTGACGACCTGGCGGAACGGCTCGGCCGGCCTGTCGTCGGTGAAACTGCCCCACTGCTGCCCGTCCAGGAAGAGGGTGACCTGGCGGCCGCGGACCTTGATGTCGATGTCGTAGGCCCGGCCGGTCTCGACCGAGCCCGCGTTGGAGATCAGCGTGGACTTGCCGCCGTCCACCGCCTGCTCGACCGCGCTCTGGGTGTTGTTCCAGCCGCCCAGGTTCCCCCAGTAGTGGTTGCCGGTGTCCTTGACGCCGAAGGCCACGAGGAAGCCCTCCTCGCCGGACTTCTTGGTGGCCTTCACATGCAGGTCGTAGTCGTGCCAGGACGTGTCGTCGGCCTGGACCATGGTGCTCTCGGGCGATATTCGAAATATCAGACAGTGGTCAGTATTTCGAACAGCAGGATAGGGAAGGGGTATGAGCACGTCAATGGGGCGGGCACGACCGCCGCGCGTAGGCTCGGCACGGGCTCGCAAAGGGGTGACGATGAACGGAATGTGGCCCGTGGCCGATGTACTGGCCCATCTTGCCGGGCGCTGGCGCGTGGAGCGGACGGTCCGGGATCTGGCGGGCGGGGACGAGGGGCTCTTCACGGGAGCCACCCTCTTCCGTCCGCTCGACGGCGGCGGGCTGCTGCACGAGGAGTCCGGGACCTTCACCTGGCAGGGCGTGGCGCGGCCCGCGACCCGTACCCTGCGGTTTCTGCCCGGGGACACGCCGGGCACGGCGGACGTACGCTTCGCGGACGGCCGGCCCTTCCACGAGCTGGACCTGACCTCGGGACGCCACGTCGCCGACCACCCCTGCGCGGCCGACCTCTACCGCGGCGAGTTCACGGTCACCGACGCCGACCACTGGCACACGGTGTGGTGGGTCGGCGGACCGGCGAAGGACCTGGTCCTGACCACCGCCTACGTGCGCGAGGGCTGAGCGCTGACACCGTCGAGGCGGAGGTTCCAGCGGCCCGAGCGGCCCGTCACCGTGGTCGCCGACAGCGGGCGGACGTCGATGTTCCAGTAGGTCGCGGGGGGTGCCTTCAGCGCGTACACCAGCGCTGCGCGGATCACCGAGGGCTCGGCGACGGCGACGATCCGGCCCCCGTCGTCCGCCGGGCGGGTGTCCAGCCAGGCGCCCACCCTGGAGATGAAGGCCAGCAGCGACTCGCCGCCGTGCGGCGTGGAGCGCGGGTCGGCGAGCCAGGCGTCCACCGACTCCGGCTCGCGGGCCATCGCCTCTCCCAGTGTCAGCCCGCGCCAGCGGCCCATGTCGCAGTCGCGCAGGGCGAGCTGCACCAGCGGCGCGTATCCCAGGGCGTCTCCGGTGGCACGGCTGCGCGGGGTCGGGGAGCAGTAGCGCAGCTCGGCCGCCGCCAGCGGCAGCAGGTCCCCTGCGAGGCGCTGCACCTCGTCCCAGCCGGCCTGGTCCAGCGGCCTGTCGTCCTCGAAGCGCTCCGCCAGCAGCGGAGAACTGCGCGCGGCGGCGACGAACGTCACCCGAAATGGCATGCGGTGATGGTGTGCCTCGGATGTGCGCAGGTCAAGGGCTGTTGCCTGTGAGTTACCCGAGGTATGCGGATGCTTACTCGAAGGGGTGGACCAGCCACTGGTCGGGACGGTCCAGCGGCCGGAAGCCCAGCTTCTCGTAGACCCCGTGCGCGTCATGCGTGGCGAGTACGATTCGGCGCACCCCGAAGGGGCGCAGGTGGTCCCGGACCCGGCCGACGAACGCCGTGCCGACGCCCTTGCCGCGCGCCGCGGGGTCCACGTACACATCGGCGAGCCAGGCGAACAGGGCCCGGTCGGTCACCACGCGCGCGTACGCCACCTGGTCGCCGGAGGCCGTGTCGTAGACCCCGAAGTTGATCGAGGACGCCATCGCCCGCTCGTGCTTCTCCCGTGGGCGGTCGACAGCCCAGTAGGCGTCGGTCGACAGCCAGCGGTGCACGCGGTCGACGTCGACGCGGGCGGTGTCGGCGGAGAACTCGTAGCCCTCCGGGAGGGCGGGTGCGTCGCTCATGCGGGGATCCTCACAGGCCCGGCGGACCGGAGTCGACCCGATTTCCCCGCCCGGTGCGCACGGGGGCCGGTGCCTTCCGCGCGAACACCTCGTCGCACGCCACCCGCAGCCGCCGCACGCCCTCCGTGATCTCCCCCGTGCCGGCCACGGCCGCGAAGCTCAGCCGGAGGTGGCCCGCGGGTGGTTCGGCGCTGAAGTAGGGGCGGCCGGGGGTGAGGGCGACGCCCGCGCGCAGGGCGGCGGCGGTCAGGGACGGCTCGTCGCCCCCGTCGGGAAGGCGCAGCCAGAGGTGGTAGCCGCCGGCCGGGACGTGCGGCAGGGAGAGTTCGGGGAGGTGGAGGGCGAGCGCACCCGTCATGGCGTCGCGGCGGGTCTTCAGCTCGGCCGAGAGGGACCGCAGATGGCGGGGCCAGGCCGGAGAGCCGACCAGTTCCAGGGCGGCCTCCTGCAGGGGCCGGGGGACGAAGAAGCTGTCGACGACCTGGATGGCGCGCAGGCGTTCCAGCACGGGCCCGCGTGCGGCCAGCGCGCTCACCCGGAAACTGGGCGAGGTCGCCTTGGTCAGGGAGCCGACGTGGACGACCACGCCGTCGGGGTCGTCGGCGGCCAGCGGGCGGGGCAGCGGGCCCGAGTCCACGTGCACGAGACGTCGCACGAAGTCGTCCTCGACGATGAACGCGCCCGCCGTGCGGGCGATGCGCAGCACCTCGGCGCGGCGGTCCGGGGCCAGGACCGCGCCGGTCGGGTTCTGGAAGAGGGGCTGGCAGACGAACACCCGGGCACCGGTGGCCCGGAAGGCGTCGGCGAGCAGGTCCGGACGCACGCCCTCCGGGTCCACGGGCACCGGGACCGGACGCAGGCCGGCCGCACGGGCCAGGGCCAGCATGCCCGGGTAGGTGGGCGACTCGACCAGTACCGGCGCACCCGGCGGTGCCAGCGCACGCAGGGCCGTGGCCAGGGCGGACTGGCCGCCGGCGGCGATCAGCACCTCGGCGGCGGTGACGGCCCCGCCGATGCCGCGCGCGAACCACTCCCGCAGCTCCGGCAGTCCCTCCAGCGGCGGCCTGCCCCAGGCGCCGGGCCGTCGCCCGGCCCGGGCCAGGGCCGCGGCCATCGCACGCTCGGGCTGCAGCGAAGGGTGCGGATAGCCGCCGTTGAACTCCAGCACTCCCGGCGGCGGGGCGGCGAGCGAGACGGTGACCCCGGAGGCGTCCACCGTGCGCGGTACGAGGTCGGCGGCGCCGTCGGCGCTCAGCGCGACCTCCTGCCAGGAGGTGTCCCCGGTGGGCTCGGCGGGCGCGTGCGGCCGGGCACGGAAGGCGCCGGCGCCCGGCCGGGTGACCACGAGTCCCTCGGCGGCCAGCTGGGCCAGGGCCCGGGAGACGGTCACCGGACTGACCCGGAACCGCTCGACCAGCGCCCTGCTCGACGGCAGCTTTCCACCTGGTGAGTAGCGGTCGAGTTCCCGCCTCAGCTGCTCTGCGAGTTCGCCCACACTGCTACGCTCATGCATGAGAGCACAGAGTAGCGCTACTACCCCGACAGCGATAGCGGTCCCCGCTCCCTCGGAGCGCCGGTCCCACGGCACCGCTCAGGCCGCCCTCGGCGTGATCGCCTTCTCCCTCACCTTCCCGTCCACCGCCTGGGGCCTGGAGAGCTTCGGCCCCTGGTCGCTGGTGGCGGTGCGCAGCGTCCTCGCGGCGCTCGTGGCGGGCGGATGTCTGCTGATCCTGCGGGTGCCGCTGCCGGACCGCCGGCATCTGCCGGGCCTGGCCGTGGTGGCCGCCGGGGTGGTGATCGGCTTCCCGCTGCTGACCACGCTGGCTCTGCAGACCTCGACCACCTCCCACGCCGCCGTGGTGGTGGGCCTGCTGCCGCTGACCACCGCCGTCTGCTCGGCCCTGCGCATGGGCAACCGGCCCTCGCGGCGGTTCTGGCTGGCGGCGCTGGCGGGTGCGACCGCCGTGCTCGCCTTCACGGTCGGCCAGAGCGGCGGCACCCTCACCGCCGCCGACGGCTACCTCTTCGCCGCGCTGCTGGTGTGCGCGGCCGGGTACACCGAGGGCGGCAGACTGGCCCGGGTCATGCCGGGCTGGCAGGTCATCGGCTGGGCACTGGTCCTGTGCCTGCCGCTGAGCCTGCCGGCCGCCGCGCTGGCGCTGTCGTACGAGCCGGTCCATGTCACCGGACACGGCGTGGCCGGTCTGCTGTGGGTCGCGCTGGGCTCGCAGTTCCTCGGACTGGTCGTCTGGTACCGCGGCATGGCGGCCATCGGGATCCCCAGGGCCAGCCAGTTGCAGTTGGCCCAGCCGCTGCTCACACTGGTGTGGTCGGCGCTGCTGCTGGGCGAGCACCTGACTGCGGCCGCTCCGCTGACCGCTGTCGCCGTGCTCGTCTGCATCGCCGTCACCCAACGGTCGTGACCGTGAGGAGGGCCTGATGCGCGCAAGCGTGGGCGACAAGCTTGTCCAGCACGGCAGGGTGGTCGGACAGCACGACCATGTCTCCGAAGTCGTCGAGGTGCTGGGCTCGGAGGGCAACCCGCCCTACCGTGTGCGGTTCCCGGACGGGCACGAGGCCGTGATGTCCCCCGGCCCCGACTGCCAGGTCAAGCACAGGGACAAGGAACAGCAATAGATCAGCGCGGTGGCGTCGCCGGCTCCCGGTAGTGGTCGGCGACCACCCGCGCCATCGCCCCGACGGGATCGACCGCCACATCCTTGGCGGCGAAGAACACGTGCCCGTGCACCTGCGGATACCTTGCCGCGAGCGTGAGGTGCCGGGACAGCTCGACCGGGTCCTGCCACTGCGACGGCTGCCCGGCGGCCCCGGCCTTGTACAGCGCCTCGCCGATGTAGAGGCGCGTCCCGGTGCCCTTGGCCACCCCCGCCCACCACTCGACCAGGGTCGCATAGTCGGCGGCGGCGAAGCCGATGTGCCAGTAGAGCTGCGGGACGATGTAGTCGATCCAGTGCCGCCGCACCCAGGTGCGGGTGTCGGCGTGCAGATCGTCGTACGTCTGCACGCCCGCCCGGGTGTCCGAGCCGCGCGAGTCGGTGGCGGCGTTGCGCCACACCCCGAAGGGGCTGATCCCGAACCGGGTGCCGGGCCTTACCCGCTTGATGCCGGCCGCCATCTCCTTGACCAGGCGGTCGATGTTGTCCCGGCGCCAGGCGGCCCGGCTGGAGAAGTCGCCTCCGTACCGGTCGTAGGCGTCGTCGTCGTCGAAGGTCTGCCCGGCGACCGGATACGGGTAGAAGTAGTCGTCGAAGTGGACGGCGTCGACCGGGTACTTGCCGACCGCGTCGAGCATGGCCCGCTGGACGAAGGCGCGCACCTCGGGCAGACCCGGGTTGTAGTAGAGCTTGCCGCCGTAGGGCACCACCCAGTCCGGATGCTTGCGGGCCGGGTGCGAGGGGGCCAGCCGGGTGGGGTCGGTGTGGTTGGCGATGCGGTACGGGTTGAACCAGGCGTGCAGTTCCAGGCCGCGGGCGTGCGCCTCCTGCACGGCGGTGCCGAGCGGATCCCAGCCCGGGTTCTCGCCCTGGGTGCCGGTGAGGTACTGCGACCAGGGCTCGTACGGCGAGGGCCACAGGGCGTCCGCCGTGGGCCGCACCTGGAAGACGACCGTGTTGAGCCGGTCGCGGACCGCCCTGTCCAGATGGGCGATCAGTTCCTCGCGCTGCTCGGCGGGCGTGAGACCGGGGCGCGAGGGCCAGTCCCGGTTGGAAACCGTCGCCAGCCACACCCCTCGCATCTCGGCGGCCGCACGCGGCCCCCTGCCGTCCGGGCCCCGCCGGCCCGGCGCCGCCGCCGCGCCCTGTGCCGTCGCCAGCGTCGACAGTGCTGCCATCGCGAACGCCCGCCGCGAGATTCGCCCCATATGGATACCCCCAACGCTCCGGATCCGCGCCGTCACGGATCGTTCCGCGCCCCAGGATGCCCCCACCCGGACGATCGATCATCGATACTTGGCGGTAACGTGCACGATCGGAGCAGGCGCCGAACCCGGGAGTCCTGCCACAGCCGCCACAACCAGCGAAGGGAACGATGTGACCGACATCGAGCGCATCGGAGTCGTGGGCTGCGGCCAGATGGGCGCGGGCATCGCCGAGGTCGCCGCCCGCGCGGGACTGGACGTGAAGGTCGCCGAGACCACCGGCGAGGCCCTGGAGATCGGCCGTACCCGGCTGTTCAACTCCCTGGGCAAGGCCGCCGAGCGCGGCAAGATCACGGAGGAGGAGCTGGAGGCCACGCAGGCGCGGCTGAGCTTCACCACCGACCTCGGCGAGTTCGCCGACCGCGATCTGGTGATCGAGGCCGTCGTGGAGAACGAGCAGGTGAAGACGGAGATCTTCCAGGTGCTCGACCAGGTGGTGACCCGTGCGGACGCGATCCTGGCCTCCAACACCTCCTCGATCCCGCTGGTGAAGCTGGCGGTCGCCACCTCCCGCCCCGACCACGTGGTCGGCATCCACTTCTTCAACCCGGCGCCGGTGCAGAAGCTGATCGAGCTGATCCCGGCGCTCACCACGTCCGAGGGCACGCTCAGCCGCGCCCAGGTCTTCGCCGAGAAGGTGCTCGGCAAGCACGCCATCCGGGCCCAGGACCGCTCCGGGTTCGTGGTGAACGCGCTGCTGGTGCCCTACCTGCTGTCCGCGATCCGCATGTTCGAGTCGGGCATCGCGAGCCGCGAGGACATCGACAACGGCATGGAGATGGGCTGCGCCCACCCGATGGGCCCGCTGAAGCTGTCCGACCTGATCGGTCTGGACACCATCGTGTCCATCGCCAACTCGATGTACGCCGAGTACAAGGAGCCGCTGTACGCCGCTCCCCCGCTGCTGCAGCGCATGGTCGAGGCGGGCCGGCTCGGCCGCAAGACGGGTTCGGGCTTCTACACCTACGGCTGATTACTCGCCGCGACGCCCACGGGCCCGGCACCGGACTCGGTGCCGGGCCCATCTGTTTCACACACCGTGTGCGCGCCGGGCACGCATATGCCCTTCGCACACGCTCCCCAGGCGCCCACCAGGCGAGTTCACTCTTCATGCGCATGCAAGGGATGCGGAACAACCACGTTCGACTACGGAAAGGAGTGGACCCGTGACCACCGATCCGGAGCATCCCGTGGTCCATGGAGAACTCGCAGAGTTACGGCGCCGCCTCGACGTGGCGTACGCCCGAGTCGAGGGAGGACTCGCCCTGCTCAGTCACCGCACCGAGGAGACCGCCAAGGAAGTGGACGAGCTGCACTCGCGCATGTCCTCGCTGGAGCACGCGCGCTGGCCGCTGCCCTCGGTCGCCGCCCTCGCGGCGCTGGGAGCCCTGGTGGTGACGGTCTGGCAGGCGCTGGCCCACTAGGCGTCGGCGAGCCTGAGGTGGTGCAGCAGGAGTAACGCGGCCGCCATGTTGGCGGCCGGGACCTCCCCCCTGGCTATCAGGTCGGGGACGACCTTGAGGGGAACCCATACCCGGCGGTCCGACTCGAAGTCGTCCACGGGGTGTCCGACGTACTCGCCCCGGTCGGACCAGTAGATGTGGTGCCGGGCGTCGGTGAGGCCGTTGGACGGCTCGACGCTCATCAGGTGGTGCAGGGGTCCCGGCCGCCAGCCGGTCTCCTCCTCCAGTTCCCTGGCGGCCGCGCTCGCGATGTCCTCGCCGTCCTCCACCACACCGGCGGCCAGTTCCCAGCCCCAGCTGTCGGTGATGAACCGGTGGCGCCACAGGAGCAGGACTTCGTTGGCCTCGTTGACCACCGTGGCGACGGCGACCGGCCGCAGCCGGATCAGGAAGTGGTCGAGGTGCCGGCCGTCCGGCAGCTCGACATCTGCGAGGTTGACGCTGAACCAGCGGTTTTCATACACAGTTTGTTCGTTCTGTTTCGTCCACTGCACGGTTCTGCCACCTTCCGACGAGTAAGTGGCAATATCGCAGCAGGGACTGTGTACCTACAGTGCGCCTACAGCGGTACGCGCAGTGCGCCGTCGATGAGTTCGGCGGCTTCGGCGGTCCCGGCCGAGCCGCAGCGCACCAGATGCTCGCGTACCGCGCGCAGTCTGTCGCGCAGCCGCTGGGACTCCATCCCGCGGGCCTGCTCGGCCATCTGCACGGCGGTGGCCACCGCCTTGTCGGCGTTGCCCTGCCGCAGTTCGATCGTGCTGAGCATGGCGAGCCGGTGCACCCGGCCGCGGTCGTGGGCCGGGTTGTCCACCGCTGCCGCCGCGTGCTCTCGGGCGGCGGCGAGTTCGCCGAGGCTCAACAGCGCCTCGGCCACCTGGACGTTGACCAGGCCGGGCTGGACGTAGCCGGTCTCGTCGGGCTCGTACCCGCGCCGGATGCGGTCGGCGGCCGTCTCCGCACGGCGTATGCAGGACAGCGCGCTGCTCGAGTCGCCGAGGTGGGCGTACGCCTTGGCCTGCATCGCGTACAGATCCGAGGCCAGCGCCGGGGTGATGTGCTTGCCGGCGGCGCGCAGGGCGGCCTCGGCGAAGGCGACGGCCTGCCGGTACTCCCGCATGAACAGCGACTGGTTGACCAGCAGCGCGATCACATAGGCGCCGAGTCCCCGGTCCCCGCTGGCCTTCGCGAGTCTGAGCGCCTGGTGGAAGTAGCGCTGGGCGAGCCCGTGCGCGTCGGAGTCGTACGCGCAGATGCCGGCGATCGCCACCAACCCCCCGGTGGCCCGGTGCAGTTGACGGCCGGTGGCGTCGGTGTAGCTGCCGCGCAGCAGCGGGGCGGCCTCGGCGTTGAGGAAGCCGACGATCCGGGTGCGGGTCGCGATGCCGCCCGCCTTGCGGTACATCTGCTCGTAGTGGGTGCGGGCGGCGCGCAGCATCTCGAGGTCGGCCGGGGTGACCCGGTGCCGGCCGCCCCGTGAGACGTCCTGGTCCTCGGGCGGGTTCTCCCACTCCCACACCGGCATCACGGCGGGGGTGCCCGTGACGGCCGGCGCGCCGAGCACGTGTGGGCGCTGCTGTTCGTCGGAGCGCCACAGCGCGGTGGCGCGCTCGACGAAGCCGGAGAGCGAGCCGGTGGTGGGGTTGCTCGGCCGGCCGGGCACGCCGAGGCCGATGTCGTCCAGGGTGACCGGCCGGTGCAGCCGGCCCGCCAGCACCTCGCACATCAGGTCGGGCACCTGGCCGCGCGGCCGCTGCCCCTTCAGCCACCGTGCCACGGCGGTGTGTTCGTACCGGAGCGCGAGGCCCCGTCTCCGGCCGGCCTGGTTGACATGGGCGGCGAGACCGGCGTGCGAGATCCCCGCCTCGTCCAGGATCGCGTCGAGCAGTGTGTTGGGCTGCATGGGTTGCCCCCCGAGTGGCCTGGTGCGGTCAGCGTAGTGGCTCCGCTTTCACACGGGGTGTGAACGGAGTGCGCGCATCCGCACTGTGTGCACGCTGTCGCGGAGCGTGTTCTGCCGCTTGACTGAGGACCTCGAAAGAGACCGGCCAAGCCGCCGGCTCCCCCTCAGAAAGCGGTGGCTTGGCCGGGCGGGACTGCCGCGGTGCCGTCAACGGGGTGTCGTGGGCTGGGGGTCGGTGGGGGCCTGTCGGGCGGTTCCCCGCATCCCCGGGGCGAGTCCCCGTTGCCGGTCGTTGCGCAGCACGAGAAGCGCGATGTCGTCGGCCGGTCTGCCCCCGGTGTGGTTCAGAAGGGCTGTGAAGACCGTGCGGAGGACGGTCTGGGGAGTCACCGGGTGGCTGCCCACGATCTCGCGCAGCACCGTCGGCAGAGAGAAGAACCGGCCCCGGGCGTCTCTCGCGTCCTCCGCGCCGTCCGTGAAGAGCACCAGGGACTCGCCGGGGAGCAGAGGGCCGCACAGGTGCGCCTCCGGCTCCGCCGGCAGCGGGAAGGGGCCGAGGGGCGGCAGGGGGTCGGCACGGGTGAGGGGCTCCACGCGGGTGCCGCTGAGCAGATAGGGCCAGGGATGGCCGCAGTTGAGCGCGCGCACCTCTCCGTCCCGGCCGATCTCCAGCAGCAGGACGGTGACGAACTCCTCGGCGACCGGCGGGCCCGGGTCCTGCCCGTTCGCCGGGTGGTCGGCGCGGGAGCGCTCACGCAGATGACGGGCGTGGGCCCGCTCCAACCGCCCGAGGACACGGGCGAGTTCGGCCTCGTCGTGGGCGGCCTCGCGGAAGCTGCCCAGGAGCGCGGCGACGGTGCCGAGGGCGGCGAGTCCATGGCCGCGCACGTCGCCCATGACCACGCGGACGCCGTGCTCGGTCGCGACGGCCTCGTAGAGGTCGCCGCCCACGGCCGCGCCGCGGTCGGCGGACAGTTGGGCGGCCGCCACGTGCAGCCCGTCGAGGCGGGGCGGAAGAGGCCGGAGCAGCACGCTCTGCGCGGCGCCGGCCACCCGTCGGGCCTGCCGGAGTTCGCGCAGCAGGGTGCGCCGGACATGGAATATCAGTCCGGTTCCGACCGCGACGAAGACGGCGCTGGTGACGATGCGCGCGCCGAGCCCGTCCTGCTGGGCGAGTGGGCAGCCGACCTTGTAGCCGACCGCCACGGCTCCCCAGACGCCGGGCAGTACGGCTGCCCGCGCGGTGGGTGCCCGTGCCTTGATGCGGATCATGCCTCTGGTCCCCCATATGGACCCTGACAGAGCAGACGGACCGGCCCCGAGGGGCCGGTCCGATCTTTCTACGGCATGACCCGGCTGGGTCAGATCGCTTCGGATTCCCACCCGAATGAGTGAGGCTACTCCGGCCGACCTGCATTTATGCAGGTCGGCCGGGCGGAATCAGCCTCTGAGAACGGCACCCGTCCGCTCGCCCGCCAGGGCCACCGCGGCATCCCTGGCGGCAGACGCCTCGTCCACCGTCAACGTACGGTCGGCCGCCCGGAACCGCAGTGCGTAGGCGAGGGACTTGCTGCCCTCACCCAGCTGCTCGGCGTTCTCGTAGACGTCGAACAGGCGGATGGACTCGAGCAGTTCACCCGCACCCTCGCGCAGCGCCGCCTCGACCTCTGCGGCCGGCACCGGCTTGTCGACCACGAGGGCGACGTCCTGCGTGGCGACCGGGAACGCGGAGATGCCCGGCGCCTGCGGGACGCCGTCGCCCACCGACTCCAGCGCGTCCAGGTTCAGCTCCATGGCGCAGGTGCGCTCGGGCAGTCCGAGCGCCTTCAGGACGCGCGGGTGCAGTTCGCCCGCGTGGCCCACGACCTGCTCCGTGCCGTCCACGGCGACCGCCAGCTCGGCACAGCGGCCGGGGTGCCAGGGACCGTACTGGCCCTTGCGGACGATCAGTTCGGCGCCGGCCTCACGCGCGACGGCGCGTCCCGCCTCGACCGCGTCGGCCCAGTCGGCCGGGCGGCCCCTGCCCCACCAGCCGGCCTGCTCGCGGGCGCCCGCGAGGACGACGGCCACGTGCCGCGGCTGCTCGGGCAGCGCGGCGTTCAGCTCGCCGATCTCCTCGTCGGTGGGACGCCGGTCGACGGGCAGGTGGACGGCGGCGCGCTGCTCCTCGCGGGGGTGGAACACCAGCCCGGTCTCGAACAGGGCCAGATCGTGCGAACCCCGGCCGTCGTTGCGCCGCAGCGCGCCGAGCAGGCCCGGCAGCAGCGTCGTACGGAGCGCGGGCTCCTCGTCGCTGAGCGGGTTGACCAGCTTGACGACGCGGCGGGCCGGGTCGTCGGCGTCCAGGCCGAGCTGGTCGAAGACCTGCTCGGCGACGAACGGGTAGTTGGGCGCCTCGACGTAGCCCGCGCCGGCCAGCGCCCGGCCGGCCCGGCGGTGCAGCCGCTGCCGGTGGGTCAGCCCGCGGCCCGAGGGGAGGTTCGGCAGCGTGGAGGGCAGGTTCTCGTAGCCCTCGAGACGGATGACCTCCTCGGCGAGGTCGTTCGGGTCGACGAGGTCGGACCGCCAGGACGGGACGGTGACGACCAGCTCGTCCTGCCCGTAGACGTCGCAGCCGACCTGCTGCAGTCGGCGCACGACCGTCTCACGGCCGTAGTCGACGCCCGCCACCTGGTCCGGGTGGTTGGCCGGGATGGTGATGGTGTGCGGCGCGGACGGCGCGACGACCTCGGTGACGCCCGCCTCGGCCGTGCCGCCCGCGAGCAGCACCAGCAGGTCCACCGTGCGCTGGGCGGCGGCGGCCGCGGCCTGCGGGTCGACGCCGCGCTCGAAGCGACGGGACGCCTCGGACAGCAGCTTCTGACGGCGGGCCGTACGGGCGATCGACACGGCGTTGAAGTGGGCCGCCTCGATGACCACGTCGGTGGTCGCGTTCTCCACGTCCTCGTGGTCGGCGACCTCGGTGTTGGCACCGCCCATGACACCGGCGAGACCGATGGGGCCGCGGTCGTCGGTGATCACGAGGTCCTCGGCGTGCAGCTTGCGCTCGGCGCCGTCGAGGGTGACGAGCTTCTCGCCCTCCTCGGCCCGGCGCACGCCGATCGTGCCCTGGACCAGCCTGCGGTCGTAGGCATGCAGGGGCTGACCCAGCTCCATCATCACGTAGTTGGTGACGTCGACGGCGAGCGAGATCGGACGCATGCCGACCTTCTGCAGCCGGCGCTTGAGCCAGATCGGGGAGCGCGCCTCGGGGCTCAGGCCGGTGACCGTACGGGCGGTGAAGCGGTCGCAGCCGATCGGGTCCGAGACCTGGACCGGGTAGCCGAACGCGTTCGGGGCCGGTACGTCGATGAGTGCCGGGTCGCGCAGCGGCAGGCCGTAGGCGATGGCGGTCTCGCGGGCGACACCGCGGATGGACAGGCAGTCGCCGCGGTTGGCGGTGACGGCGATGTCCAGGACCTCGTCGACCAGCTCCAGCAGCGCGATGGCGTCCCTGCCGACCTCGGTCTCCGGCGGCAGCACGATGATGCCGTGCGTGCCGTCGTCGCCCATGCCCAGCTCGTCGCTGGAGCAGATCATGCCGTGGGACGTCTTGCCGTAGGTCTTGCGGGCGGAGATGGAGAATCCGCCGGGGAGCGTGGCGCCGGGCAGGACCACGACGACCTTGTCGCCGACGGCGAAGTTCCGGGCGCCGCAGACGATCTCCTGGGGCTCGCCGGTACCGTTGGCCTGGCCGACGTCGACGGTGCAGAAGCGGATCGGCTTCTTGAAGTCCTCCAGCTCCTCGATGGTCAGCACCTGGCCGACGACCAGCGGACCCTTGAGGTCGGCGCCGAGCTGCTCGACGGTCTCGACCTCCAGGCCTGCCGAAATGAGCTTGGCCTGGACGTCACGGCCGGTTTCGGTCGCCGGCAGGTCGACGTACTCCCGCAGCCAAGAAAGCGGGACCCGCATCAGATCTCCATCCCGAACGGCCGGGTGAACCGGACGTCACCCTCGACCATGTCTCGCATGTCCTCGACGTTGTGGCGGAACATCAGCATCCGCTCGATGCCGAACCCGAAGGCGAAGCCGCTGTACTTCTCCGGGTCGACGCCGCAGGCGGTCAGTACCCGCGGGTTGACCATGCCGCAGCCGCCGAGCTCGATCCAGCCCTCGCTGGAGCAGGTGCGGCAGGGCCGGTCGGGGTTGCCGACGGACTCGCCCTTGCAGACGTAGCAGAGCATGTCCATCTCGGCGCTCGGCTCGGTGAAGGGGAAGAAGTTCGGCCGCAGCCGGGTCTTCATGCCCTCGCCGAACAGGGACTGGACCATGTGGTCCAAGGTGCCCTTGAGATCGGCCATGGTCAGGCCCTCGTCCACGGCGAGCAGCTCGACCTGGTGGAAGACGGGCGTGTGGGTCGCGTCCAGCTCGTCGGTGCGGTAGACGCGGCCCGGGCAGATCACGTAGACCGGCAGCTCGCGGTCGAGCAGCGAGCGGATCTGCACGGGCGAGGTGTGGGTGCGCAGCACGACACCGGACTCGGTGCCACCGTCCGGGCCCTGCACGAAGAACGTGTCTGCCTCGCCGCGGGCCGGGTGGTCCGGGCCGATGTTCAGGGCGTCGAAGTTGAACCACTCCGCCTCGACCTGCGGGCCTTCTGCGACCTCGTAGCCCATGGCCACGAAGATGTCCTCGATGCGCTCCGAGAGCGTGGTCAGGGGGTGCCGGGCGCCGGCCGGTACGCGGTCGTACGGCAGCGTGACGTCGACGTCCTCCTCGACCAGCACGCGGGCGTCCCGCTCGGCCTCGAGCTCGGTCTGGCGGCCGGCCAGGGCCTTGTTCACCGCACCGCGGGCCATGCCGACGCGTTTGCCGGCCTCGGCCTTGGCGTGCGGGGGCAGGGCGCCGATCTCGCGGTTGGCGAGGGCCAGCGGGGAGGCGGGGCCGGTGTGGGCGACCTTGGCCTCGTGGAGCGCGTCGAGGGAGTCCGCGGCGGCGAAGGCGGCGAGCGCCTCGTCCCGCATGCGCTCGATCTCTTCCGGTTTCAACGTCTCGACCTCGACAGGGTCGTACGACTTATTGGGTGCCGACATCTCTTCCCGTGCTTCCGATTGGCTGGCGGATGGTCCCCGTCACCGACTCGTGAGGGCCGCGTGAAGGTCACAAAGGTGCCAAAGGCCGAGTCTAACGGGGTGGAGATAGACGAATGGCCCGTGGGCCGCTAGGCGAGATACGCCGGCGCGCTCACGGGCAACGTAAATCGGAACTCGGCGCCGCCGCCGGTGGCGCGGCCGACCGTGATGACACCGCCGTGGGCCTCGACGATGCCCTTGACGATGTAGAGCCCGAGGCCCGTGCCACCGCGCTTGCTGCCCCGCCAGAAGCGGGTGAAGACGCGGTTCATGGATTCCTCCGGGATGCCGGGCCCCTCGTCGCTCACCGTGACCGACGTGCCGGTGTCCTCTCCCTCGCGGGGGGACGCCGAGGGCGTGACGTCAATGGTGACGGTTCCCTCGCCGTGCCGCACGGCATTTTCCAGCAGGTTGCTCAGCACCTGGTCGACCTTGTCGGGGTCGGCCCACAGGGCGGGCAGCGGCTGCTCGATGCGCAGCAGGAAGCGGTCGGCGGGCTGGCCGGCGGCGACGTAGGCCTGGATGTGCCGGCCGACGGCCGCGCCTATGTCGACGGGCTGGCGGCGCACCTCGAGCCGGCCGCTGTCGATCCTGGAGATGTCCAGCAGTTCGGCGATGAGCCGGGTGACCCGGTCGGCGTCGGCGTCGACGGTCTCCAGCATCAGCCGCTTCTGGTCGTCGGTGAAGCGTTCCCACTTGGCGAGCAGCGTGGCGGTGAAGCCCTTCACGGACGTCAGCGGCGAGCGCAGCTCGTGGGCCACGGTGGCGATCAGCTCGGCGTGGCTGCGCTCGGTGCGGCGGCGGGCCTCGGTGTCCCGCAGGGAGACGACGACGCGGTGGACCGGTCCGAGGGGTTCGGCGCGCACGTACCGGGCGGAGACCAGGACCTCCCGGCCGCCGGGCAGCAGCAGGTTGCGCTCGGGCTGCCGTACCCGGATGGCGAGGCCGCCGTAGGGGTCGGTGAGCAGCCACCAGCGCCGGCCCTCCAGGTCCTCCAGCGGCAGCGCCTTCTCCAGGTGCTGTCCGAGGGCGTCGGCGGCGCGGAGGGCGGTGATGCGTCCGGCGGCGGCGTTGAAGCAGACGACGCGGCCGTGCTCGTCGGCGATCACCAGGCCGTCGGGCAGCTGGTCCGGGTCGATGCCGGTGAGGTCGCCGCACCCGGGCGCGGGGTCGCGCCGCGCGTCCCGTCCCCCCGGCGCGCTGCTCGTGCCGACCACCCTCATCCCCGTACCCCACCTCTCAGACGGCGCAGGGCCCCGAACTCGTCACCCTACTAGCTCTCGGTGACGGAGCGGCACCCTCCGGAGGCGCGCTGTGCACGGGCCGACGCGTAGAGACATACGGCGGCGGCCGTGGCGAGGTTCAGGCTCTCGGCCTGCCCGTGGATGGGGACGCGCACGACGGCGTCGGCGAGGGCGCGGGTCTCCTCGGGCAGTCCCCAGGCCTCGTTGCCGAACACCCAGGCGGTCGGCCCGCCCATCGTGCCCTTGTCCAGTTCCTCGTCGAGGTCGTGTTCACCGGCCCCGTCGGCGGCGAGGATCCGCACACCGGCGTCCTGCAGCCCGCGCACGGCCTGCTCGACGGGTACGCCGACGGCGACGGGCAGGTGGAAGAGGGAGCCGACGGAGGCGCGGACGGCCTTGGGGTTGTACAGGTCGACGGAGGCGTCGGTGAGGACGACCGCCTCGGCGCCGGCGGCGTCGGCACAGCGCAGCACGGTGCCTGCGTTGCCCGGGTCGCGGACGTGGGCGAGTACGGCGACGAGCTTGGGCCGGGCGGCGAGCACGTCGGCGAAGGGGGTGTCCAGGAACCGGCAGACACCGACCAGACCCTGCGGGGTCACGGTGGTGGAGATGTCGGCGACGACCTCCTCGGAGGCGAGGTGCACCCGGGCGCCCGCCTGCCGTACCGCGCCGACGATGTCGGCGTACCGCTCCGCGGCCTCCACGGTGGCGAACAGCTCGACGAGGGTCGGCTGCCCGGCGACCCGGTGCCCGGCGGCCTCCCGCACGGCCTGCGGTCCCTCGGCCAGGAACAGCCGGTCCTTGCCCCGGAAGTTCCGCTTGGCGAGCCGACGGGCGGCGCTCACACGGGCGGACCGGGGAGAGATCAGCTCGGGGCTGACGGGCGGCATGCTCTTCTTCACCTTCGGGAGAGTCGTCTGGTTTCCGACGCCGGCGGGGTGTCGTGCCCCCGAAGGGGCGCGGGAACCGCGCGACCGGCCACCGCGGACCCGTGGCCGAACAACGCACAAGGGCCCCAACAACAGGACCCGCAAGCCATGACAGCCTGCGGGTCCAGTGAGCGTCGGCTAGAGACAGCGCAGCGTCACGCGGCCTTGGGCGCGTTCACGTCCGCCGGCAGCGCCTTCTGGGCGACCTCGACGAGGGCGGCGAAGGCACCCGCGTCGTTGACGGCCAGCTCGGCGAGGATCTTGCGGTCGACCTCGACGTTGGCGGCCTTCAGACCCTGGATGAAGCGGTTGTAGGTGATGCCGTTGGCGCGGGCAGCGGCGTTGATGCGCTGGATCCACAGCTGGCGGAAGTCACCCTTGCGCTTCTTGCGGTCGTTGTAGTTGTAGACCAGCGAGTGGGTGACCTGCTCCTTGGCCTTGCGGTACAGGCGCGAACGCTGACCGCGGTAGCCGGAGGCCTGCTCGAGGATCGCCCGGCGCTTCTTGTGGGCGTTGACTGCCCGCTTGACGCGTGCCACTTGTTAACTCCTTGTAGCGGGGCCGTGGGGGTACTCACACGACCCGGAAACGATTGGGTCCCGGTCCAGACGTACGGCGCTCGGTCGGCGCCGCGACGTCACTTGCCGAGAAGCTTCTTGATCTTCGCGGCGTCGCCCGGGGCCATCTCGGCGTTGCCGGTGAGGCGACGCGTCACGCGGGACGACTTGTGCTCAAGCAGGTGGCGCTTGCCGGCGCGCTCACGGAGCACCTTGCCGGAGCCGGTGACCTTGAAGCGCTTGCTGGCACCGCTGTGCGACTTGTTCTTCGGCATAGCGCCGTTCTCTCCTCGTCGGTGGCGCTCCGGTGCCCGGTCACGAAAACCGGGCACGGTGGAACGTCGCTCTTGTTTCGGTTACGTCCTTGGGGACTCGCGTCCCCGGGGATCACGCCTCGGCGGAAGCCTCGGCCGGGGCCTCTTCAGGCTGAGCGTCGGCGGCGTTCTGCGAACGACCGGGGTTCGCCTTCGCCTCGGCCTTGCGGGCCTCCTGCGCCTGACGCGCCTCGGCCATCGCCTCGGTCTTCTTCTTGTGCGGACCGAGAACCATGATCATGTTGCGGCCGTCCTGCTTCGGGTTCGACTCGACGAAACCGAGCTCCTGGACGTCCTCCGCCAGACGCTGCAGCAGTCGGTAGCCGAGCTCCGGCCGGGACTGCTCGCGACCACGGAACATGATCGTGATCTTGACCTTGTCGCCCTGCTTGAGGAACCGGACGACGTGACCCTTCTTGGTGTCATAGTCGTGCGGGTCGATCTTCGGCCGGAGCTTCATCTCCTTGATGACCGTGTGCGCCTGGTTCTTGCGCGCCTCACGGGCCTTCATGGCCGACTCGTACTTGAACTTCCCGTAGTCCATGAGCTTGCACACGGGCGGACGGGCGTTCGCCGCGACCTCGACCAGGTCCAGGTCGTACTCCTGCGCAAGCTCCAGTGCCTTCGCAAGCGGCACGATGCCGACCTGCTCGCCACTGGGACCGACAAGTCGCACCTCGGGAACGCGAATCCGGTCGTTGATGCGGGGCTCGGCGCTGATGGATCCTCCTCGGTAGCACCACACGGCGGTCTGGCGGACAGCCGCGTATGTCTTTTCCTTAGACCTAACCGCGCCGAAGCACAAAAAATGCCCCGGACGATCACAGGCGGGGCTCCCAAAGCATCCGGAGCACCGCCGCGGCAACCGCGGGGCGCACATCGGGCGACTCCATCGTCCGTACGGAACGATGGTGGCCGCCTGACCGGGTGACCCGCCGTCCCTCGGGACGGTCAGGTGGGAGATCGGAGCCTCCACTTGTGGGCCGAGCACAGCTGTGTCCGGCCGGTCGCCAATCAGGTTAGCAGGATCGCTTGACAAGGGCTAATTGGGGCGGGGTGGGCCTGGGTAAGGCGCCCTCCCGCCCTCGCCTATGGTGTGGGACATGAGTGAGACCCCTCCTGAGAACACCGACTTCGACGCGATGACCCGGGACATCGCCGAGGTCCCCGCCGTCGAGGTGATCGTGACGGTCGCCGTCAACCTGATGAGCGCCGCCGCCGTGAAGCTCGGGCTGAGCGAGGAGGGCGACAAGTACCAGGACCTGGACGAGGCCCGCAAGCTGATCTCCGGGCTCGCCGGCCTGCTGGACGCGAGCGCGACCGAGATCAGCTCCTTCCACGCGGCGCCGCTGCGCGACGGCCTGAAGTCGCTGCAGCTGGCGTTCCGCGAGGCGTCGATCGTGCCGGACGAGCCGGGCCAGGGCCCGGGCGAGAAGTACACCGGCCCCGTCTACGGCTAGGGTCTTTCCTTCGGATCTGACCGGCTCGGAGCGGCGGCGCCTTCCGTCCGACCCGAGCGGGGTCCGGTGCGTGCAGCTGCAAGGCGGAGGAGGGCGTCGACGCGATGGGGGCGCCCCCGCGCGAGCGAAGCCGAGCGTGCGGGAGTCGGCAACCGACGACAACGCGGCAGATGCGCGTGCCGGGCAGCGCGCCCCCGGCAAGATCCGAAAGAGAGGCCCTGGTCCCGCGACCGCTCACGGCTGGTTCCGCGGCCGCTCATCCCCGTACGAACAAGGGCTCGCCCGGAGGCGTGGTCCCGGCCGGCAGGAGTGCCAGGTCGAGGCCCCGCACCAGGCGGGCCCTCAGCGTCTCGTCGGCGGACAGCCGTCCGGCGACCGAGCGGGCGGTCTCGGCGGGCGGCGCGGCCGGATCGAGGACCAGGGCGAGGGTGCCGTCGGCCTCTCCGGGGCCGAGGTGGGCGCGCAGTACGGCGGGCTCGGCGGCCACGGCGGCGCGGACGGCCTCGACCACGGCCGGGTCGCTGAGCGGGTCGGTGCTCGTACGGCCTTCGGCGAGGGCGAGCAGCGCGGGTCCGGTCAGCTCGAAGGGCACCGGCCCGGCCATGTCCAGTACGACCGTGTCCGCCTTCTCGTGCGCCGCGGCCTGCAGCGCCTGGTGCAGCGGTACGGCGACGGGCCGGGCCGCCGGGTCCCAGCGGGCCAGGGAGTCGGTGGAGGTGAAGGCGGGCAGGGCCGTGCGGTGGCCGGCCTTCAGCGTGGGCACGGCCATGTCGCTGGTCTTCTCGCGGCGCAGCCCGTTCTCGTCCTCCTCCACCTCGCCGAGCATCGCGACGACGGGCACCAGCAGCCGGGCGCCCTTGAGCGCCGCCAGGACGGGGCCCACTGCCGTGCGGTCCTCGGCCCAGGCGGCGAGCGCGGCGCTCAGCCGGGGGTCGGCCGATCCGTCGTCGTCGGAGAATCCGGGGTCGGGAATGTTCTTGTTCGCCACGGTCACCGACCCTATAGGGGGGAAGTCGCCGCGTTTGTGCGGGGCCGGAAACCAGGTCGTCACCGGATTCACAGGAAACTCAGTATTCGCTGACGCGGATCCAACCTCCGTCCAACGCGGCGCACAGTCCCCGCCCCGAGCATCGCGGTCATGGAGTCCTCCAGAGCCGGCCGTCGCCGCGCCCGCCGGTCCCGTCGCCGCCCGTTTCTGTTCACCGCGCTCGCCGTGGTCGCCGTGGGCGGGGTCACGGCGGGCGGCACGGTCTATGTGAAGGCGCGCGCGCATTCCGGTGCCGGGGCCGTATCGTCGGCGGCGTCGCCGTCGGCCGCCTCCTCGGCCGCGGCGGGCGAGGAGGCGTCGGTGGAACCCGTGACGAAGCCTTCGGCCGTCGACCGGAGGGCGTCGCTGTCGAAGGCGATGGCGTCGGTGACCGTGCCGTCGGGGGCGAAGGTGTCGGCGGCGGTGCTGGAGCTGAACTCCGGCGAGAGCGCCGTGTACGGCGAGGCCGCGTTCGACACGGCGAGCATCGTCAAGGTCGACATCCTGGCCACGTTGCTGCTCCGGGCGCAGGACGCGGGGCGCTCTCTGACGGCCGCGGAGAAGGCGTACGCCACCAGGATGATCGAGAACAGCGACAACGCGTCCGCGACCGCGCTGTGGCACGCGATCAGCCGTGCCGAGGGGCTGGACGCGGCGAACGAACGGTTCGGGCTGACGTCGACCTCCGGTGGCTCCGGCGAGTTGTGGGGGCTGACCCAGACCACCGCCGCGGACCAACTGGTCCTGCTTCGGCAGGTGTTCGGGGAGGAGTCCCGGCTGAGCGCGGCGTCCCGCACGTACGTCCAGGGGCTGATGAAGTCCGTGGAGGCCGATCAGCAGTGGGGGGTCTCGGCGGCGGCCGTGGGCTCGTCCTGGGCGCTGAAGAACGGGTGGCTGCCGCGCAGTACGACCGGGCTGTGGGACGTCAACAGCATCGGGCGGGTGACCGTGGACGGGGCCGACTACCTGGTGGCGGTGCTGTCGAACGGGACCGTCAGCCAGGCGAAGGGGATCTCGCTGGTGGAAGAGGCCGCGAAGGCGGCGGTGTCGGGGTTCGCCTCGGCGTCGTAAGGGTGTGCCGTCCGGTGGGTGCGGGTCGTGTCCGGCCGGTACGGCGGGTTGTCAGCGAGTCGCCTTCCGGCTTCTCCACAGGACCAGGCCCGCGACCAGCAGGACTCCGCCGACGCTGCCCGCCAGGGGGCCCGCCCAGTCGGAGGCGGAGCCGCTGGACGTGACGGTGTCCGGGCCCGGGCCGAAGTACTTCTCCCGGTACGACGCCGGGCGCAGTGCCCGCGGCTTGAGGCGTGCCGCGGCCTTCAGGGCGGCGGCCGGGTCGATCATGCCGAAGCCGCGGGAGTCGTCGCGGCCGCTCACCGGGGCGTCGCGGGCCGTGTCCTCCAGGAGCCTCTTGATCTGGGCCGGGGCCAGCGTGGGGTGGGCCGCCTTGATGAGGGCCGCGGCGCCCGAGACGAACGCCGAGGCGGCCGAGGTGCCCCAGCCCTCGTAGTACTTGTGGTCGGGGTCCGCGATCACGACGTCCACGCCGGGCGCGCTCACCGCGGCGTACCAGCGGCGGGTGGAGAAGGAGGCACGGGTGCCGAACTTGTCCACGGCGGTGGCGGCGACGACGCCCGGGTAGGCGGCCGGGTAGGAGACGTGGTCGCCCTTGTCGCCGCCGTTGCCCGCGGAGGCCACGACGACCACGCCCTTCTTCAGGGCGTACTGCACGGCCTCGTCCTCGCTCGGCTCCGGGTGGGCGGAGTCGGAGTCGTCGCCGAGGGAGAGGTTGATGACGTCGGCGCCGTGGTCGGCGGCCCAGCGGATGCCGTCGGCGAGGGCGTTGCCGCGGGTGGTGCGGGCCTTGGCGCGCGCGGAGTCGCCGTCCTCCAGGATGACCCGCACGGGCAGGATCTTCGCCTCGGGCGCGACGCCCATGACGCCGGCGGTGTTGCCGGGTCCGTGGCCGTGCCCGGCGATGATGCCGGCCATGGCGGTGCCGTGCCGGGCCCAGGTGCGGTCGCCGGGCCCCGCGCCGAAGCCGATCATGTCCTTGGCGTGCAGGACGTTTCCGGTCAGGTCCGGGTGGTCGGCCTCGACGCCGGTGTCCAGGACGGCCACGGTGACGCCCCGGCCCTTGGTGGTGCGCCACGCCTCGTCGAGGTGGAGCGCGGACAGGCCCCACTGCTGGGCGCGGATGCCGTCGGCGTGGGCCTCGGCGGACGGCAGCAGGACGAGGGCGCCGGCCAGCAGGACGCTCACCGCCGAGCCGGTGACGCCCGCGCGGCGACGGCCGCGCATCGGTCGCATCATGAGGGCTTCTCCGTGGCCGAGCCGGCGGTCTGCCGCAGCCGCCGCTCGATGCGGTCGGCCAGGCCCTGGGCCTCGTTGCCGAGGCCGGCCTGGGCGGGAGCCGTGGTGGCGCCGGAGCGGACGGCTTCAGCGGAGGGCTGGGGCGAGTCGACGGTGCGGCCGTCGGCCCAGCCGGAGACGGCGTAGGCGACGACGGGAGCGTCGGTGAGGACGGAGAGGGTCCAGGTGGCGCGCTGCTTGTCGCCGAAGCCGGCCGCCGCGGTGCCCTTGGCGGCGTACGGCCGGGGCATCAGGTCGCTGCGGCGGTCCAGGTGCTCGTCGCGGAAGCGGGCGGCGAGCGCGGACATGGCGGCGGAGTCGCCCTTGGTGAACAGCAGGCCGACGGTGGTGACGTAGCTCTGGGTGGCGTCGGTGTAGGTGGCACGCAGGAGCCGCCGGCAGCCGACGGGGGCGAGCGCCTTGTGCAGCAGCGGGTCGAGGGCGTCGGCGCAGCCGCTGTCCTGGGCGACGGCGATCCGCGTCCAGGACCGGTCGGCACCGCCGGGTCCGGCACCGGTGCCCTGGACGGTCGGCGGGAACAACTGGTCGACGGGCACGCTGTGCCACAGCGTCGCGGTCGCGCTGAATCCGCTCCCCGCCGTGCCGTGCCCGTCGTCGCCGGTGAGCCAACTGCCGGTCACCGCACCGCCGATGAGGCCGAGTCCGAGGACCAGGCAGGCGGCGGCAGCGGCGGTCCGGGGCCGTATCCGCAACCCCAGCGGCCGCGCCCGCATCCGCTCGTCGTACCCCTCGGGCTCCCCGAACGACACCACGGGTCGCGCGCCGGCACCGGCGCTCCAGGACAGTGCCGGGTCCGGGGCGGTGGGCGGGGGACTCGCGGGGTGGGCGGGGCCACCCGGGCTCCAGGCGGTGCGCGCGGAAACCGGCGGCTGCGAGGGAGCCGGGCGGCCGGAGGCGGGCGTCGGGGAGGATCCCTCGCTGCGGGAGGCGGGCACGGTGGCGGTACCGGACCGCTCCGGCCGCGGCGTGGACGGGATCGGCCGCAGCCGGGTCGTCGTCTCCGACGGGGACTCCGCCGGGGCCGACGGGCGGCCGGGCCGTTCGCGGCCTCCGCCGGGCGTCGGCGAGGACTCCGCGGAAGCGGTCCCTTGCGCGGCCCCCTGGCGTTCGGAGGATGCGGAGGAGAACCCGGAACCGGAACGCTGTGGCCCCGACGCCGACCGAATCGGCCGGAGCCGGGCCGTCGTCTCCGACAGGGACACCGCCGGGGCCCCCGGACGACCGGCCTGCGGACCGGGCCGCTGGGGCACGGCCGAACCGGCCTCGTCGCGGCGAGTCTGCGGGCCGGGGCGGTCCACCGGGCGCGGCGGCACGGCCGGTGCGGCCTCGTCGCGGGGCGGGGCCGGTGGGGCGTCGGAGAAGCGGGCCGAGACGGGCTGTTGGGGCACGGCCGTATCGGCCTCGCCCCTGCGGGCCTGGGCGCCAGGGCCGTGGACCGGACGCGGCGGCACGGGCGTACCGGCCTCACCGCTGCGGGCCTGGGCGCCAGGGCCGTGGGCCGGGCGCGGCGGCACGGGCGTACCGGCCTCATCGCGGCGGGCCTGCCGGCCGGGGCCATGAGCGGGGCGCGGCGGCACATCGCCGGCGGCGCCGTCGCGGCGCGAGGCCGGTGGGGCGTCGGGGAAACGGGCCGAGACGGGCTGTTGAGGCACGGCCGTGACGGACTCGTCGCTGCTGGCCTGCGGGGCGGAGCCGTGGACCGGACGCGGCGGCACAGACGTACCGGCCTCATCGCGGCGGGGCTGCAGGCCAGGACTGTGGACCGGATGCGGCGGCACAGACGTACCGGCCTCACCGCGGCGGGCCTGGGCGCCGGGGCCGTGAGCCGGGCGCGGCGGCACATCGCCGGCGGCGCCGTCGCGGCGCGAGGCCGGCGGGGCGTCGGGGAAACGGGCCGAGGCGGGCTGTTGGGGCACGGCCGTGACGGACTCGTCGCTGCGGGCCTGCGGGGCGGAGCCGTGGACCGGACGCGGCGGCACAGACGTACCGGCCTCACCGCGGCGGGCCTGGGCGCCGGGGCCGTGAGCCGGGCGCGGCGGCACATCGCCGGCGGCGCCGTCGCGGGGCGGGGCCGGTGGGGCGTCGGGGAAGCGGGCGGAGGCGGGGGGTGGGGGTGGGCTCGTGGGGTCGGTGGCCTCGGGTACGGCGAAGGGACGGAGCCCGGGGAAGCGGGAGCCGTCGGTCCGGTGCGGCCCCTCACCCGTCGGCCGGCCGGCCGGCGTCCGGGAGGCGCGCGGCGCGAACACCGAGGGCTCGTCGTCGGGGTCGCCGTCTCGCCACATGGACACGGGCGCGTCGCGACGCGCGGGCGGCTCGGCCGCGGCCCCGGACGCCGACGATCCCGTCGTGGCCGCGTCCTGACCGGCTCCCGCGCGTCCCGGTGCCTGCGGTTCCGTGTGGGTGTCCTTCGGGTGGCCGGGCGGCGGGGTCGTCGGGCGTGGAGGGATCGGGGCGCGGCGCGCTTCCGTGCTCATGCACCCCCCGTTTCCTCATGCCCGGGCCGTTTCTCGCACGCGGGCCGTTCCATCAGCGGCCGCGCCCGGTGCGGAGACTCCGTCCGGGCACGCATACCCGTACGGCTGGACCGGCATCCCGGTTCAGCCGATGCGGCCGAGTGCGTTCCGCCGTACGTGCGCGTCACTCTACGGGTTGTCCGAGAGTGAGGGAGAACCAGTCCACGCGCCGGGGGGCATCTGCCCGGAACGTCCCCCTACCCTGCGGTAATCGTCTCTGGCAGGCTTCCGTCATGACTGCGCGCGCCGCCGACCGGGCCCGTTACGACCGGGCCACCGCCCATCTCGACGCCCCTCTCGCGATCGTGGATCTGCACGCCTTCGACGCCAACGCGGACGACCTGGTCCGCCGTGCCGCGGGCAAGCCCGTCCGGGTCGCCAGCAAATCGGTCCGCTGCCGGGCCCTGCTGGAACGCGTCCTGGCCAGGGACGGCTTCCAGGGCATCATGTCGTTCACCCTCGCCGAGTCGCTGTGGCTCGCGCGCTCGGGGTTCGAGGACATCCTGCTGGCCTACCCGTCCGCCGACCGGTCCGGTTTCGCGGAGCTGGCCGCCGATCCCAAGCTCGCCGGCGCCGTCACCGTGATGATCGACGACGTCGCCCACCTCGACCTCATCGACGCGGCACGCGACGGCGGGCGCGAAGTGGTGCGGGTCTGCCTGGAGTTGGACACCTCGCTGAGGTTGCTGGGCGGCCGGATGCGCGTCGGCGCGCGCCGGTCCCCGCTGCACTCGCCCGCCCAACTCGCGGAGCTGGCAAGGGCCGTGGCCCGGCGGCCGGGGTTCCGGCTGGTGGGGATCATGGCGTACGAGGGGCACGTCGCCGGGGTCGGGGACGCGCTGGCCGGGCGGCCGCTGCGGTCGCGTGCCATCCGGCTGATGCAGGCCACCGCCCGGCGCGAGCTGGCCGAGCGGCGCGGTGCCGTGGTGCGGGCGGTACGGGCCGTGGCGCCCGACCTGGAGTTCGTCAACGGCGGTGGCACGGGCAGCGTGCAGCACACAGCCGCCGAGGACGCGGTCACGGAGATAGCGGCCGGCTCGGGCCTGTACGTGCCCCGGCTCTTCGACAACTACACGTCCTTCTCCGGCCGTCCGGCCGCCCTGTTCGCCCAGCCCGTCGTACGGCGGCCGGGCGTGGGTGTCGTCACCGTGCTCGGCGGCGGCTACCCGGCCTCCGGCGCGGCCGGCCCGGACCGGTTGCCGGTGCCGTACCTGCCGGAGGGGCTGAAGTACGACCCGCAGGAGGGTCCCGGCGAGGTGCAGACCCCGTTGCTCGGCTCGCCCGCCGACGACCTGCTCATCGGCGACAAGGTGTGGTTCCGGCACGCCAAGGCGGGCGAGCTGTGCGAGCGGTTCGACGCGCTGCACCTGATCGAGGGGGACACGGTGACGGCGACCGTGCCCACCTACCGGGGCGAGGGGCAGACCTTCCTGTGAGCCGGGCTCGGTGGACGGCGTCCGCCTGGTCCGGCACCACCGAGCCGTCGGCGCGCCGGAGCGGTCGTGGCGTGCCGTCCGGGGCGGTGTAGGCGCTGGTCGCGCACGGGTACGGCCGTGCCCTGCGCGGCAGCGGGTCGATGAACATCGGCTCGACCAGCCAGCGGCGGTCGGCGTCGTCGTAGGCCCGGCACATCAGCTCGGGCTTGTTGCGGTTGATCACGAGGTGGGCGCCGGTGGCGTCACCGACGAAGGTGACGTCGGTGTCGGCGTCACCGGCCGCGACCGCCGGCCGGTTCTCCCGGGGCTGCTGCCTCCAGGCGGCGGCGCCGTGGACGCCGTAGACCTCCTGGTTGATCCAGCAGCGCTTGCCCTCGATGTACGGGATGACCGCTCCCCGGGACGCCGGGGCGCCGCCGCAGCCCTCGTTGCGCGGGGTGATCCGGCCCCGGCGGTCCAGGACCGAGCGGATGGCGATGGTGTGGGCCGCGTCGACGCCGACCGCCCGGGACCAGACCTCGGTGATGGGCTCGGAGCCCGCCGAGACGACGTAGATCCGGAAGCCGGCCCGCCGCAAGGTGAGGATCAGATCGCGCTGCTGGTCGTAGTAGCGGACGTAGGCGGGGACCGTGTGGGTGCCGAGGGTGCGGGTCGAGCCGACGGGGGCGGCCAGGGCCTCGCGGCGGGCGGCGCGTGCGTAGCCGGCGAGTTCGGCGGGGGTGCGGCCCGCGAAGAGCTGGGGGACCCAGGCGTACTGCGGGACCGTGCGCCGGTGGTTCCAGCGGCCCGCGAAGGCCGGGGCGCCGCTCATCGTGGTGCCGTCCTCGCGGATCCGCACGATCTCGTCCGTGCAGCGGGGCTGGGTGGAGGTGCGCAGGGGCGCGCCCGCGCCGGTGCCGCAGGCTGCGGTGAGGGCCCGGTCGGCGGCGTCGGTGAGCCAGGCGCTGGTGTCCTTCCAGCGGGCGGGGCGCAGCAGCCGGTCGTGGCGCAGGGCCCAGGAGAGGGTGGCGTCGGTGACGTCGTTCTTGGTGACGGTGTTGTCCCAGTCGAACGCGGCGACCGCGCCCGTGCGTCCTGAGCAGGTGCCGTAGGCGTCGATGACCCGCTGGAGGCGGGCGCGGTGGTCGCCGTGCCAGCCGCCGCTCAGCTGCGGGCAGTCGGGGGCGGCGGCCGGTGCGGTGGGTGCGGCCGCCAGGACGGCGGCCGCTGCCAGGGTCCACGCGAGAAGCTGTCGCATATGCGCGGACCGTACACCTTTGCCCCTACAGGGGAGTGACGTACGCGCCCGAGATCCCGCCGTCCACCAGGAAGTCGGTGGCGTTGACGAAGGAGGAGTCGTCACTGGCCAGGAAGGCCACGGCGGCGGCGATCTCCTCGGCCTCGGCGAACCGGCCGACCGGGATGTGGACGAGGCGGCGGGCGGCCCGCTCCGGGTCCTTGGCGAACAGCTCCCGCAGGAGCGGGGTGTTGACCGGGCCGGGGCACAGGGCGTTCACCCGGATGCCCTCACGGGCGAACTGCACGCCCAGTTCGCGGGACATGGCGAGTACGCCGCCCTTGGACGCGGTGTACGAGATCTGGGAGGTGGCCGCGCCCATCCGGGCCACGAAGGACGCCGTGTTGATGACGGAGCCCCTGCCCTGGCGGCGCATGTAGGGGATCGCCGCCTTGCAGCACAGGTAGACGGAGGTGAGGTTGACCTCCTGGACGCGCTTCCAGGCCTCCAGGCCGGTCTCCAGGATGGAGTCGTCGTCGGGCGGCGAGATACCGGCGTTGTTGAAGGCGACGTCGACGCTGCCGTAGGTGTCGTACGCCGCCTTGAACAGCGCCTCGACCTGCTCGGGGTCGGTGACGTCGACCTTCACGAAGAGTCCGCCGACCTCGTCGGCGGCGGCCTTGCCCGCGGTGTCGTCGATGTCGCCGCAGACCACATGGGCGCCTTCGGCGGCGAGGCGGCGGGCGGCGGCGAGGCCGATGCCGCTGCCCGCTCCGGTGACGACGGCGGTACGGCCGACCAGGCGGCGGCAGACGATGGAGTCGGTCACTGTGCGGGGCCCTCCGTGCTGATGAAGACGTTCTTGGTTTCGGTGAAGGCGGTCAGGGCGTCGGGGCCGAGTTCGCGGCCGAGGCCGGACTGCTTGAAGCCGCCGAACGGGGTCCAGTAGCGGACGCTGGAATGGGAGTTGACGGACAGGTTGCCCGCGCGGACGGCCTGGGAGACGCGCAGGGCGCGGCCCACGTCCCTGGTCCAGATGGAGCCGGAGAGTCCGTAGGGGGTGTCGTTGGCGAGGCGGATCGCGTCCTCCTCGTCGGTGAAGGGGAGCAGGACGGCGACGGGGCCGAAGATCTCCTCGCGGGCCGCCCGGCTGTCGTGCCGCTCGCCGGTGAGGACGGTCGGCGGGAACCAGAAGCCGGGGCCGTCGGGCGCTTCGCCGCGCAGGGCCGGTGCGTCGTCGGGGACGTAGGACCGTACGCGGTCGAGCTGCTGACGGGAGATCAGTGGACCCATCCGGGTCCTCTCGTCGGCCGGGTCGCCCACGACGACCGCGGCCAGCGCGTCCCCGAGGAAGTCGCGGGCCTCCTCGTACACCGCCTGCTGGACGAGGACACGGGTGCGGGCGCAGCAGTCCTGGCCGGCGTTGTCCAGGAAGGAGAAGGGGTCGAGGGCGGCCTTGAGGTCGGCGTCCGCGAAGACGACGTTGGGGCTCTTGCCGCCGAGTTCCAGGGTGACCGGCTTGACCAGGCGGGCGCAGCGCTCCATGACCTCGCGGCCGGTGCTCGTGGACCCGGTGAAGACGATCTTGGCGACGTCCGGGTGGTCCACCAGGGCGCGTCCGGCGGTGTGGCCGTAGCCAGGGAGCGCCTGGAAGAGGTGCTCGGGCAGCCCTGCCTCCAGGGCGAGTTCGGCGAGGCGCAGGGCGGTGAGCGGGGTGGTCTCGGCGGGCTTGAGGACGACCGCGTTGCCCGCGGCGAGGGCCGGGAAGGAGCCCCAGGCGGCGATGGGCATCGGGAAGTTCCAGGGCGCGATCACGCCGATGACGCCCATGGGTTCGTGGAAGGTGACGTCCCAGCCGCCGGGGGCCGGGATCTGTCTGCCGAGCAGGCGTTCGGCGCCGCCGGCCGCGTAGAGCAGCAGGTCGCGGGCGTTGCCGGCCTCCCAGCGGGCGTTGCCGACGGTGTGGCCGGCCTCGCGCACCTCCAGCTGGGCCAGTTCCTCGATGTGTGAGTCGACCACGTCGGCGAAGCGGCGCAGCAGCCGGGCGCGGTCGGCGGGCGGGAGGGCGGCCCACTTCGGCCGGGCCCGCGAGGCCCGTGCGACGGCGGCGTCCACGTCGGCCGCGTCCGCGGCGGGGACGGTGGCGACGACCTCTTCGGTGGCGGGGTTGAGGACCTTCAGCTCGTGCGGGTCGGACACGTGACGGCCTTTCACAGACGTTCGAAGGAGCGGCGCAGCTCCCAGTCGGTGACCGCGGCGTCGAAGGCCTCCAGCTCGACGCGTGCCATGTTGCGGTAGTGCGCGACGACCTCGTCGCCGAAGGCCGCCTTGGCGATCGGGCTCGTCTCCCAGAGTTCGGCGGCCTCGCGCAGGGTGGTCGGGACGTGCTCGAAGTCGGCGGTGTAGGCGTTGCCGGGGCAGGGCTCGGGCAGTTCCAGCTTCTGCTCGATGCCGTACAGGCCGGCCGCGACGAGTCCGGCGACGGCGAGGTAGGGGTTGACGTCGCCGCCGGGGAGGCGGTTCTCGAAGCGCAGGGAGCGGCCGTGGCCGACGACGCGCAGGGCGCAGGTGCGGTTGTCGTGGCCCCAGGCGACGGCGGTGGGGGCGAAGGAGCCGGGCTGGAACCGCTTGTAGGAGTTGATGTTGGGCGCGTAGAGGAGGGAGAAGTCGCGCAGGGCGGCCAGCTGTCCGGCGAGGAAGTGCCGCATGACCTCGGACATGCCGTCAGGCCCGGCCATCGCGTTGCCGCCGTCGGCGTCGGCGAGCGAGAGGTGGATGTGGCAGGAGTTGCCCTCGCGCTCGTTGTACTTGGCCATGAAGGTGATCGAGACGCCCTCCTGGGCGGCGATCTCCTTGGCGCCGGTCTTGTACAGGGCGTGCTGGTCGCAGGTGACGAGGGCCTCGTCGTAGCGGAAGGCGATCTCGTGCTGGCCGGGGTTGCACTCGCCCTTGGCGGACTCGACGGTGAGGCCGGCGCCGGCCATGTCGTTGCGCAGGCGGCGCAGCAGGGGTTCGATGCGGCCGGTGCCGAGGATGGAGTAGTCGATGTTGTACTGGTTGGCCGGGGTCAGACCGCGGTAGCCCGCGTCCCAGGCCTGCTCGTAGCTGTCCTTGAAGACGATGAACTCCAGCTCGGTGCCGACCTGGGCGGTGTGGCCGAGTTCGGCGAGCCTCTCGAGCTGGTGGCGCAGGATCTGGCGCGGGGCGGCGACGACCGGGGTGCCGTCCTCCCAGGCGAGGTCGGCGACGAGCAGCGCGGTGCCGGGGTGCCAGGGGACGCGGCGCAGGGTGGCGAGGTCGGGATGCATGGCGAAGTCGCCGTAGCCGCGGTCCCAGGAGGACATCTCGTAGCCGTCGACGGTGTTCATCTCGGTGTCGACGGCGAGGAGGTAGTTGCAGCCCTCGGTGCCGTGGTGCAGGACCTCGTCGAGGAAGAACCGGGCGGCGAACCGCTTGCCCTGGAGCCGCCCTTGCATGTCGGGGAAGGCCAGGACGACAGTGTCGATCTCACCGCCGGCGACGAGGGCGTGCAGCTCCTCGACGCTCAGCGGGGGTGTGCGGTCTGCCACGGGAGAGCCTCCTTCGGCTTCTTCGCGTTTTGCGGCGGGGCCGGGAGCCATAAGGTATTGCCGAGAACCATTGCTTGGGAAGGGGGTACGGCCGGATGCCGCGGGAGACGGATGCGCACGGGGCGCCCGCGCGCGGAGTGGACGACCGGCTCGCTCCGGTGCTGCGGCCGGTGCGCGCGGGCAACGGCTTCGAGGAGGCGCTGGAGCAGATCCTGCAGGTCGTACGCCTCGGCCTGGTGCCGGGTGGCGAGCGGCTGCCGGCCGAGCGGGAGCTGGCGGAGCGGCTCGGGATCAGCCGGGTGACGCTGCGCGAGGTGCTGAAGGTGCTGCAGGACCAGGGCCTGGTGGAGTCGCGGCGCGGACGCTACGGCGGAACGTTCGTGCTGCCGCGCGCGGACGCGGGGGGCGAGGACGAGCTGCGGCGACGGATCGCCGAGGTCGACATCGAGGACGTGCTGCGCTTCCGCGAGGTGCTGGAGGTGGGGGCGGCGGGGCTGTGCGCGGCGCACGGGCTGACGAAGGAGCAGGCCGACCGGTTGCGGGAGGCGCTGGACCGCACCCGTGAGGCCCCCCTCCCGGACTACCGGCGGCTGGACACGCTGCTGCATCTGACGCTGGCCGAGCTGTGCGGTTCGCCGTCGCTCACCGCGCAGTACGCGGCGGTCCGGGCGACCGTGAACGACCTGCTGGACTGCATCCCGCTGCTGGTGCGCAACCTGGAGCACTCGCAGCGTCAGCACACCGCACTGGTGGAGGCGGTGCTGGACGGGGACGCGGACGGCGCACGGGAGATGATGCGGGAGCACTGTGCGGGTACGGCGGCGCTGCTGCGGGGGTTCCTGACATGAGCCGGCCCCGCAAAGGTGTGAACGTGGACCTTTGCTATCCCGGGAGGGCAGCGTGAGTGTACGACCGCTGATCGGTGTGAGCACGTATCTGGAGGCCGGTGCGCGCTGGGGCGTCTGGGAGCTCGACGCGGCGCTGCTGCCGGCCGGGTATCCCCGGCTGGTGCAGCGGGCCGGGGGGCTGGCGGCGATGCTGCCGCCTGACGCCCCGGAGCACGCGGCGGCCACGGTGGCCCGGCTGGACGGGCTCGTGATCGCCGGTGGCCCGGACGTCGATCCGGCGCGCTACGGCGCCGAGCGCTCTCCCCGTACGGGGCCGCCCGCGCCAAAGCGGGACGCCTGGGAACTGGCCCTGATCGAGGCGGCGCTGGCCGCGGGCGTCCCGTTGCTGGGGATCTGCCGGGGCATGCAGCTGCTGAACGTGGCCCTCGGGGGCACGCTCGTACAGCATCTGGACGGGCACGCGGAGGTGGTCGGCGTGTTCGGCGGGCATCCGGTGAAGCCGGTGCCGGGGACGCTGTACGCCGGGATCGTCCCGGAGGAGCTGACGGTGCCGACGTATCACCATCAGGCGGTGGAGCGGCTCGGGGAGCGGCTGGTCCCGTCCGCCTACGCGGCGGACGGGACCGTGGAGGCGGTCGAGCTGCCGCCGGAGGAGGGGTGGGTCCTGGGTGTGCAGTGGCATCCGGAGATGGGGGAGGACGTGCGGGTCATGCGAGCGGTGGTCGCTGCGGCGGGCCGAGCGGGTTGAACTTGCGGTCCGCTGTCCGGTGCGGGTTCGTTGTGGCCGGTCGCGCAGTTCCCCGCGCCCCTGAAGAGCCACGGCTTCGCCGCGCTCGGCGCCACCTTGGGCGCGGACCGCTGGCTGGTGCCGGGTCTTCGTGGGAGGGCGCGCAGTTCCCCGCGCCCCTCGGGAGCTGCGGCTTCGCCGCAATCAGGGCCGCCTTCGGCGCGGACCGCTGCCTCGTGCCGGGCCGTCGTGGCCGGGCGCGCAGTTCCCCGCGCCCCTCGGGAGCTGCGGCTTCGCCGCAATCAGGGCCGCCTTCGGCGCGGACCGCTGCCTCGTGCCGGGCCGTCGTGGCCGGGCGCGCAGTTCCCCGCGCCCCTCGGGAGCTGGGGGTGGCTTCCTCAAGAGCCTCGGGTGAGGGACAGGAGTTCGCGGGCCGGGCCTGTGGGGCGGTGGCCTGTGGGCCACACCGCGCGCAGGGCACGGCGGAGGGAGACGCCGTCCACCGGGATGCTCACCAGGCGGCGCATCGCCAGCTCCTCCCCCACCGCCAGTTCGCTCAGCACCGAGGGGCCCGCGCCGCTGACCGCAGAGGCCTTCACCGCCGTGGTCGAGGAGAGTTCGATCAGCGGGCGGGCCAGGCCGCCCAGGGCCTTGTCCAGGACCTGGCGGGTGCCGGAGCCGCGCTCGCGGAGGATCAGGGGCGTGGCCGCCAGTTCCTCCGGCGTCAGGGGGCGTCGGCGGCGGGCCCAGGGGTGGCCGGGAGCCGTGACGACGATCAGGCGGTCATGGGCGATCACCGCGGAGTCCAGACCCGACGGGACCGTGAGCCCCTCCACGAAGCCCAGGTCCGCCTCGTCGGCCAGCAGGAGTTCCGCGACCTTCGCCGAGTTGCCCGCGAGCAGGGACACCGCGGTGTCGGGGCGCTCGGCGTGCAGGGCGAGGAGCCAGCCCGGGAGCAGGTACTCGGCGATGGTCATGCTCGCCGCGACCCGCAGCCGCGAGTCCCGCCGGTCGCGCAGGGCCCGCGCGCCCGCGTCGAATGCCGCCGCCGCCTCCACCACCCGCCGGGCCCAGTCCGTCACCAGGGCGCCGGCGTCCGTGAGCCGGGAGCCGCGCGGAGAGCGGTCCACCAGGGCGACACCCAACTGCCGCTCCATGGAGCGGATGCGGCTGCTGGCGGCCGGCTGGGTGATGCCGACCTCCCGGGCCGCCGCCCCGAGACTGCCCAGCCGCGCCACGGCCAGCAGCAGTTCCAGCGCACCGAGGTCCGGCACCCGGTGCGCCAGCGAGCCGCCGGGGCCGCCGTCATCCGTCGCGTACTGCTCACTCATAAGACCAGCTTATGCCCTCATAGACGCGAACTCCCTGGTCAGTGGCCGCCCAGGGCGGAACCGTGGGGTCATGGTCACCGCAGCCCATTCCCTGGCCGTTCCACGGTTCGCTCGCGTCCGGCACCTCGGCCCCAACTGGTACGCCTCCGTGATGGGTACCTCTGTCGTCGGCACCGCCGGCGCCGCGCTCCCCGTGCACCTGCCCGGACTGCGCGGAGTCTGCACGGCCGTCTGGGCCCTGTCCCTCGTCCTGCTGGTGACCCTGCTGAGCGCCCGCGCCCGGCACTGGGCCCACCACCGCGACCAGGCCCGCGCCCACCTCCTCGACCCGGCCGTGGCCCCCTTCTACGGCTGCCTGTCCATGGCCCTGCTGGCGGTGGGCGGCGGTGCCCTGACCGTCGGCCGGGACTGGATCGGCACCGGTCCCGCCGTCGCGCTCGACGCGGTCCTGTTCACGGCCGGCACGGGAGTGGGGCTCGCGGCCGCCGTGGCCGTGCCGTACCTGATGGCCGTGCACCATCGCGTCCGGGCCGCCGACGCCACCCCGGTCTGGCTGCTGCCGCTCGTCGCGCCGATGGTCTCGGCCGCGCTCGGCCCGCTGCTGGTGCCGCACCTGCCGCCGGGGCAGCCCCGGGAGACCCTGCTGCTGGCGTGCTTCGTACTGTTCGGGCTGAGCCTGCTCGGGACACTCCTGCTGCTCCCGTTGCTCTTCACCCGGCTGATCGCCTCCGGCCCGCTGCCGCTCGCGCTCACCCCGGCCCTGTTCCTGGTCCTCGGCCCGCTCGGCCAGTCCACCACCGCCGTCGGCCTGATCGCCGACACGGCCGGCGGGGTCGTACCGGCTCCGTACGACCGTGGTCTCGACGTGTTCGCCGTGCTGTACGGGGTGCCGGTCATGGGGTTCGCACTGCTGTGGCTGGGGCTCGCGACCGCGCACGTGGTGCGGGCCAGGCGCCGGGGCATGGGCTTCGCGCTGACCTGGTGGGCGTTCACCTTCCCGGTGGGCACCTGTGTCACCGGCGCCGCCGCGCTCGCCCGGCACACCGGTCTCGCGGTGTACGCCGCGCTGGCCGTGGGTCTGTACGGCGTCCTGGCCGCCGCCTGGCTGGCGGCTGCCGCCGGGACCGTGCGCGGCCTGCTCAGCGGTGAGCTGCTCGCAGGGCCTTCGCCAGCACCCGTGGCGCCGCGGCCAGTGAGGGGCCGTACCAGGTCAGGTGCCGTCCGCTGACCAGGGCGCAGGGCAGGCCGGCGAACGCTTCGGGGCCGTCGTCGGCGGTGAAGCGGTAGGGCTCGTCGGGGAGGACGACGACGTCCGGGGCCGCCGCCCGCAGTTCCTCGAGGGGTACGCGGGGGTAGCGGTCGGCGTGGGTGGCGTACAGGTGGTGCACGCCCAGGCGGGCCAGCACGTCGCCCGCGAAGGTGTCACGGCCCAGGACCATCCACGGGCGGCGCCAGATCGGCACGACAGCCGTCGTGCGGCTCGCGGGCTCGGGCAGCGCGCTCCACGCGGCCTCCGCCTCGTCCAGCCAGCCGGGCCGCGTCCGCGCGCCGCACGCGGTCAGCACCCGGTCCAGCTCGGAAAGGGCCTGGGGCACGGTCCGCACCTCGGTGACCAGTACCTCCGGGCCTGCCGCGCGCAGGGCGTCCAGGTCGGGGGCGCGGTTCTCCTCCTCGTTGGCGATCACGAGGTCGGGCGCGAGGGCGAGGATCCGGTCCACCTTCGGGTTCTTGGTGCCCCCGATCCGGCCGACGTCCAGGTCCGCCGGATGGCCGCACCAGTCCGTGGCGCCGACGAGCACGCCGGGCAGCGTCACGGCCACCGCCTCCGTCAGGGACGGGACGAGGGAGACGACCCTCACTAGCGCGACCGGTCCTTGACCGCCTCGATGTGTTCGGCGACCGCCACGATGATGATCCGGGTGTCCGGGACCGTCGCCCGCCAGCGGTGGCGGACCCCGCCGGTCAGGTACAGGGTGTCGCCGCGGCCGAGGCGGTAGGCGCGGCCCTCGGCCTCGATCTCGACGGCGCCGTCGACGACGTACATCAGCTCGTCGTTGCGGTGCTGGAACTCGCGGCCGGCGTCGTGGTCACCGGTGAACTCGGAGGCGTGCAGCTGGTGATGACCGCGCACCAAGGAGCGGGTGCGGGGCGTGAAGTCGCCCTCGGCGGCCACCTCGGCGCGTACGACGTCCACGCTGGCCGCCGGGTCGGCGGCGGCGAGGAGTTCCACGGCCGTCGTGCGCAGGGCGTCGGCCAGCTTCTCCAGGGAGGTGTGGCTCGGACGGGCCTTGTCGTTCTCGACCTGGCTGAGGAAGGGCACCGAGAGGCCCGTGCGCTCGGCCACGACGGCGAGGGTGAGTTCCAGCGCACGGCGACGCCGCCGGACGGCCGCGCCCACCCGCACGGGCTGTTGCTCTTTGTGGTCGCCCATCGCTCCGGCTCCCTCCTTCACTCGTCGTGCCGCCGACCGGGTGCCCGTCGCCGGGCACACCCCTGATGAGTTCTCTGCACCCTACGCATGTTCGGCAAACCGTTTCACGCGCCTGTCACATCCCTGACACGCCGGGGGGCCCGCACCCCCACGGTTCGGGCCAGTGCGCCGGCCGGCCGCGCGGGACGGGTCTCCCCTGGTTCAAGGCCGAAGGGCGCGTCCGTGTTCCCGCCGGGGCGGGCTCCATGGCGCTCCGTGGTTGGCCGGATCCTTGCCGTAGTCGGACGCGGGCACGAGTCGGGTCCGCGGGGGTGCCGGGAACGCACGGAGGGGTGGGCAGCACCACGCGCCCTCGGGACGCACGGCGCTGCCCACCCCTCGGGCGGCGGTCCGGGACGGTCAGGTCATCCGGCCGCCCGGCTCTTGGCACCCTGCTGGGCGACCGGCGCCCACTTGTCGACCAGCCCCGGGTCGCGCTTCAGCCAGGCGCGGACGGCGTCCTGCTCCCTGCCCTTGCCGGACTGCTGGATCTGCGCCTCGAGGCCGGTGAGCTGCTTCTCGGTCATCGAGAAGTTCTTCAGCCAGCTGCCGACGCGGGGGTTGTCGGAGGCGAAGCCCTTGCGGGCGAGGGTGTGCACGCCGTCGCCCTCGCCCCAGGCGCCCTTGGGGTCCTTCAGCTTCTTCAGGTCGTAGTCGCTGTACGCCCAGTGCGGGGACCACAGGGTGACGACGACCGGCTGCTTCCTGGCGTAGTCGCGCTTGAGCTCGGCGAGCATCGCGGGCGTGGAGCCGTCGACGACGTCGTACGAGCCCTGGAGGCCGTACTTCTTGAGCACCTTGCTCTTCAGCATGCCCATCATGCCCGCGCTCGGCTCGATGCCGACGATCTTCCCGCCGAACTCGGAGGCGTGCTCCTTCAGATCCTGCAGCGAGTTCACGTCCTTGACATAGGAGGGGACGGTCAGCTCCAGGGAGGTGGGGCCGTACCACTTGCCGAGGTCGTCCAGCTGCTTGCCGTACTTCTTCCAGTACTCGGCGTGCGTGGTGGGCAGCCAGGAGTCGGTCTGGAAGTCGAGCTGCCCGGTGGCCAGGCCGGTGTAGAGGGGGCCGGCCGCGTACTGGGTCGTGGTCACCTTGAAGCCGCGCTCCTCCAGGAGTTCCTTCCACAGGAAGGTCGAGGCGATGCCCTCGTCCCAGGGGATGTAGCCGATCCTGATCTCCTTGCCCTTGCCGACGTCCGTGCCGGAGGCCTCGGAGGTGCCGGCCGGGGACCCGAAGACGTTCATCCCGCCCGCGACGAGCGCGAGGACGACCACGCCGACGACGGCGACGGCCGGGCGCGGGCGGTACGACCAGGCGGTCGTCCGTGCCTTGGCGGCGGCCCTGCGGCCCAGCGGGGAGAGCTGGGTGCCGAGGGCACTGGTCATGCGGTCCAGGTAGATGGCGAGGACGACGATGCCGACGCCCGCCTCGAAGCCGAAGCCGATGTCGAGTTGCCCGATGGCCTCGTTGACCGCCCCGCCGAGTCCCCCGGTGCCGACCATGCCGGCGATGACGACCATGGACAGGCCCAGCATGATCACCTGGTTGACGCCGGCCATGATGGTGGGCAGGGCCAGCGGCAGCTGCACCCGCCACAGGGTGTTGCGCGGGCTGGTGCCGAACGCCTCGGCGGCCTCGACCAGTTCGGCGTCGACCTGCCGGATGCCCAGCTCGGTCATGCGGACGCCGGGGGCGAGCGCGAAGATCAGGGTGGCGACGACACCGGCCGCCGTGCCGAGCCCGAAGAACAGGATGGCCGGGATCAGCAGGACCATCGAGGGCATCGTCTGGAGCAGGTCCAGGACGGGCCGTACGGCCGCGCTGACCGCCCGGGAGCGGGCGGCCCGGATGCCGAGCGGGATCGAGATCACCAGGGCGATGACGGTGGCGACGAGCACCAGGGCCAGGGTGGACATGGCCCGGTCCCACAGGTCGAGCGAGTCGACGAGGGCGAACCCGGCGAAGGCGAGGACGCCCGCGACCAGGCCGCGCAGCCACCAGGCGATCACCGCGAGGATGCCGGCCAGCAGCAGCGGCTGGGGCGCGGTGAGAACCGCGTCGATGCCGTCGTACATGCCCTCCACGACCGCGCGGATCGCGTCGAACAGCCAGGAGAGATGGGCGACCAGCCAGTCGACGCCGGAGTCGACCCAGTCGCCGAGGTGCAGCCTAGGCACGGGTGATCACCTTCCCGCCGTTTTCCCGGCACGCCGTGGGCGGGCCCTGCTCGTCGCCGAGGAAGCCGACGAGACGCTGCCGGGGTACGACGCCGACGAGCGCCCGGCCGGCGTCGAGCACGGCGACGGGGTGGCTGAGCCGGGCGCTGATCGCGCACAGCTCGGCGAAGGAGGTGTCCGGTGCGGCCGTCTCGCAGCCGCAGTCGGCCTCGTCGCCCCGGAGCTCGGTGTCCATCACGGCGGCGGCGGTGAGCACGCGGGAGCGGTCGACGTCCTGGATGAAGGAGGCGACGTAGTCGTTCCCGGGCCGCAGCAGGATGTCCTCGGCGGTGCCGGTCTGGACGATGCGGCCGTCGCGCATGACGGCGACGCGGTCGCCCAGGCGCATGGCCTCGTTGAGGTCGTGGGTGATGAAGACGATGGTCTTCTTCAGGGTCTTCTGCAGGTCCAGGAGCTGGTCCTGCATGTCGCGGCGGATCAGCGGGTCGAGCGCGCTGAAGGACTCGTCCATGAGGAGCAGGTCGGCGTCGGTGGCGAGGGCGCGGGCGAGGCCCACGCGCTGCTGCATGCCGCCGGACAGCTCGTCGGGCCAGGACGTCTCCCAGCCGGCCAGGCCGCACAGGGCGAGCGCCTCGTCGGCGCGGCGCTCGCGCTCGGCGCGGGGCACGCCCTGCACTTCCAGGCCGTAGGCGGCGTTGTCACGGACGCTGCGGTGCGGGAAGAGCGCGAAGTGCTGGAAGACCATGCTGATCTTCCTCGAGCGCAGCTCGCGCAGTTCGCGGTCGGTGAGCGCGGTCAGGTCCTGGCCGTCGAAGCGGACCTGGCCGGCGGTCGGCTCCAGCAGGCCGTTGAGCATGCGCAGCAGCGTCGACTTGCCGGAGCCCGACAGGCCCATGACGACGAAGATCTCACCGGCCCGGACCTCGAAGGAGGCGTCGATGACGGCGGCGGTGGTGCCGTCGGCCCGCAGCTCCTCCCGGTCGGCGCCCTGCCGCAGCCGCTCCACTGCCTGGTCCGGTCGTCTGCCGAACACCTTGAACAGGTGCTCGGCCTCAAGCCTGGATGACACGCGTGCCTCTCGTCTCGGGGACAGGAACAGGAGACGAAGAGTCGCCGGCACTTGAAAATGCAACCAGCCTCGCTCCGAGGCGGCGCCTCCCCAGGTCCGACCAGCGCAAACGCGCGAGTGGCAGGGCTCACGGCGATGCGCAGCACGCAACGCGTTCCGGTACGCCGGGCCACTGTCGGTGCGGTGCGGCATGATGCGGGCGTGACCGGACGACTCATGCTTCTCGACACCGCTTCGCTGTACTTCCGCGCCTACTTCGGCGTGCCGGACTCCGTGAGGGCGCCGGACGGCACGCCCGTGAACGCCGTGCGCGGGCTACTGGACTTCATCGACCGGCTGGTGAAGGACCACCGGCCGCAGCGGCTGGTGGCCTGCATGGACGCCGACTGGCGGCCCCAGTGGCGGGTGGACCTGATCCCGACCTACAAGGCCCACCGGGTCGCCGAGGAACACGAGGGCGCGCCGGACGAGGAGGAGGTGCCGGACACGCTCTCCCCGCAGGTGCCGGTCATCGAGGCGGTGCTGGACGCGGTCGGCATCGCCCGGGTCGGCGTCGAGGGGTACGAGGCCGACGATGTGATCGGCACGTTCACCGCGCGCGCCGGCGGACCGGTGGACATCGTCACCGGCGACCGCGACCTGTACCAGCTCGTCGACGACGAGCGGGAGATCCGGGTGCTGTACCCGCTCAAGGGCGTCGGCACGCTGCAGTTGACCGACGAGGCGGCGCTGCGTGAGAAGTATGGGGTCGACGGGCGGGGGTACGCGGATCTGGCGCTGCTGCGCGGCGACCCGAGCGACGGCCTGCCGGGCGTGGCCGGCATCGGCGAGAAGACGGCCGCCAAGCTGCTCGCCGAGTTCGGCGACCTGGCCGGGATCATGGCGGCGGTCGACGACCCGCGGGCGAAGCTCACGCCGTCGCAGCGCAAGCGGCTGACCGAGGCGCGGCCGTATGTCGCGGTCGCGCCGAAGGTGGTGCGGGTGGCCGACGACGTGCCGCTGCCGGAGGTGGACACCACGCTGCCGCATGTCCCGCGCGATCCGGCGGGACTCGATGCGCTGGCGGCCCGCTGGGGTCTGGGGGGCTCCCTGCAACGGCTGCTGACGACGCTCGAGGCCTGATCCTCATCGGAATATTCCGGCAAAGGGCGTTCATCGAGCCACCATGGACGACCCGGCAACTGAAGAGAGATGCTAACTTAGGTAAACCTAACCAATGCAGCAGGAGGCCGTGATGGCAGAGCGTCCGGGACGAAAGCCGCGCAAGCCCCATACCGCCCAGGTGGTGCGCACCGAGCGGTTGACCCCGCACATGCAGCGCGTGGTGCTCGGCGGTGAGGCTCTGGCCGGTTTCGCCGCGGACACCTGCACCGACCACTATGTGAAGCTGCTGTTCGGCCCCGAGGGCGTGACCTACCCGGAGCCCTTCGACCTGGAGAGGATCCGCGCGGAGTTCCCCCGCGAGCAGTGGCCGGTGACGCGAACGTACACGGTGCGCGCCTGGGATCCCGAACACCACGAGCTGACCCTGGACTTCGTGGTCCACGGCGACGAGGGTCTGGCCGGGCCGTGGGCCACCCGGGTGCGGCCCGGTGAGACCGTGCGTTTCATGGGCCCCGGTGGCGCCTACGCGCCCGACCCGAGCGCCGACTGGCATCTGCTCGCCGGCGACGAGAGCGCGCTGCCCGCGATCGCCCGCGCCCTGGAGACGCTGCCCGCCGGCACCCTGGCGCACGCCTTCGTGGAGGTTTCGGGGCCCGAGGAGGAGCAGAAGATCGACTCCGAGGTGGAGGTCGTCTGGCTGCACCGCGGGGACCGGCCGGTGGGCGAGGCCCTGGTGGAGGCCGTCCGCGGGCTTCGCTTCCCGCAGGGCCGGCCGCACGCGTTCGTGCACGGCGAGGCCGGCTTCGTGAAGGAGCTGCGCCGGCTGCTCCGGGTCGAGCTGGAGATCCCGCGCGAGGACCTGTCCATCTCCGGCTACTGGCGCCTCGGCCACAACGAGGACGGCTGGCAGGCCTCCAAGCGCGAGTGGAACGCCCGCATCGAGGCCGAACAGGAGAGCGGCGGCGCGGCGGCCGCTTGAGCGGACGAAGTCTGCGGCACCGTTCGGGTGCGCGGCGGCACTCCACCACGACCCCTGACAGTACGAAGGCCCCGACCGTGACGGTCGGGGCCTTCGGCGTTCGGGGCGGGCACAGCGCCGTGTCGAACACGGGCTGACGTGGCGCCGTCGGGGCGTGAGGACTTGGGCCCGAGCCGGACACGCCGGTGTGACGCGGGTGAAACAGGGCGTCCCTAATTTCTGTCGCCCGACAGGAACTCACTCCTCGCGCCCCTAGGCAGGTGCCGCCGTGACGACGACCGACGACCGCTCCCTGGAGGAGTTCGGCTACCGCCAGGAGCTGCACCGCAGCCTGGGCCGGTACGCCTCCTTCGCCGCCGGTTTCTCCTTCATCTCCGTCCTGACGACCGTCTTCCAGTTCTTCGCCTTCGGCTTCTCCTTCGGCGGAGCGGCCTTCTTCTGGGCCTGGCCCGCCGTCCTGGTCGGCCAGCTTCTGGTCGCCGCGTGCTTCGCCGAGCTGGCCGCGCGCTATCCCCTCTCCGGTGCGATCTACCAGTGGTCCTCGCGGCTGGCGACCCCCGCGTTCGGCTGGTTCGCCGGCTGGATCATGGTGATCGGGCAGATCGTGGTGGTCGCCGCGGCCGCGCTCGCCCTGCAGATGGTGCTGCCCGCGCTCTGGTCCGGCTTCCAGCTGATCGGCACCGACCCCTCCCCCACCTCCGCGGACGGCGCGGCCAACGCGGCGATGCTGGGCGTGCTGCTCCTCGCCCTGACCACCGCGGTGAACCTGGTGGACAACCGCGTGATGTCCGTGGTCAACCGGGTCGGTGTGACCGCCGAGATCATCGGCGCGGTCCTGATCGTGGTCCTCCTGCTGACCCACTCCCGGCGCTCCCCCGGTATCACCTTCCACACCACCGGCGGTGCCGGGAGCGGCCTGTTCGGCGCGCTGCTGATCGGCTCGTTCACGGCGGCCTACGTGATGATCGGCTTCGACAGCGCGGGCGAGATGAGCGAGGAGACGGTGAACCCCCGCCGGACCGCGCCCCGGACGATCCTCACCGCCCTCGGCGCGGCCGGCCTGCTGGGCGGTCTCGTCGTCCTCGGCGGGCTGCTCGCCGCGCCGAGGCTGACCGACGGGAAGCTCGCGGTGGACGGGCTGAGCTACGTCCTCACGAGCAGCCTGGGCGACGGGGTGGGCCGGGTGCTGCTGGCCGACGTGGTGGTGGCGATCGCCGTGGCCACGCTCGCGATCCAGACGGCGGCCTGCCGGATGCTGTTCTCCATGGCCCGCGACGGGCGGCTGCCCTTCGCCCGCCGCCTCGCCAGGGTCGGCCCGCGCACCGGCATGCCCGGCGCACCCGCCCTGGTGGTCGGCGCCCTCGCGGCCGCGCTGCTCCTGCTGAACTTCGCCTCGCCGGAGGCGTTCCTGGCGATCGGCACGACGTGCATCGCGATGCTGTACCTGGCGTACGCGATGGTGACCGGCCCGCTGCTGGTCCGCCGCCTGCGCGGACGGTTCTCCTCGACAGGCACGGACGAGACGGGCGCACCGCTGTTCTCCCTCGGCCGCTGGGGCGTCCCGGTCAACGCCCTGGCCCTCCTGTACGGCCTGGCGATGACCGTGAACCTGGCCTGGCCGCGCGCTGCGGTGTACGACCCGGCGGGCGGGCACTGGTACTTCCAGTGGTTCACGGTGCTGTTTTTGCTGGTCACGCTGCTGCTCGGCGTCCTGTACCGGGCCGTGCGGGCACAGCGGGTGCGGATGGGGGTGGGCGGAGCCGGGGTGGCGGTGTCCGCGGAGTCGGCCTGATGCCGGCCCGCGGGCCCGTTCTCGGGCGCCCGTACCCTTGACCTGATGAGACGCCGTACCCCGCCCCCGCCCGCCCCGCTTCCGCAGCGCGACGGTGTCGACCCGGTGCGGGTGCGGCTGCCGTTCGGCGGGGTGTGGGGGACCGTCCGGGAGCATCTGGTGGAGCGGCTGACAGGTGCCGGGCCCGGCATGGTCGAGGCGATGTTCGGCGCGGGGCTGGTCGTCGGGGCCGACGGGCGGTCGGTGGCGCCGGACGCGCCGTACGAGCCGGGGATGTTCGTGTGGTTCCACCGCGAGCTGCCCGCGGAGGTGCCGGTGCCGTTCCCGGTGGAGGTCGTCCACCGGGACGCGCACATCGTCGTGGCCGACAAGCCGCACTTCCTCGCCACGACGCCGCGCGGCACGCATGTCGCCCAGACCGCGCTGGCCCGGCTGCGGCACGAGCTGGGCATCCCCACGCTGACCGCGGCGCACCGGCTGGACCGCCTCACCGCCGGGCTCGTGCTGTTCACGGTGCGGCCCGAGGAGCGCGGCGCGTACCAGACGCTGTTCCGGGACCGCCTGGTGCACAAGGAGTACGAGGCCGTCGCGCCGTACGATCCCTCGCTCGCCCTGCCGTGCACCGTGCGCAGCCGGATCGTCAAGGAGCGCGGGATCCCGGCCGCCCGGGAGGTAGAGGGCGAGCCGAACGCGGTGACGCGGGTGGAGCTGGCGGAGCACCGGGACGGGCTGGGCCGGTACCGGCTGACCCCCGAGACCGGTCAGACCCACCAACTGCGGGTCCACCTGAACACCTTGGGCGTACCCATCCTCGACGACCCGCTCTACCCCGAGGTGACCGCCCCCGTACCGGCCGGCGACTTCCGACACCCGCTGCAACTGCTCGCCCGCACACTGGAGTTCACCGATCCGGTCACCGGGGCAGAGCACAGGTTCACCAGCAACCGGACCCTGCGGGCCTGGACGCCCCCGCAGAACTGAACCACCCGGGAGCCGTGGCCCCGGGCCGGGACCCGAGTGGTGACCACGCGCCCCACCGAGAACAACGGCCCGCCCGCCCCGCACCCGTGAACGCCCGTCCGCCCGGGAGCCCCGAGCACCAGACAGCACCGGCCCTGACCAATCGGACCCGGCGCCAGCCCCAACCACGCGTCCGATCGGCGGCCATGGTCCCAAGGCCCCGGCGTCGGCCGGGAACACGCTTCCGGCCTCAGCCGCCCCACCCCCACCCGTGAGCGCGAGGCCGGGCGGCAACCGTGACCTCGAGGCCCATCGCACGCCGCGAGCGCCAGGCAGCGCCGGCCGTGACCACCGAGCCCCGCCTCACCCGTGCACGTGCCGCCAGTCGGCACCCGAGACGCCGAGGCCCGCTGTCAGCCTCGGGGGCCCGAACTATGCCCCCCGGACCCGGGCCGGCCCCGACCACGCGGCCAATCGGCATCCATGATCCCAAGGCTCGGCGCCGACCGAGAGCACGCGTCCGGCCTCAGCCGCGACCGCGAAACCCCACCCCCACCCGAAGGCGCGCGGCCCGGCGGCCGCCATGCCCCCGAAGCCCGTCGCATGCCGTTAGCGCCAGACAGCAACGGCCGCGACCACCGAGCCCGGCATGAGCACCGCTCCGATCGACAGCCAAGGCCGCGAAGCCCACCGCACCCCACGAACACCAGACAACACCAACCGCGACCACCTGCCCCGGCATGAGCACCCCTCCGGTCAACAGCCATGGCCACGAAGCCACCGCACCCCACGAACACCAGACAGCACCAACCGCGACCACCCGCCCCGGCATGAGCACCCCTCCGGTCAACAGCCATGGCCGCGAAGCCCGGCGGCAGTCGTGGGCGCGTCCGGCCCGCCGCCGCGAGCCCGGAACCCGGCGACAGCCGTGGGCGCGTCCGGCCCGCCGCCGGGCGAGGGCTCAGTCCCCCCGCCACCAGCGCAGCAGGCGGCGCCACAGGCCCCCGGGGCGGGAGGGTTCCGGGGTCGCCGGTGTGGGCTGGGTCGGGGGCGTCGGCTGGGGGGCCGGGGTGGCGGGCGGGTCCGTGTGGAGGGTGCCGGCCTGCCAGGTGGAGCGCTGTGACGGGATGTGCGAGGGGCTGGGTGGGAGGCCCACGTCCTGCTGGGGCTTGGGTTCGAAGCGGACCGGCAGGGCCACCAGGTGCCGGGAGGCGATGGACGACCGCCAGCGCAGGTCCTCCTCGGGACAGTCCAGCCGGATGTCCGACAGCCGCGTCAGCAGGGCGTCCACGCCGACGTCGGCGATGGCGCGGCCGATGTCCTGCCCGGGGCACTCGTGCGGGCCGCCGCCGAAGGCGAGGTGGGAGCGGTTGCCCTGCATGTTGGCGGACAGGTCGGGGCGGATCCGCGGGTCCACGTTGCCCGGGGCGGGCGCGAACAGCAGCCCGTCGCCCTTGCGGATGCGCTGGCCGCCCAACTCCGTGTCCTGCTTGGCGAAGTAGCCGAGGACGGTACTGAACGGCGGCTCGTCCCACAGCGACTGCTCGATCGCCTCCGGCACGGTCATCTGGCCGCCGTTGAGCTGGGCGCGGAAGCCCGGCTCGGTGAGCACCATGCGCAGCGCGTTGGCGAGCAGGTTGGCGGTGGCCTCGTAGGCCGCGAAGAGGACGAGGCGCAGGTGTTCGCGGACCTCGTCGTCGGTCAGGCCGACGGGGTGGGTGATGAGGTGGCTGGTGAAGTCGTCGTCGGGCCGGGCGCGGCGGCGGGTGGTGAGCCGGCTCAGCGCCTCCATGACGTAGGCATGGCTCTGGATGGCGGTCTCGGTGCCCTTGAGCGCGTCGCGGGCGGCCTGCACCATCCGGTCGTTGTACTCCTCGGGCATGCCGAGGATCTCGCACATGACCGCCATCGGCAGGTGCTCGGCGAACTGGGAGACCAGGTCGGCCCGGCCCCGCTCGCAGAAGGCGTTGACCAGCCCCTGGGTGTGGCGGCCGATGTGGCGGCGCATGCTGCGGTGGTCGATGGTCGACATGGCGCCGGTGACCGCGGCGCGCAGCCGCTGGTGCTCGTCGCCCTCGGCGTGCGAGCAGATGGGCTGCCAGGCGATGTGCGGCATGAGCGGATGCTCGGGCTTGACCATGTCCTCCTGCAGCGGGGTCCAGATCCGGCTGTCGCGGCAGAACTGGGAGGGGCTGCGCACCAGGTGGAGGTTCTCGGCATGTCCGAGGACCACCCACATCGGAACGTCGTCGTGGAGCAGCACGGGCGCGACCGGTCCGTGCTCCTCCCGCAGGCGCTCGTAGAGGTCGTCCAGGTCCGCCGCGTCGGGGCCGTAGAGCCGGTGCAGTCCTCCGGGGCCGAGGCCGTGCGCCGGACAGCCCGGCGGCGGGCCGGAGACGGGGTCTGTACCGGTCAGGGATTGGGGTTCAGGCGTCACAGTCTTCGCTCCGGAACGGAAGGTGTGGGGGTCGGGCGGATGCGGGTCGGATGAGGGCGCATGCGGGTCAGGTGAGGGCGCCGGACAGGGCCAGCGAGTGCAGGAAGCGCATCAGGGTCATCAGCACGTCCTTGCTGGAGGCGCGGCGGCGCACGTCGCACTCGATGATCGGGATGCCCGGGGCCAGGTCCAGCGCGGTGCGCAGTTCCTCGATCGGGTAACGGGGCGCGTCCGGGAAGGAGTTGACGGCGACGACGAAGGGCACGCCGCGCTCCTCCAGCCGGCCCATGACGTCGAAGCTGACTTCCAGGCGCCGGGTGTCGACCAGGACGACCGCGCCGAGGGCTCCTTCGAACAGGCCGTTCCACAGGAACCAGAAGCGCTCCTGGCCGGGGGTGCCGAAGAGGTAGAGCACCAGCTGGTCGGTGATGCTGATGCGGCCGAAGTCCATGGCCACGGTGGTGGCCGTCTTGGAGTCGGAGCCGTAGTTGTCGTCGACGCCGATGCCGGCCTGAGTCATGGTCTCCTCGGTGGTCAGCGGTCTGATCTCGCTGACGGAACCGACCATGGTGGTCTTGCCGACGCCGAAGCCGCCCACGATCACGAGCTTCACGGCGGCCTGGGCCGTGTGCGGGAGATGGTCCTCGGTGCGTGGGCCGGGGACCGCCTCAGAGCCGTTGAAGTCCATGCATCACCGCTTCGAGGAGTGAACGGTCGGGGAGCGCCTGGCGGACGATCGGGGCGCGCGCCTGCACCAGTTCGGTCGTGATCAGCTCGGTGATCAGGACGGTCATCGCGCTGAACGGCAGGTTGAGGTAGGCCGAGAGCTCGGCCACGGACAGGGGGGCGGAGCACAGCCGGAGCACTGCCGCCTCCTCCGGTGTGGCGGACGGCGGCGGCGCGGAGCGCGCCACGATCAGGGTGACCAGGTCGAGTTCGGCCCGGCCGCCGTCGGCGGTGCCAGCGATCGTGTAGAGCCGTTCGGGGTTCCTGGGTGTCTCCTCGCCCGCCGCCGGTTCGGGGGGCGGCGGGGGCGGGGGCGGCAGTCGCCGAGGCTGGCGCCGTTTGCGTTTCGGAGGAGTCATACGGTCTGCCCGTTCCGCCGGGGCGGGCTGGTGAGATGGGCGCCGATCCGGACGACGAGGTCGCGCATCATGCCGCTCATCCGGCCCGGCTCGCAGGTCACGTCGGCGAGCACGGCGAGGAAGGCGTTGGCGCCGGCGTTCATGAGGTAGAAGTAGCCGCCCTCGATCTCGATGACGACGACCTTCATCTCGCCTGCGCCGGGGATCTCCTGGATGATGGCGCCGGCCAGGCTCTGCACACCCGCGCAGGCCGCGGCCACCCGGTCGGCGGCGTCGGGGTCGCCGCCGTAGCGGGCGATGCGCAGTCCGTCCGCGGACAGGACCACGATCATCTCGATGCCCGGAACGCCGTCGTTCAGCTGCTTGAGCATCCAGTCCAGGTTCGCTCGCTGCTGGATCACTTGAGGTTCCCCTCGTCGTCGGCCTCGGTGGCGCCCTCGGCGGAGTCGTCCGAATCGTTGAGCAGATGGAGGTACTTGGTGGGGTTGAGCGTGAAGTCGGTCAGTTCGGGCGCGGTGGCGTCCTCGGGCATGCCCTTGCGCAGGCCGTCCCAGAAGGCCTCCATCCACATGCCCGGCGGCCGGTCCATGAGCTTCTTGCGCTCGGGGTCGATCTCCGGCTCGGGTTCCGGCTCCGTCCTGGTCTGGGACCAGATGGTCGGCCGGCCCTCGCGCTCGGCGCGCTCGATGGCGGCCTGCTCGGCGAACCGCTGGCTGAGCGGGGTCTTCACCCGGCTGCGGCGCTGCGGCAGCCCGCCCGCCGTCCACTCGGTGACCTCGGGGACGTCGTCCTCCATGGAGATCCCGGCGGGGATGCGCGGGCTGGTGGGGCGGCGCATCTTGGGCGGCCGCTTCGGCCCTTCCACGGCGCCGAGTTCGGGCTGCGGCGCGCCGGTGGCGCCGATGCCGTGGGCGGCTCCGACACCGGGCTCGGTGGTGGTCATGACGCGCGGTACGACGAGGATCGCGCGGACACCGCCGTAGGCGGAGGCGCGCAGCGAGACCTGCATGCCGAAGGCCTTGCAGAGCCGGCCGACGACGGCGAGACCGAGGCGCGGGTTCGAGCCCAGGTTCTCCGCGTCGTCGCCCGCCATGGCGTCCGTGATCGCCTTCTCGATGCGGGCGCGGGACTCCTCGCTGAGGCTGACGCCGGCGTCCTCGATCTCGATGACGAGGCCGGTCTGCACCTCGGCGGCGGTGACGTGCACCTTCGTCGAGGGCGGCGAGTAGCGGGTGGCGTTGTCGAACAGTTCGGCGGCCGCGTGGATGATCGGCTCGACGGAGGTGCCCTTGATGTTGATGTTGACGATGGAGTTCAGCTCGATGCGCCGGTACTCCAGGATCCGGGACATGGCGCCGCGCAGCACGCTGTAGAGCGACACGGGCAGGGGCCACTGACGGCCGGGGCGGCCGCCGCCGAGCACGGAGATGGAGTCCGCGAGGCGGCCGATCAGCGCGGTGCCGTGGTCGATGCGCAGCAGGTCGTCGAAGACCTCGGGGTTGCGGCCGTGGTCCTCCTCCATCTCGCGCAGTTCGTTGGCCTGCTGATGGACGATGGCCTGGACGCGGCGGGCGATGCTGACGAAGGAGCGCTCGGTGGCGTCGCGCATCGAGATCTCGTGGTCGGCGCCGCGCAGCGCTTGGTACAGCAGGGTGCGCCGAGACTCGGGCATGTGGCGCAGTTCGGGGTCGAGGTCGACGACCTTGCGCATCACCTCCCTGAGCGATTCTCCGGCGCGCAGCCGGTGCAGCCCGGTGGACAGCACCTCGGTGCCGAGGCGCATGATCTCCGCGTCGTGGGTGGCGAGGCGGTGTTCCAGATACGCGGTGTGACGGGTGTGCTCGGCCTGGGCCTCCCGGAGCCTGCGTCCGCGGCGGGCGGCTTCGGCGGCCGTGGCGAGGACGAGCAGGAGGGCGACGGCCCCGCATCCGCCGACGGCGGTCCGAGCCGAGGCCGGCGTCAGGGCGACGGCGGCCCCGGTCGCCGCGGCCATCAGAATGGCCGGCAGCAACAGCACGCGCGCATACGGACGTTCACGGCCACCGGGCGGCTTTCGAACACTCACCATGGATGCCTTCTGAGACGAGTCGGCTGGGTGTCGGGAGAGCATGTGGGGGGAAGGTTCATGGACTGACGGGATCTACGGGAAGTTTGGGAACAGGCGCACGAATTCACCTCAACCCGGTGCGCCGCGGGCGAGCTTAGTCCGACCGGATCATCGCTGTGTCATATTCGGCGAGCACCTGAAATCACCCGCGCGACAGGAGTACCCTCGCTCCATTTGTACGGTCGGTCGCGATTCGAACACGTGACGTAACGATGAACCGGCTTACGGAAGTAACTCACCGTGATGAGTGAAAAGGGCCCTCCGGTGGGCCTCAGACGCCCGCGATCCGCAGGGCCGCGTCGGCGGTGGCCCGGGCGAACTCCGGGACGGGGCGCTCCGGTTCGGAGCGGTGCACCAGGATGACGCCCTCGATCAGACCGAAGACCAGATCCGTGCGCAGATCCAGCTCGCCCTTGGCGAGCGCCCCGCCCGCCGCGGTGGCGGCCAGCAACTGCCGGTAGGCGTCCTTCAGTTCGGCCCGCACGGCGTGGAAGCCGGCGAACCGCTCGGCGCGCACCTCGGGCAGCAGGTAGAGCCCGCCGAGGTTGTACGGGCCCCCGCACAGCAGCTCCACGTCGGTGCGGCACAGCTCCCACAGCCGATCCTCGGCCGGAGCAGTGCCCTCGGCGTCCTGGGCGAGCAGCTCACGGGCCCGGTTGAGCGAGGGCGTGACGGTGGACTCCAGCAGCTCGGCGAGCAGCTCCTCCTTGCCGGAGACGTAGTGATACATGGACGCCTGCCGCATCCCCGCGCGCTCGGCGACCGCCCGCGTGGTGGTGGCCGCGTACCCGCGGGTGGTGAACAACTCGGCGGCCGCGGTGAGCAGTTCGGCGCGCGGCTCCAGGCCGCTGTCCGGCCGCTGCGCGGCCCGCGGCCGGCCGACCCGGCGGCTGCTGCCCGTTCCCATGCGTTCGATCCTCGCACACGGCGCACGACGGCCCCGCGCCGAGGACGCACGACGGTCCGCCCCCGATCCCGGTGAGGGCCCGGTAACCGCCCGGCAACGCACGCGCAATGCCGGCGACCCGGCCCGCCCCTAATTTCTGTCGGGCGACAGAAATCAACTCCCTCAGGCGAGAGGTCCCGCGATGGCGACAGCCACCACTCATGGAGCCCGTGCGCACGCCCGCGCCCAGGAAGGCAGCCGGGCCGAGGCGATGCCCGTCGTACCGGCCCGGGACTGGCCGGCGCCCCCCTGCGAGGCCGGCCATCTGGTGTGGGCCGAGACGGTGGCGGGCGGCAACTACACCCACCGGGTGCTGGCCCGCGGCACCGAGCTGCGGCTGACCGACGTGCACGGCGACGCCTGCGCGCATCTGCTGCTGTACGTGGACGGCCGCCCCTGGGAGCGGCTGAACACCGCCGACACGGTGAAGGTGCAGTGGAACGCGTATGTGCGCGAGGGGCGGCTGCTCCTGTCCGACCAGGGACGGGTGCTCGCCAGTGTCGTAGCCGACACCTCCGGGCGCCACGACGCGCTGTGCGGCACCTCCACCCTCGTCCGCAACACCGCGCGGTACGGCGACGGCACCCCGCAGGGCCCCTCCCCCGCCGGCCGCGAGCTGCTGAAGCTGGCCGCCGCCAAGAACGGCCTGGAACCGCGCGACCTGCCGCCCTCGCTCTCCTTCTTCCAGGGCGTCGAGGTGCGGGACGACGGCGCCCTCGAGTTCACCGGCTCGGCCGGACCCGGGTGCAGCGTCACGCTCCGCGCGGAGCAGGACGTGACCGTGCTGATCGCGAACGTGCCGCATCCGGTCGACCCGCGGCCCGAGTACGTCAGCACCCCCCTGGAGGTCCTCGCCTGGCGGGCCGCGCCCACCGCGCCCGGCGACCCGTTGTGGGACGCCACCCCCGAGGGCCGCCGTGCCTTTCTCAACACCGCCGAATTCCTCACCGCGAGGGGGCTCGCATGAAGACCGTCGTTCCGGCCCGCGCCGCCTGGTCCTCCGTCGTCCGCGCCGGCGGGACGCTGACCGTCACCGACCTGCACGGCAACCAGGCCGTCGACTTCCTCGTGTACGACGCCCACGACACGTCCGTCCGCTACAGCGCCCCGGACACCGTCCACGCACAGGGCAGCATCTTCCTGACCACCGGCAGTGTGCTGCTGTCCAACGAGCACACCCCGCTGATGACCGTCGTCGCCGACGAGGTCGGCCGGCACGACACGGTGGGCGGTGCCTGCTCCAAGGAGTCCAACACCCTGCGCTACGGCCACCACACCTGGGCGCAGCACGCCTGCGTGGACAACTTCCTCGCCGAGGGCGCGAGATACGGCCTGGGCAAGCGGGACCTGGTCCCGAACGTGAACTGGTACATGAACGTGCCGGTCGAGAAGGACGGCACGCTCGGCATCGTCGACGGCATCTCGGCCCCCGGACTGTCCCTGGCCCTGCGCGCCGAACGGGACGTGCTGGTCCTGGTCTCCAACTGCCCCCAGATCAACAACCCGTGCAACGGCTTCGAGCCGACGGCGGTGCGGATGGAGATCGGAGCCCGCGGATGACCTTCGACACGCTGCTGGTCGCCAACCGGGGCGAGATAGCCGTGCGGATCGTCCGTACGGCCCGCGAACTGGGCCTGCGCACGGTCGCGGTCCACTCCGACCCGGACCGCTCGGCACCGCACGTGCGGCTGGCCGACGTGGCGGTGCGGCTCGGACCTGCACCCGCGAAGGAGTCGTACCTCGATCCGGACCTGGTGCTGAAGGCGGCCAAGGACACCGGCGCCGGTGGGATCCACCCCGGGTACGGCTTCCTGTCCGAGGACGCGGCCTTCGCCCGGCGCTGCGAGGACGCCGGGATCGTGTTCGTGGGGCCGACGCCCGAACAGCTGGAGCTGTTCGGCGCCAAGCACACGGCACGCGCGGCGGCCGAGGCGGCCGGGGTGCCGCTGGCGCCCGGGACGGGGCTGCTCGACGGCCTGTCGCAGGCCCTTCGCGAGGCCGGACGCATCGGCTACCCGCTGATGCTGAAGGCCACCGGCGGAGGCGGCGGTATCGGTATGTCGGCATGTCGCTCCGCCGCCGAGCTGACCGAGGCGTGGGAGCGGGTGCAGCGGGTGGCCGCCGCGTCCTTCTCCTCCGCCGGGGTGTTCCTGGAACGACTGGTGGAGCATGCCCGCCATGTCGAGGTGCAGGTCTTCGGCGACGGCGCCGGGAAGGTCGTCACCTTCGGCGACCGCGACTGCTCCCTGCAGCGCCGCAACCAGAAGGTGGTCGAGGAGGCCCCGGCACCCGGACTGCCCGACCACGTCCGCGAGCAACTCGCCCGGTCCGCCCGCGACCTGTGCGCCGCCGTCGGCTACCGGTCGGCCGGCACGGTCGAGTTCGTGTACGACGCCGCCCGCGAGGAGGCGTACTTCCTGGAGGTCAACACGCGCCTGCAGGTCGAGCACCCGGTCACCGAGGAGATCCACGGCGTCGACCTGGTCGCCTGGATGCTGCGTTTGGCACGCGGCGAGACGGACGTCGTCCGCGACCCCGGGCCGCCGCGCGGCCACGCCGTCGAGGCCCGCCTCTACGCCGAGGACCCCTCCCGCGGCCACCGGCCGAGCGCCGGCCTGCTGACCCGGGTGGAGTTCCCCGCCGGGGTGCGCGTCGACGGCTGGGTGGAGACCGGCACCGAGGTCACCACGTCGTACGACCCCATGCTGGCCAAGGTCGTCGCCCACGGCCCCGACCGCGCGCACGCCCTGCGCCGGCTGGACGAGGCGCTGGCCCGCACCCGGGTCGACGGCATCGAGACGAACCTGGGCCTGGTGCGGGCGGCGCTCGCCGCACCGGAGTTCCGGGCCGCCGCCCACGGCACGGCGACCCTCGCCGGGATCGGCGATCCCACCCCGCGCATCGAGGTGGTCTCCGGCGGGACGCTCACCACGGTCCAGGACTGGCCTGGCCGCACCGGCCACTGGCAGGTCGGCGTGCCCCCGTGCGGGCCCATGGACGACCGCTCCTTCCGCCTGGGCAACCTGGCGCTCGGCAACCCCGAGGGCGCGCCCGGGCTCGAGTGCACCCTCCAGGGGCCGTCGCTCAGGTTCAGCCACGCCACGACGGTCTGTGTGACCGGCGCCCCGGCCCCGGTCACCGTGGACGGCACTCCGGCCGGGCAGTGGGAACCGGTCACCGTTCCGGCGGGCGGGCTCCTGGAGATCGGCGCGCCACTGGAACACGGCCTGCGGACCTACGTCCTCCTCGCCGGCGGCGGCCTCGACGTGCCGCCGTTCCTGGGCAGCGCGAGCACCTTCACGCTGGGCCGGTTCGGCGGCCACGGCGGCCGGGCCCTGCGCACCGGCGACGTCCTGCACGGCGGGGCGGTCGCCGAGGGCACCCCCGTGGCGGAACGCCCCGAGTTCACCGCCCACTGGCGCATCGGCGCCGTCGAAGGACCCCACGCGGCACCGGAGTTCTTCACCGAGGACGACATCCGCGACTTCTACGCGGCCGACTGGAAGGTCCACTTCAACTCGGCCCGCACCGGGGTCCGTCTCGTCGGCCCCAAGCCCCGCTGGGCCCGGGCCGACGGCGGCGAGGCGGGCCTGCACCCGTCCAACATCCACGACACCCCGTACTCGGTCGGCGCCGTCGACTACACCGGGGACATGCCGGTGCTGCTCGGCCCGGACGGGCCCTCGCTCGGCGGGTTCGTGTGCCCGGCGACCGTCCTGAGCGGCGAACGGTGGAAACTGGGCCAGCTCCGGCCGGGCGACACCGTCCGTTTCCTGCCGGTGGACGTGACGGGCGCGCGCCGCCCGGAGATCGCCGACGGCGGCGTGCTGGCCCGTGACGGGGACGTCACCTACCGCCGCGGCGGCGACGACAACCTGCTCGTCGAGTTCGGCCCGATGCAGCTCGACCTTGCGCTGCGCATGCGGGTGCACGCCCTGATGGAGGCGGTGACGGCGGCGGGCCTGGCCGGGGTCGGGGACCTCACGCCGGGCATCCGCTCACTCCAGATCAAGACGGACCCGGGTGTGCCGCCCCAGCACGAACTCCTCGCCGCCGTACGGCGGATCACGGCGACGCTGCCGCCCGCGGCCGAACTGACCGTCCCCTCCCGCACGGTCCACCTCCCGCTGTCCTGGGACGACCCGGCCACCCGCGAGGCCGTCGCCCGCTACATGGCGGGCGTCCGCGACGACGCCCCCTGGTGCCCGTGGAACATCGAGTTCATCCGCCGGATCAACGGTCTCGCGTCGGTCGAGGAGGTGTACCGCACGGTCTTCGAGGCGGAGTACCTCGTCCTCGGCCTCGGCGACGTCTACCTCGGCGCCCCGGTGGCCACCCCGCTCGACCCGCGCCACCGCCTGGTGACGACGAAGTACAACCCGGCACGTACCTGGACCGCCGAGAACTCGGTCGGCATCGGCGGCGCGTACCTGTGCGTCTACGGCATGGAGGGCCCCGGCGGCTACCAGTTCGTGGGCCGTACGACCCAGGTGTGGTCGGCCTGGCAGCAGCGGGGCGCGTTCGAGCCGGGTTCGCCGTGGCTGCTGCGCTTCTTCGACCGGATCAAGTGGTACCCGGTGGAGGCGGACGAACTCCTGGAACTGCGGGCCGACCTCGTCTCCGGCCGGTTCGTGCCGCGCATCGGGGAGGGCACCTTCTCGCTCTCCGCGTACGAGGGCTTCCTCGCCGAACACGCCGATTCCATCGAGGAGTTCAGGATCCGGCAGCGGACCGCCTTCGCCGCGGAACGGGACGCCTGGGAGGCGGCGGGCGAGTTCGCCCGGGCCGAGGTGGCTGCCGCACCGGCCGGGCCGCCGGCCGAGGCGGCCGTACCGGCGGGCGGGCGGCTGGTCGAGGCCGAGTTCGCCGCGTCCGTGTGGCAGGTGAACGTCGCCCCGGGCGACACGGTGACGGCGGGGCAGCCGCTGATCGCGCTGGAGGCGATGAAGATGGAGTCAAGGGTGTCCGCACCGGCCGACGGCGTGGTGGCCGAGGTCCTGGCCCAGCCCGGCGACCAGGTGGAGGCGGGGACGGCACTGCTCGTCCTGGCGCCGCCCGCGAACTGAACGAGGAGCACACATGTCTGCCACCGGCGTCAGCCGGGTCCGGGCGGCCTACGCCCGGATCGAGGCCGTGGACCGGCCGGAACTCTGGATCGATCTGCGCAGCCGCGAGGACGTCGAGGCGGAGGCCCGCACCGTCGACGAGCGGGTCGCCGCGGGCGAGCGGCTCCCGCTCGCCGGGCGGCTGCTCGCCGTCAAGGGCAACATCGACGTGCGCGGTCTGCCCACCACCGCGGGCTGCCCGGCGTACGCCTACGACCCCGCGGCCGACGCCCCGGTGGTGGCGCGGCTGCGCGCGGCGGGCGCGGTGGTGCTCGGCACGACGAACCTGGACCAGTTCGCCACCGGTCTGGTCGGCACCCGCTCCCCCTACGGCGCGGTCGGCAGCGTCCACGACCCGGACCGGATCGGCGGCGGCTCCAGCTCCGGCTCGGCCGTCGCGGTGGCCCTGGGCATCGCGGACCTCGCGCTCGGCACGGACACCGCGGGCTCGGGCCGGGTGCCGGCGGCGTTCAACGGCATCGTCGGCCTCAAGCCCACGCGCGGAACGGTGCCGACCGCGGGCGTGGTCCCGGCCTGTGCCTCCCTGGACTGCGTGACGGTGTTCGCCCGCACGCTCCCGGAGGCCGAGCAGGCCCTCGCGGTCATGGCCTCCCCGCCCGACCGCGCCCTGCCGCCCCTCCCCCGGCGCGCCCCCGGCCCTTGGCGTGTCGCGGTCGCGTCCCGGGACGCGCTCGGCGAACTGGACGAGGGCTGGGACCGGGCGTACGCACGCGCGGTGGAGCGGCTGGCCGGGTCCGGCGCGTCGGTGCGGCAGATCGACCTGGCGCCGTTCACGGAGGCGGCGGCGATGCTCTACGACGGCGCGTTCGTGGCCGAGCGCTACACCGCGGTGGGTCACTTCATCGACAAATTGACCGCCGAGGGCGGGGAGGGCCTGGACCCGACGGTGGCCGGCATCATCAGCCGGGCCCGTGACATCCCGGCGCACCGGCTCTTCACCGACCAGGCCCGCCTCGCGGACCTCCGCTCCCGGGCCCTCGCCGAGCTGGCCGACGCCGACGCCCTGCTGCTCCCCACCGCCCCGGGCCACCCCACCCTCGCCGAGGTGGCCGCCGACCCCCTGGGAGCCAACGCCCGGCTGGGCCGCTTCACCAACTCCACGAACCTCTTCGACCTGGCGGCGGTCGCCGTACCCGCGGGCGAGGTGAACGGCCTCCCCTTCGGCGTGATGCTGATCGGCCCGGCGTTCACCGACGACCGCCTGGCCACGATCGCCCGCGCCCTGGCGCCGGAGACGAGCCTGGCCGTGGTCGGCGCCCACCTGACCGGTCAGCCCCTCAACCCACAACTCCTCGCCCTGGGCGCCCGCCTGGACCGCACGACCACCACGGCCCCCGTCTACCGCCTCCTCGCCCTGCGCACCGACCCACCCAAGCCGGGCCTGGTCCACGTGGGCGAGGGCGGCGCGGCGATCGAGGCGGAAGTGTGGCGGCTGCCGGCGGAAGGCCTGGGTCGGCTGCTGGCCGCGCTGCCCCGCCCGATGACCCTGGGCAGCGTGGAACTGGCCGACGGCACCCACGTGCCGGGCTTCCTGTGCGAACCGAGCGCACTGGCGGATGCCGGGGACATCACCTCGTACGGAGGCTGGCGCGCGTACGTGAACCGCCGACCGGGGCGGCCCGCCTAGGGCCACTCTTTCGGATCCTGCCGGGGGCGCGGGAAGTGTGCGGGCGACCACACACCACCCGCACCCGCCGGCGCGAGATCACCCCACCGACGAGTAGGCCACCACACCCCGCAGCAACTGATCGACCGCCTTGCGCGCGGTCTTCGTCACGGTCGAGCCCTCCACGGGGGAAGCCGCGGAGATCTGCCCGAGGACGTCGATGACCTGCTTGCACCAGCGCACGAAGTCGCCCGCCGGCATCTCCGCCTCGCGCAGCACCTCGTCGAGCCCCTTGCCGGAGGCCCACATGTAGGCGGCCCAGGCGAAGCCGAGATCCGGCTCGCGCTGGCCGACGCCCTCGGTCTGGTTGATCCGGAAGTCCTCCTCCAGGGCGTCCAGGCGGCCCCAGATCCGGACCATCTCACCGAGCGCCGCCTTCGCCTTGCCCGAGGGCAGCTTGGGCGCCATGGCGTCGTCCCCGACCCGGGCCTCGTACACCAGCGCCGAGACGCAGGCGGCGAGTTCGGCCGGGGCGAGCCCCTCCCAGACCCCTTCCCGCAGGCATTCGCTGGCCAGCAGGTCGAGTTCGCCGTAGAGCCGGGCGAGCCGCTTGCCGTGCTCGGTGACCTCGTCGCCGCGCAGGTAGTCCAGCTCGGTCAGCAGCGCCACGATCCGGTCGAAGGTCCGCGCGATGGTGTTCGTACGGCCCTCGATACGGCGTTCCAGCTGCGAGGTGTCGCGCAGCAGACGGTGGTACCGCTCGGCCCAACGGGCGTGGTCCTCACGGTCGTTGCAGCCGTGGCAGGGGTGGGACCGGATCGCCGTGCGCAGCCGGGCGATCTCCCGGTCGTCGGCGGCCTGCGAGCGCTTCTTGCGGGCCCGCTCCGGCGGGATGTGCCCGGCCTTCGTGCGCAGCGCCGAGGCGAGGTCCCGACGGGACTGCGGCGAACGCGGGTTGAAGGACTTCGGGATCCGCATCCGGTCCAGCGCCTCGACCGGCACCGGGAAGTCCATGGACGCCAGCCGCTTGACCTGCCGCTCGGCGGTCAGCACCAGCGGGCGCGGGCCGTCGTGGTGGTCGAAGCCACGGTGGCCGTTGGAGCGGCCGGCGGGCAGCCCCGGGTCCAGCACCAGCGCCAGACCGGCGTACTTGCCCGTGGGCACGTGGATGACGTCGCCCGGCTTGAGCCGCTCCAGGGCGACGGCGGCCTCCGCGCGCCGCTGGACAGCACCCTGCCGGGCCAGCTCGGTCTCCCGGTCCTTCAGCTCGCGGCGCAGCCGAGCGTACTCCTCGAAGTCGCCGAGGTGGCAGGTCATGGAGGCCTTGTAGCCGGACAGCCCCTCCTCGTTGCGCTGCACCTGCCGGGAGATCCCGACGACCGACTTGTCGGCCTGGAACTGCGCGAAGGAGGTCTCCAGCAGCTCGCGCGAACGGTGCCTGCCGAACTGCTCGACCAGGTTGACCGCCATGTTGTACGACGGCTTGAAGCTGGAGCGCAGCGGGTACGTGCGCGTGCCCGCGAGACCCGCGAGGTGCTCGGGGCTCATGCCGCGCTGCCAGAGCACGACCGCGTGGCCCTCGACGTCGATGCCACGCCGGCCCGCACGCCCCGTCAACTGGGTGTACTCACCGGGGGTGATGTCGGCGTGCTGCTCGCCGTTCCACTTGACGAGTTTCTCCAGCACCACCGAACGGGCGGGCATGTTGATGCCGAGCGCCAGGGTCTCGGTCGCGAACACGGCCTTGACCAGCCCGCGTACGAACAGCTCCTCCACGACCTCCTTGAAGGTCGGCAGCATGCCCGCGTGGTGGGCGGCGATACCGCGCTCGAGGCCCTCCAGCCACTCGTAGTAGCCGAGGACGTGCAGGTCCTCGTGCGGGATGGAGGCGGTGCGCTCCTCGACGAGCGCGCGGACCTGTTCCCGTGCCTCGTCGTCGTTGAGCCTGAGGCCCGCGTACAGGCACTGCTGGACGGCGGCCTCACATGCGGCGCGGCTGAAGATGAAGGTGATCGCGGGCAGCAGTCCCTCGGAGTCGAGCCGCTCGATGACCTCGGGCCGGCCCGGCGTCCACACCCGCGAGCGCTGTCTGCGCTCCCGCTCCCGGTCGGCCTCGCGCATCGCGCGGCCACGCCTGCGGTCCTGGTACGACGGCCGGGTCGCCTCCATCCGGGCGAGGCGGACGAGGTCGGGGTTGACGGCCTTCTTCTGGCCCTCGCCCTCCTCGAAGAGGTCGTACGTCCGGCGCCCGGCGAGCACGTGCTGGAACAGCGGCACGGGCCGGTGCTCGGAGACGATCACCTCGGTGTCCCCGCGGACGGTGTCCAGCCAGTCGCCGAACTCCTCGGCGTTGGACACGGTCGCCGACAGTGACACCAGGGTCACCGACTCGGGCAGGTGGATGATCACCTCCTCCCACACGGCGCCGCGGAAGCGGTCGGAGAGGTAGTGCACCTCGTCCATGACCACGTAGCCCAGGCCGAGGAGGGTCTGTGAGCCGGCGTACAGCATGTTCCGCAGCACCTCCGTGGTCATCACGACCACGGGGGCGTCGGAGTTCACGCTGTTGTCGCCGGTGAGGAGGCCGACCTTCCCGGTGCCGTAGCGGCGGCACAGGTCGGCGTACTTCTGGTTCGACAGCGCCTTGATGGGTGTCGTGTAGAAGCACTTCTTGCCCTGCTGCAGGGCGAGGTGGACGGCGAACTCGCCCACGATCGTCTTGCCCGAGCCGGTGGGGGCGGCCACCAGCACTCCCTTCCCCTCTTCGAGCGCCTGGCAGGCCTCGATCTGGAAGGGGTCGAGGCCGAAGTCGTACATCTCGCGGAAGGATGCGAGCGCGGTGGCCTGCTCGGCTGCCCGTCGCCGGGCTGCCGCGTACCGCTCGGCCGGTGAGAGGTCCTCTGTCATCGTGCTTTCGAGCGTACCGGGCCCCACTGACAACAGGACGATCATTATCCCGAACGTGGGCTGATCACCCAAGCCGATGCCCCCGTCCTCGGGTACGGGGGCATCGCGCGGGCGGCTCGGGTCAGGTCAGGTCGCCTCAGGTGACGTCGTCGTAGCCGTTGACCCGGTCCGTGCTCGTCTGTTCGGGCAGAGCCCTGGCCGGGACGGGCTCGACATCGCCGATGTCCTCGGGCGTCAGGTCCAGGTCGGAGGCCTCGTCGTCGTCGGGGCCCTCGGCCTCGCGGCGGCTCTTGCGCCGGTCGTTGAGCAGCGAGAAGCCCACCGCGCCGAAGTACAGCACCCAGATCGGTCCGGCGAGGGCCAGCATGGACAGCGGGTCCGTGCTCGGCGTGGCGACGGCCGCGAAGACCGTGATGCCGAGGATCATGCCGCGCCACCAGCCGAGCATGCGCTTGCCGCTCAGCACCCCGGTGAGGTTGAGCATGATCAGCAGCAGGGGCAGCTCGAAGGACAGACCGAAGACGATCACCATGCGGGTGACCAGCTGGAGCAGGTCGTCCAGCGGCAGCAGGTTCTTGATGTTGCCGTTCGGGGTGAAGTCGATCAGCACCTTCGCGGTGGTGGGAAGCACCTTGTACGCGAAGAAGGCACCGGCGAAGAACAGCGGGGCGCCCGTGAAGACGAAGGCGTAGGCGTACTTCTTCTCGTGCCGGTGCAGACCGGGCGCGACGAAGGCCCACAGCTGGTAGAGCCAGATCGGCGACGCGGCCACGACACCCGCCATCAGCGAGACCTGGAGGGCCAGCGTGAAGGGGGCGAGCAGCCCGTTGATCGTGATCTCCGCACAGGTGGTCTTGTCCGTGGACTTCGCCAGCTGTTCGAAGGTCTCCTGGCAACCGACCGAGTCGAGGATCGGCTTGGTCAGGAAGTTGATGATGTCGTTGTAGAAGAAGGCTGCGACGATCGTCACGACGACGATGGCGAGCATCGCCTTCGCGAGCCGGTTGCGGAGCTCACGAAGGTGATCCGCAAGGGGCATCCGCCCCTCGGGATCTCTCTCCTTCTTGCGGGCAGACTTGAGCAACCCACGTCCTCATCTCGTGCGGCGGGCCGGGGGTTTCCGGCCCTGCGTCAGCGCTGGGTGGTGTCCGTCGGCTCGTTGACCGGGCGCGAGCTGGTCACGTCGCCGGGGGCCGCCTGGATGGTGCGCTGAGCCGGAGGCTGCTCGCCCGTGCCGGAGGCCTGGGCGGAGGAGCTGCTGCCCTCATCCTTCATCGCCTTGGCCTCGCTCTTGAGGATGCGCGCGGACTTGCCGAGCGAGCGAGCCATGTCCGGAAGCTTCTTCGCGCCGAACAGCAGGATGATGACGACGAGGATGAGAATGATCTCGGGGGCTCCGAGCCTTCCGAACATAAGTCTTTACCTTCTCACCGAGGCGGCTGGGGTGGGTGCTGTCCGACCAGTCGGACATGTGTCCGAGTGGACGTGCTGGCAGCGATCGTAACGCTCAGGGGTGAACGTGAGGCAATCCCCGTGCGTACTCCCGGTCCGCGGTGCGCGCCTCGTTCCTCGCACCGCGATCAGCAGCGTACCTGTCCCGAGGCTCAGCATGACAGGGCGAAGTGGCGCAAATCGTTGCCCACGACGGACTCACAGAGTCTCGCGACGTTCTTCACAGGGTGTCCACGGCACGGGCCGTGCTGACCGCCGCCCGCTCCAGGTCCTCGGCCGCCCTGTTGATACGGCGCGCGGAGTCCGCGACCTGCAGCCCGAGGCGCCGCGCCTCGAGGAAGACCCGGACGGCGAGCGCCCCCAGGACGGCGAGACCCAGGAAACCCATGGCTACCGCGAACATCGGCCAGAACATGACGTCGAGCCTAGACGGTCCTACACGGTGGAGTGCAGCCGCAGGGTCCGGACGCCGCCACCGGTGAGCAGTTCGACGATGCGCTCGCCGGCGGGCTTGCGCACCGAGGCACCGCACTCGGGACAGGTGAAGGAGTAGAACGTCGTCCGGCTCGTGGCACCGATGGCGAGGCGCAGGGCGCTCGCGGCGAGCTCGAAGCGACCCCGGCAGTCCGGGCAGCCGGCCCTGAACACCACCGGAACCACTCTCTTCATCCCGGCGAAAGCGGCCGCGACCGTCATCTGCCCAGCACCGGACACCGGCGACTCGCTCAACGCCCTAGCTCCTCTTGTTCTGGTCGTCCTGCCCGTTCTCGACGCCGGGCCCCGCACCCGGCGGGCCGTCGTACGCCATCAGGGCCTCGCGGGCGGCCCGGCGGGCACTGTCGGCCAGCTCGGGCGGCGAGACGATCCGGCCGTCGCGGCCGAGGCGCAGGGCCAGTCGGCGCAGGGAGGCCGGGTCGGGGGTGCGCAGAGTGATACGCAGCCCGCCGTCGGAAAGCTCATCGGCGCTGTCGTGCGGGTAGTACTCGGCGACCCAGCGGCCGCCCGGGCCCACCTCGATCACGACCTCCGGGTCCTCGGCGGCCGGCTGCACCAGGGCCTGCGACAGGTCCCGCAGTTCGATCTCCGGCGGTGCGGAGGGCTCGTCCAGGATCCGGATCTCGGCGACCCGGTCGAGCCGGAAGGTGCGGCGCGCCTCGGAGCGGCGGCACCAGGCCTCCACATAGGTGTGGCCGACGCTGACCAGGCGGATGGGGTCGATCTCGCGCTCGGTGACCTCGTCGCGCGCGGGTGAGTAGTAGCGGATCCACAGGCGGCGGCGCTCGGAGATCGCCCGGTCGACGTCGGCGAAGACCCCGCCCTCGGACTCGAAGGTCACCGAGAGCCGGGAGCTGGCGCCGGCCGCCTCACCGGCCGCCGCCTCCACCTTGGCCGTCGCCCGCAGCAGGGCCTGCCGGTCGCCCTCCCGCAGGCCGGGCAGGGTCGACACCGCGCGCGCGGCCACCAGCAGGGCGGTGGCCTCGTCGGCGGCGAGCCGGAGCGGTTCGGCCGCCTCCTCGCCGAGCGCCGCCGGGTTGTGCCACCAGATGCGCTCGCCGTCGGTGTCGATGTCCAGCAGGTCGCCGCCTCGGAAGCTGGTGCCGCACATGGGCAGCAGATCGAGGTCGGAGACCAGTTCGTCCTCGGTGATGCCGAAGGCGCGCGCGACGTCCGCGATCCGGGCGCCGGGGCGCTCCCTGAGATAGGTGACCAGGGAGAGCATCCGCCGGGTCTGGTCGATGGCGTTCGCCGGCCTGACCGGTTTGCCTGCCATGTTTCTGCTCCGCTCCCCCATCAGCCCTTGGCCACGGCACGCAGCCGGTCCACCACGTCGGCCCGCAACTCGGCCGGCTCCACCACCACCACGTCCGGCCCGAACTCCACCAGCCAGGCATCCAGGCCGTGCCCGTACGGAATCTCCAACTCGTCCCAGCCGTCGCCGAGTTCCCGGACCTCGGTGGCCTTCGCCCGAAGGGGGTAGCCGGCGCCGGAACGCAGCCGGATCAGCGCCGTACGGTCGGCGATCTCACCGGCCCAGCTCGCGACGGTCTCCCGGACGGTGACGACGTCGGGGACGACGGCGGTGAAGGCGGCCCCGCGCGAACGGACCCTGCCGGTGATGCGCGAGAGCCGGAAGACGCGCTCGGCGCCCCGGTCGCGGTCCCAGCCGGCCAGGTACCAGTGGCCGCGCCAGCACTCCAGCGCCCACGGCTCGACGTGCCGGGGCTCGGGGTGGGCGGCGGAGGCCTTGCGGTAGTCGAAGACGACCGGGCGGCGGTCCCGGCAGGCGAGCATCAGCGGCTCGAACGCGGCCTCGTGCACCGGGATGCGCGGCTCCAGGGCGCCGTGCGCCTCGTAGGGGTCGACGTCCTCGGGCAGGCCCGCCGCGCGCAGCTTCTGCAGGGCGCCGCTGGCGGCACCGGCCAGGCGGGCCTGCTGCCACACCTTGGCGGCCAGGCCCAGGGCCGCGGCCTCCTCGGCGTCCAGGGTGATCGGGGGCAGCCGGTTGCTGTCGCGGCGGGCGAGGTAGCCGACCTCGCCGTCGAGGTTCTCGACGGTCTCGATGACCAGGCCCAGCTCGCGCAGGTCGTCCTTGTCCCGCTCGAACATCCGGTTGAAGGAGTCGTCGGAGCCCGCCGCGCCCTTCTCCGACCTCGACGCCTCGACGTAGGCCTCGATGGAGTCGCGCAGCTCGCGCTTGCTGAGCGGCCGCCGTGTCCCGAGCAGACACAGCGCGAGGTTCATCAGCCGCTCGGCCTTGGCAATGGCCATCGACGCCCGTCACCTTCCCTATGGTGCTTACGGACGATGACCGTACCGCCCCGAAGGGGCGTGGCAAAGCCGAGGGCCCATGCCCGGACAGGCATGGGCCCCAGGTGATCGGGTCCGGTCGGATCCCGAAAGCGGCCTGTATGACGATCAGACCGCGACCAGGTCCACCACGAAGATCAGGGTCTCGCCGGGCTTGATCGCCGGGGTCGGGCTCTGGTTGCCGTAGGCGAGGTGGGCGGGGATGGTCAGCTGGCGGCGGCCGCCGACCTTCATGCCCTGCACGCCCAGGTCCCAGCCCTTGATGACCCGGCCACCGCCGAGCGGGAAGCGGAACGGGGTACCGCGGTTCCAGCTGGCGTCGAACTCCTCGCCCGTGCTGAAGGCCACGCCGACGTAGTGGACGGTGACGGTCTGGCCGGCCTGCGCCACCTCGCCGTCGCCCTCCCAGATGTCCTTGATCTCGAGGTCCGCCGGCGGCTCGCCGCCCGGGAAGTCGATCTCGGGCTTCTCGATGCTCACGTCAAAAGCTCCTGCTTGTGTACGACACGAAACACGGACAGTCTTTCATCCCCGCAGGGCTGCCGCCCGCCAGGACGCACCACCCGGGCCTGTCACATCGCGGCCAGGATGTCCACCGAGAACACCAGCGTGGAGCCCTTCTTGATGACTCCGCCGCTCGGCGGGTTGTCGCCGTAGCCCAGGTCCGGCGGTACGACGACCAGGACCCTGCTGCCCACCTTCTTCCCGGTCAGCCCCTGGGGCAGGCCGGCGACGACCTGCTTCATCTGCTCCAGCGAGAACTGACTGAGCCGGCCGGAGCCATAGGTCTGCTGAAACGTCTTGCCGCTGTCCCAGACGACGCCCTTGAACTGGCACAGGATGGCCTGGTCCGCCTTGATCTCGGGGCCGTCGCCCTCGAGGACGTAGGCCGAGGCGAGCTTCTTCGGCGGGTCGGTCTTCGGGACGGTGATCGAGGGCGCGTCGCCGTCGGTGTTGGTGCCGACCTTCGGCAGGGCCGCGTCCGTCTGCGGGACCGGCTTGCCCTTGACGGAGCTCTTGGAGTTGAAGGAGTCGAGCAGGTCGATGACGAAGACCAGGGTGTCGGTGCCCTTGATGCCCGCCTGTGCGTTCCCCGACTTGCCGTAGCCCCAGGTGGGCGGGACGGCGATCTGGACGCGGCTGCCGGTCTTCTTGCCCGCGAGGGCGTACCGCCAGCCGTCGATGATGCTGCCCTGGGCGAGCTGGATGACCAGCGGGCTCTTGCGGTCGTAGGAGTTGTCGAAGACCTTGGCGGTGCTCCAGATCTGGCCCAGGTAGTTCGCCTGGATGAAGTCGTTCTCCGCGACCGTGCGGCCGCCGCCCGCGATGACCGTCTTGACCGCGAGGTCCTTGGAGGGCTCGCCCGGCCCCTTGGCGACGGTGGGCTTCTCGTCGAACTTCGTGCCCGCCGTGATCGCCGGCAGCGGCCCCTCGACGATCTTGGGCGGGGGCGCGGCGGACGCCGAGGCCGACGGTGACGCGCCGGCCTTGCTCGAGTCGGACTTGTCGTCGCCGCACCCGGCGAGCGTGACCAGTCCTGCGGGTACGGCGGCAAGGAGAAGTGAGCGTCGGCGCACGGAGATGCCTCGTAATCGGTCGATCTTGTGAATGACGTGCGCGCAACTCTACGACGCGGGACGGGCGCCGTACGGGAAACGTACGGCGCCCGTGTGGCGTTCTGGCATTTCGAGCCGGAAACGCTTGACTCGCATACCTTTCGCCTACATTCCGGCGATCAGCTTCTCCACCCGGTCGTCCACCGAACGGAACGGGTCCTTGCACAAGACAGTGCGCTGCGCCTGGTCGTTGAGCTTCAGGTGCACCCAGTCGACCGTGAAGTCCCTGCGCTGTTCCTGTGCCCGGCGGATGAAGTCACCGCGCAGCCGGGCCCGAGTGGTCTGCGGGGGAACCGACTTACCCTCGAAGATCTTCAAGTCGTTGCAGATCCGGGTGGCTTGGCCCTTCTTCTCCAGCAGGTAGTACAGGCCACGACGGCGGTGGATGTCGTGATAGGCGAGGTCTATCTGGGCGACCCTCGGGTGCGACATGGTCATGTTGTGCTTGGCCCGGTACCGCTCGATGAGCTTGTACTTCATGACCCAGTCGATCTCGGTGCCGATGCGGTCCAGTTCCTCGGTCTCGATCGCGTCGAGGGTACGGCCCCACAACTCCAGGACCTGCGCGACGGTACCGGTGCGGATGCCGCGGCGGTCGCAGAAGTCGACGGCCTTGTCGAAGTACTCGCGCTGCACCTCGAGCGCGGAGGCCTCCCGGCCGCTGGCCAGGCGCACCTTGCGCCGGCCGGTGATGTCGTGGCTGACCTCGCGGATCGCCCGGATCGGGTTCTCCAGGGTGAGGTCGCGCATCACGGTGCCCGCCTCGATCATGCGCAGTACCAGGTCGGTGGCGCCGACCTTGAGCAGCATGGTCGTCTCGGACATGTTCGAGTCGCCCACGATGACGTGCAGGCGGCGGTAGCGCTCGGCGTCCGCGTGCGGTTCGTCGCGGGTGTTGATGATGGGCCTGGAGCGGGTCGTCGCCGAGGAGACGCCCTCCCAGATGTGCTCCGCGCGCTGGCTGACGCAGTAGACGGCGCCGCGCGGGGTCTGCAGGACCTTGCCCGCGCCGCACAGCAGCTGCCTGGTCACCAGGAAGGGGATGAGGATGTCCGCGAGCCGGGAGAACTCCCCGTGCCGTGCCACCAGATAGTTCTCGTGGCAGCCGTAGGAGTTGCCCGCCGAGTCGGTGTTGTTCTTGAAGAGGTAGACGTCGCCCGCGATTCCCTCCTCGTGCAGGCGTCGTTCCGCGTCCACCAGGAGTCCTTCGAGAATGCGCTCGCCGGCCTTGTCGTGGGTGACCAGTTCGGTCACGTTGTCACATTCGGGTGTCGCGTATTCCGGATGTGAGCCCACGTCGAGATAGAGCCGGGCGCCGTTTCGCAGAAAGACATTGCTGCTGCGGCCCCATGACACGACACGGCGGAAGAGGTACCGCGCCACCTCGTCAGGAGACAGGCGGCGCTGTCCCCTGAACGTGCACGTGACGCCGTACTCGTTCTCCAGCCCGAAAATGCGGCGGTCCATGACTGAACATTACGCCCGATCCCCTGAGCTGAAACGGGGTTCGGCAGCACGATTTGGATCATTTTCCGATGAAGCCGCAACGACCCCGCCCCGCACGGGAGCTGCGAGGACCCGCCCGGTGCCGAGCAGGACCAGCAGGGACACGGCCCCCGCCACTCCCGGCAGCGCGAAACCCCACAGCGCGCCACCGGCCTGGACCACGGGGCCCGCGAGGCCCGTTCCGACCGAGGCCCCCACGGTGAACGTCGTCACCAGCCAGGAGAACGCCTCGGTGACCGTGCCGCTCGGCGCGTGCCGGTCGACGATGATGAACGCGCAGGCGATGCACGGGGCGAGGAAGACTCCGGAGACCACGGTGAGCAGCACCATGGCCACCGCGCCGGGCATCAGCATCAGCGGCAGGTAACACACCGCCAGAAGGGCCACGAGCACCCGCAGTCGCCGTTCGGGCGTCCCGCTCCACCGGCGCGCCCCGTAGACGGTGCCGCCGATGAGAGCCCCGAGGCCCAGGGCGGCCATCAGCCAGCCGTAGACCGCGTCGCCGCCGTGATCGTCGGCGTACGGCACGGAGGCCACGGTGATGGAACCGAGGGCGATGCCGATGAACAGGAAGGCGCCGAGCAGCGCGAGCAGGCCGGGCGAGCGCAGGGCGCCCAGCCAGTGCGCCTCGCGGGGTGCCGAGCGCCACGCGCGCGAGGGCGGCGAGACGACCACGGAGAGGGCGCCGAGGACACCGACGGCGTTCAGCACCAGCAGGGCGGCACGCTCCGACCACAGCGACACGCACAGGGTCACCAGCAGCGGGCCGACGGTGAACATGATCTCCTGCGCGACGGCGTCCATGGCGTACGCGGTGTGCACCTGCTCCTCGCGGCGCAGCACGGAGGGCCACAGGGCACGCAGGCCGCCCTCCAGGGGCGGGGTGAACAGGCCCGCGGCCGCCACGGCGGCGTACGCGAGGGGCAGCGGGTCGGTGCCACAGAAGGCGAAGGCCGTCATGGCGAGGGCCGACAGGACGGCGGCGGGGAGCTGGACCCGCGGCTGCCCGTGGAGGTCCACGAGCCGGCCCAGCACCGGCTGGCCCACCGCGTTGGCGACGCCGTACACGGCCGCGAGGGCGCCCGCCAGGCTGTAGGTGCCGCCCTCGGCGCGGACGAAGAGCACCAGGGCGATCGCGGCGGTCGCGTTGGGCAGCCGGCCGACCAGGGTGCCGGTCAGCAGCCGGGCCGCGTGTCTCGCCCTGAGGATCTCCAGGTATCCCGCGGCCATGTCCCGCCTCCAAGTGTTACGTATAACCCAGCCCGTCATACGTACCATGTGCGCTGTTCGCCCGTCCAGACGAAGAGGAGCAGGCCCCCGGTGGCACGCAGCAGCACGCGCCCGACCAGCCGCGACGTCGCGCAGGCGGCCGGGGTCTCCCAGGCGGCCGTCTCCCTCGTGCTCGGCGACAAGTGGCGCGGCCGGGTCTCGGAGGCCACCGCCGAGCGGGTCCGGGAGGCCGCGCGCGAGCTGGGCTACCGGCCCAACCTCGCCGCCCGCAACCTGCGCCTGGGCCGCACCCGCACGGTCCTGCTCGTGGTACCGGCCCTGACGACCGAGTTCTTCGCCGGCGTCTACACCGGCGCGGCACGGGTCGCGGCACGGCACGGCTTCGGCGTCGTCCTCTACCCCTCCCCCGAGGGCATCGGCCCCGCCCGGGACCCCTTCGCCTCGGCACAGGCCGCCCTGGACGGCGTCATCGCCTCCTCCATGGCCGCCGACGCGCTCACCGCGATCCGCGGCGACCAGCTCCCCCTCGTGATGCTCGACAGCGACCCCGAGGGCAGCCTGGGCGCGGCGACGGTGAACCTGGACATCGCCGACGGCGTCCGCCAGGTCGCCGAGCACCTGATGCGTCTCGGCCACCGCCGCATCCTGCACCTCGCCGCCGACGTGCCCTCGTGGACGTTCGAGCTGCGCGCCCGGGAGCTGGCGGCGCGCCTGGCCGCCGTACCCGGCACGGAGATCCGCACGGCCGCGGCGCCGATCTCCATCGAGGGCGCCCTCGCGGCCACCGAGGCCGCGCTCACCGCGCCCGGCCCCCGGCCCACGGCCGTGGTCTGCGACGACGACAAGCTGGCCGCCGGGGCCTACAAGGCCCTGCGCCGCCTCGGCCTCGGGGTGCCGGACGACATCTCGGTGACCGGCCTGGACGACCTGGCCCTGGCCACCGCCCTCGACCCCGAACTGACGACGGTACGGCTGGACGCCGAACTGTTCGGGGAACGCGGCATGCAGGCCCTGATGGCGGTCCTGGAGGGGCGGGCGCCCGACGGCGGCGACATCCCCGTGGACCTGGTCGTCCGCGGCTCCACGGCACCCCCGGCGGCCGGCTAGGCGGCCTTCGGCACCAGGCGCAGAACCGTCTCCTCCAGACGGGGCAGGGCTTGCTGCCCGGCCAGCGCGACGGCGATCCCCGCGGCCACGCCCGCCCAGGCCAGCGGACCCAGCGGAGTGCAGCCGACCGCCCGGCTGACGCCCGGCGTCTCGATCAGGACGACGAGGGCCACCGCCGAACCCAGAGAGGTGAACCGCACCAGCGGGCTGTCACGGCGGTCCAGCAGGGTCTGGGCCAGCTGGGTGCCGACCACCCCGCACAGCGCCATGGTGCTGGAGCGGCGGGCCGTACCCGGAGTGAAGCGGCCGAACAGCCAGGCCGTCAGCGCCCCCACGGACGTGGTCAGCGCACGGTGCCTGATCTGCCGGATCAACGGCTCACCCAGGACGCCACCGGCCACGTCCTCCGGCGACCGGGGCCCCGTCTGCTCGGCGGCCTCCTCGCCGGCCTTCGGCGTCACCGCCACCGCCATCGCCGGGAACAGGTCCGTGAACAGGTTCACCAGCAGCATCTGCCGGGTGGACAGCGGCGCACGGCCCGACAGCAGCGTGCCCAGCAGGCCGAAGCCGACCTCACCCGCGTTGCCGCCGATCAGGATCGCGATCGCGTCGGCGACGCTGTGCCACAGCGCACGGCCCTCACCGACCGCGTCGATCAGGACCGTCAGATCGTCGTCGGTCAGCACGATGTCGGCGGCGTTGCGCGCGGCCGCCGAACCACGGGCGTTGATCCCCACACCGATGTCGGCCGCACGGATCGCCGCGGCGTCGTTGGCACCGTCCCCGACCATGCCGACCACCCGGCCGGCGTCCCGCAACGCCTCCACCACCTGGAGCTTCTGCTCCGGCGCCACCCGCGCCACCACACCCGCGTCACGCAGCATCCGGGCCCGGGCCGAACGGTCCGCCGCCCCCAGCTCGTCCCCCGTGACCACGAGCGGCTCCTCCGGCCAGCCCAGATCCCGGGCGATGGCCCGCGCTGTCTGCGGATGGTCACCCGTCAGCATGACCGGTCGCACACCGGCCTCGTACAGGCCCTCGACCAGGGCCGTGGACGTCTCCCTCGGCACGTCCGACAACCCCAGCAGACCCGTGAAACCCAGCTCCCTCAGCGGCGCCTCGAGGGCGTCCGCCTCCTGCTCGCCCTCGGTCAGCCGGCGTTCGGCCACCGCCAGCACCCGCAGCCCGTCACCGGCCAGGGCCTGCGCCGCGTCGGAGGCATGCGGCGGAAGATCCACGCAGGCGGGCAGCACCGTCTCCGGCGCGCCCTTGACCACGAGCACACGAGCCCCCTCCGCGGCCCGGCCCACGGCTGCCGCATAACCACGGGCGGCCTCGAACGGCAGGCCCTCGAGCTGCGTCCAGTCCGGATCGGGCCCGGCCGCGTCCAGCACCGCCTCGTCGGTCGCGTGCACCGGCCGGTCGGACCCGCCGTTCAGCCGGGGGCAGGCCCGCGCGGCCGACCGGACCGTGCCCGCGGCCGCCGCGTCGTCCACCGCGCCCACCGCGCCCCCGGTGTCGGACACCCGCACCAGACGCAGCCGGTTCTCCGTCAGGGTGCCCGTCTTGTCGAAGCAGATGGTGTCCATCCGCCCCAGCGCCTCCAGCGTCCGCGGAGTGCGGACGAGGACACCGGCACGGCTCAGCCGCCGGGCCGCCGCCAACTGCGCCACCGTCGCGACCAAAGGCAGCCCCTCGGGCACGGCCGCCACACCGACGGCCACACCACCACTGACCGCCTCACGGATGGGGGTGCCACGCAGCAACGCCAGGCCCGTCACCGCGGCCCCGCCCGCGAGCGTCAGCGGCAGTGCCTTGCGGGTCAGCTCCTGCAACCTGGCCTGCACCCCGCCCGCCGGCGGCGTACGGGCGGCGAGGTGAACGGCACGGGCGGCCTCGGTGCGCTCACCGGTGTCCACGACCACGGCACGAGCCTGCCCCGCCACGACCGTCGTGCCCTCGAAGACCATGCAGTGCCGGTCCGCGACCGGAGCGTGCGGCGTCGGGTCGGTCTGCTTCTGCACCGGCAACGACTCCCCCGTCAGCGCCGACTCGTCGACCTCCAGGCCGTCCTCCCACAGCAGACGGCCATCGGCCGGCACCACGTCGTCGCCCTTCAGCTCGATCACGTCACCCGGCCTCAGCTTCCCGGCGTCCACCGTGCGCGTCCCACCGGCCGGCGCCTCCGCCTCCGGAGGCGCCACCCGCGCCTTCTGCTTCTGCTCGGCCAGCAGCCCGGACAGCGCCCGCTCGGCCCGCAGCCGCTGGATGCCACCGACCAGCGCGTTCAGATCCAGCGCACCGACCACGAGCAGGGCGTCCACGACAGAGCCGAGGATCGCGGAGGCCGCCGAGCCGACGGCCAGCACCGGCGTCAGCGGATCGTGCAGTTCGCCCCGCACGGCCTGACCCAGCTGCACACTCCACCGCGCCGGCGCGACGACCGGGTGCCGGGTGACCGCACGCACCGTACGGCGCACCCCGCCGGTCATCCGCTGGTACTGGGTGGGCGGTGCGGCGCCCGGTTCCCGCCCCAGCCGCTCCTGGGCCTCCCGCGGCCCCAACTCGTGCCAGTGCACGCGCGGGCGCGGATGCGGCGCCCGGGTCACCGCCACCGACAGCGCCGCCCGAGCCCCCGTGAACAGCGCACTCGCCGCACCGATGTCGACCGGAGCATGCCGCAACCCGGGCAGCACCGCACGGCGGCCCTGGCCCCCCTTCGACTCACCGATCGCCACCAGCAGCCCGGAGAGGGCGGCACCGGACCGGGCCAGCATCTGCGACCGCCGGCCCACCGTCCGAGCAGCCGGAACCGCCATAAGCACCCGCCACACGTCGTGCAGACCGTGCAGAGCCAGTACGTCCGCACCCCACACCACCGCACCGTCCCGGTCCGCCAGCGCGATGGCGAGATCGCTGCCACGCAGCCCCGCCAGGACATCGCGCTCGTCGGCGGAGCGCATCCGCGCGACGGTGATCACCGCCCCCTCGTCCTGGCGCAACTCGTAGACGACGTCGTCGAACGGCCGCCGGGCATCCACCACCTGATCCGGAAGACCGGTGAAATCCTCCAGAGCCGGATCGTCGACCAGCACGACCTGCAGACCCGCCCGGCGCGCAGCGTCCAGCACCGGCTCCAGCCACGGATCGGCCTCCCCGTCCCCGGTGCGCAGCGCGCTCGGGTGCAGAACCATCGTGCGGGCCATCTCCAGCTGCCGCAGCCGCTCCGGATCGCGCACCACGACACCGGCCCGTGAGAGGGCTCCGGTCAACACCGACAGGAACGCGGCCGGCCCGTAACGCGCGGCCTTCGGCGACCCGGCCAGAACCGCCTCCGCCGTCTCCGCCGTGTCGTGCTTCACCAGCAGCGTGGCCGCCGCACCCAGCACACTGCCGGTGGCCGCGTGCGCCGCGTACTCCTGAGCCGGAGCCACCCGCAGGGGCGGACGCGCGGAGGCGTCCGCGCCGACGCTGACCCGATCGGGAGCGCACAGCTCGTCGTGCACCGCGTCGAAGGAGGCGACCGCGGCCACCGACCCGGACAGCTGACAGACCCGCAACGCCCCGTCGAGCAGCAGCGAAGCAGGACTCTGACCCGCGCCGTGCGCGGCCGCGTTCGCACACGCCAGCGTCAGATCCATACCCGACGCGCCGAGCCTTCTCCGCAGCTCGGCACGGACCCGCGGATTCTCCCGCAGAAAAGTCACGGCCGCCGTCACCACACGAGGCGACGGCGGCAGCCGCAGCATGTACGCCGTCAGCGCCCCGCCGCTGCCGACCACATCGGCGGCGAGAGCGGCCGCCGCGACCCGCACCCCCACCGGGTCGGCCGGATGCGGAATCTCCTCGGGATCCCCCGCATCCGCCACGATCAGCCCATGGCGCTCCGCGAGATCCTGCGCACGCTCCAGCACCGAATCACCGAGCCGCTCCTCGGTGGCCGTCACCACCAGCCGCGCCAGCCCCTCGTCCCAGTACGCGAGCAGTACATCCGGATGCTCCTCGAGCGCCGCGGCCACCCGGCGACCCAGGTGTGCCGTGCCGTGCCGCGCGGCCTCGGCGTGCACGGGCCGCAGGGCCAGGTGCTGCCGGGCACCGGCCCGCCACCTGCCCGCACCACCCGGCAGCGCGTTCCCCGCCACCCGGGCCACGCGTACCGCCGCATCCGCGCCCCGCACCCCCGCACGAGCCGTCCCCGCCACCGCACCCGCGGCCGCCCCCACAGCGGGAGCGGCCGCCCGCGCGAGCAGCCGGGGCGCCGCAGGCAGCAGTCGGGCGGCCGCGGACGGAGCAGTGAGCAGATTGAACGTCATGGGCCGTCCTCAACGAGTCGTACGAGTGGGGCGCGCCGTCGGACCGAGGGGCCCTGCCGAAGCCGTGGGCCGCGGCGGTTCCGGCTTGCCATGACCAGGCGCCCCCGCGTGCGTCGCGGCCCGCACCAAGGCCTCGTCGTCCGGCTCGGCCGGCACCGGACCTGACGCACGGCCGGGCCGCTCCGCGGGCACCGGGACCGTCGCCGCACCGGACTCCCCGGCCGGCCCCAGGCCCTCCGCCCGCACGGTCCGGCCGGGCCGCGCCTGCGTCAGCCAGGCCACCGCCGCACCGGTCAGCGCGACCGGCCACTCCACCACACCGGCGACACCGAGCACCCCGGCACCGGTGTACACGGCCAGCCGCCGGCCACGGGGCGACACGGCACCGACCTTGTTCAGCGTGCCCTCCGCGGCCCTGCTCACCATCCCGGCACCGGGCAGCCGCCCCAGCGCCGAGGCCGCGCCCCGCACGGGCACGGTGAGGACCGAAGGCGACTTCTGCTCAGTCATGACCCTTCCACCTTCGCGCAGACGACCTGCCGTGTCCTTCCGAGTGCCCCTGGCCAAGACACTCACCCGCAGGTGACAGCGCGAAGTACGCGCCCGCAGCCGATTCCGCCAAGGTCTCGCGGACCCCTGAAACGCATCGGGGGGGGGGGGGGGGGGGGGGGGGGGGGGGGGGGGGGGGGGGGGGGGGGGGGGGGGGGGGGCCCTTTCGGCTTTTCC
>NZ_JBWKFL010000007.1:187928-195663 GCF_056434305.1 Streptomyces sp. NPDC044061 | reverse complement strand
CCCTAGCAAAAACCCCCACCCGCGGGTGCAAACACGAGGACCGCCCCAGCACCCGGCTCCCCCACGTCCCCATGACCCCCGAAAACCCCCCCCCCCCCGCCCGAGGACGGCCGGGCCGCGAAGGGTGAGCTGGTGCCGGAGCGGACTACTCCTCCTCGGAGTTCTCCTCCTCGGAGCTCTCCGCCTCCGTGGCCGCGCCGTCCGCCTCGAGAAGACGGGCGAGCTGACGGCCCACGATCCGCTTGAACTTGCGCTGCTGCGGGCGCGTGCGATCCAGCACCGCCACCTCCAGGCGCTCGGCGGGGATCTCCCGCTCGCTGCCGTTGGTGTCGCGGGACAGGGCCTGCACGGCCAGCTTCAGGGCCTCGGCCAGCGACATCCCGTCACGATGGCGCTGATCCAGGAAACCGCTGATCTGCTCGGCGTTACCGCCCACCGCGACCGAGCCGTGCTCGTCCACGATGGAACCGTCGTGCGGCAGCCGGTAGATCTGGTCGCCCTCCGGCGTCTCCCCGACCTCGGCGACGACCAGCTCCACCTCGTACGGCTTCTCGGCCGCCGAGGAGAAGATCGTGCCCAGCGTCTGCGCGTAGACGTTGGCCAGTCCCCGCGCGGTGACGTCGTCACGGTCGTAGGTGTAACCACGCAGGTCGGCATAGCGGACGCCGCCGATGCGCAGGTTCTCGTACTCGTTGTACTTGCCGGCGGCCGCGAAGCCGATCCGGTCGTAGATCTCGCTGAACTTGTGCAGCGCGCGGGACGGGTTCTCGCCGACGAAGACGATGCCGTCGGCGTACTGCAGCACGACCAGGCTGCGGCCACGGGCGATGCCCTTGCGGGCGTACTCGGCCCGGTCGGCCATGGCCTGCTGGGGTGAGACATAGAACGGCGTCGACACCGGTTATCCGTCCCTTTCTGTCATGGTCACTGGATCACCTGGATAAGAACCGGGCCCGCGCTCAGAGCAGGGCGGCCTTGGGACCGTCGGGCTCCTCCAGGCGCCGCTGGAGCACCGCACGGGACAGCTCGGAGGACTCCTCCTCGGTGAGCCTGCGGAAGCCGCCCTCGGTGATCACGGTGATGATCGGGTAGATCCGGCGGGCGACATCGGGACCACCGGTCGCCGAGTCGTCGTCTGCCGCGTCGTACAGGGCCTGGACCACCAGGGTCGTGGCCTGCTCCTCGGACAGATCGTCGCGGAACAGCTTCTTCATCGCGCCCCGCGCGAAGATCGAGCCGGAGCCGGTCGCCGCGAAGTTGTGCTCCTCCGAACGGCCGCCGGTGACGTCGTAGGAGAAGATGCGCCCCCTCTCGCGGTCCAGGTCGTACCCCGCGAACAGGGGCACCACGGCGAGGCCCTGCATGGCCATGCCGAGGTTGGAGCGGATCATGGTCGACAGCCTGTTCGCCTTGCCCTCGAGCGACAGCTGCGCGCCCTCGACCTTCTCGAAGTGCTCCAGCTCCAGCTGGAAGAGCTTGACCATCTCCACGGCCAGACCGGCGGTGCCGGCGATGCCGACGGCCGAGTACTCGTCCGCCGGGAACACCTTCTCGATGTCCCGCTGTGCGATGACATTGCCCATGGTCGCCCGGCGGTCACCGGCGAGCACGACGCCGCCGGGGAACGTCGCGGCCACGATGGTGGTCCCGTGCGGCGCCTCGAGCACGCCCTGTGTGGGCGGCAGCTGCCGCTTGCCGGGCAGCAGCTCGGGCTGGTGGTCCGACAGGAAGTCCATGAACGAAGAGGACCCTGGCGTCAGGAAGGCAGCTGGTAGACGCCCGGTGCCACGAGAGTTGGCTTCCACGAGTTTCCTTCCAGATAGGCGACGGCTCGGCGTGCGGCGTCGGGGTCGCCCCTCAACAGGCCGGAGCCGGAATTGCAGTTGAAGCACAGTACGCCACGGACCCTACCCGTCTTGTGGCAGTGATCCACATGCCCGGGCGGGGCGTTCGCAGAGGGCCCGCGCTGGGCGGCGATCATCGCGTCGCCCGGTCGCGAACGCTGCGCGCGGCTTGACCTCTCCGCACCGCGCGCAGCGCCTCACCTCCGACTCCCCCGGCACTCTCGATCTCCGTCCACCTTCGATTCGAAGGGAGAGTGGGCCTACTGCCCACCCTTTTGAACGAAGGAGCGCACGAAGTCCTCGGCGTTCTCCTCGAGTACGTCGTCGATCTCGTCCAGGACGGAGTCCACGTCGTCGGACAGCTTCTCGTGCCGTTCCTTCAGGTCCTCCGAGGCCTGTGCTTCCTGCGTCTGCTCCTCGGCCTGTTCGGTCGAGTGCGTCGCCTTCTGCTGGCCGCCGCCGGTGTCCTTGGTTGCCATAACCCTCACCCCGCTCAGTTCGCCTGCCGATCGGTGATGATCAGACCCTACAAGCCGGGTCCGACATCGGCCCCGCAGTTTCCACAACGTGCGGGGGCCACCTCGATGATTCCCGGGCGGTGGGGTTTCCACCCTGTCCGCCCGGGGCGGTACGAGTACCCGCCGATCTCGCTCAGCCGCCGGACAGGACCCTGACCAGGTCTTCCGCCGTGCGACAGCGGTCCAGCAGCTCCTTGACGTGATTTCGCGTTCCGCGTAGCGGTTCCAGGGTTGGAACGCGCTGCAGCGAGTCCCGCCCGGGCAGGTCGAAGATGACCGAGTCCCAGGAGGCGGCGGCCACGTCGTCCGCGTACTGCTCGAGGCAGCGACCGCGGAAGTAGGCGCGCGTGTCCTCCGGCGGCTTCGTACGGGCCCTGTCGACCTCGGACTCGTCCAGCAGCCGCTTCATGCGCCCGCGGGCCGCCAGGCGGTTGTAGAGGCCCTTCTCGGCCCTTACGTCCGCGTACTGCAGGTCGACGAGGTGCAGACGGGCGGCGTCCCAGTCGATGCCGTCGCGGCGGCGGTAGCCCTCCATCAGCTCGCGCTTGGCGACCCAGTCCAGTTCGCCGGCCAGGCTCATCGGATCGTGCTCCAGCCGGTTGAGAGTGTCCTCCCAGCGGGAGAGCACGTCCTTGGTCTGGTCGTCGGCGTCCGCCCCGAAGCGCTCCTCGACGTACTTGCGCGACAGCTCGTAGTACTCCATCTGCAGCTGGACGGCGGTCAGTGTCCGGCCGCTGCGGAGGGTGACCAGGCGCTTGAGGGAAGGGTCGTGGGAGACCTGGTGGAGCGTGCGGACGGGCTGGTCCACGGCGAGGTCGACGGCGATGAAGCCGTCCTCGATCATGGACAGGACCAGGGCGGTGGTACCCAGCTTGAGGTAGGTCGAGATCTCGGAGAGGTTGGCGTCGCCGATGATCACGTGCAGGCGGCGGTACTTCTCCGCGTCCGCGTGGGGTTCGTCGCGGGTGTTGATGATCGGGCGCTTGAGGGTGGTCTCGAGTCCGACCTCGACCTCGAAGTAGTCCGCGCGCTGGCTGAGCTGGAAGCCGTGTTCGTGCCCGTCCTGGCCGATGCCGACGCGGCCCGCTCCGGCGAAGACCTGACGGGAGACGAAGAAGGGCGTGAGGTGCCGCACGATGTCCGAGAAGGGGGTCTCCCGCTTCATCAGGTAGTTCTCGTGCGTGCCGTAGGAGGCGCCCTTGTTGTCGGTGTTGTTCTTGTAGAGGTGGATCGGCTGGGCGCCGGGTAGCTGCGCGGCGCGCTCGGCGGCCTCGGCCATGATCCGTTCGCCGGCCTTGTCCCAGAGGACGGCGTCGCGGGGGTTGGTGACCTCGGGGGCGCTGTATTCGGGGTGGGCGTGGTCCACGTAGAGGCGTGCACCGTTGGTGAGGATGACATTGGCGAGGCCGATGTCCTCGTCGGTGAGCTGGCTGGCGTCGGCGGCCTCCCGGGCGAGGTCGAAGCCTCGCGCGTCTCGCAGCGGGTTCTCCTCCTCGAAGTCCCAGCGGGCCCGGCGGGCCCGGTGCATCGCCGCCGCGTAGGCGTTGACGATCTGGGACGAGGTGAGCATGGCATTGGCGTTGGGGTGACCGGGGACGGAGATCCCGTACTCCGTCTCGATGCCCATTACTCGCCGTACGGTCATGCGGCCCTCCTTGCCCGGCGGCACCCTCGGTCGTGGGCGCCGCTCAAGTACCGCTGGCGCTCCGGTGCGTGTGCGGTGCCCGTCCCCGCACTGCGCGACTCGGCGGTAGGAAAGAGCCTAGAACGCCTTTGCGCTGGTGGGGAGATCATTTGCGTCATTGCCTGCTCCGGTCGTGGCCAGAAAAACAGTCGGCTGCGGGTACCCGGTGAGGGCACCCGCAGCCGCCCTGCCTTTACAGGTACTGACCGGTGTTCGCCACCGTGTCGATGGAGCGTCCGGTGTCCGCGCCCTGCTTTCCGGTGATGAGGGTACGGATGTAGACGATCCGTTCGCCCTTCTTTCCGGAGATCCGGGCCCAGTCGTCCGGGTTGGTGGTGTTGGGCAGGTCCTCGTTCTCCTTGAACTCGTCCACGCAGGCCTGGAGCAGGTGGGAGACGCGGAGGCCCTTCTGGCTCTTTTCGAGGAAGTCCTTGATCGCCATCTTCTTGGCGCGGCCAACGATGTTCTCGATCATGGCGCCGGAATTGAAGTCCTTGAAGTAGAGGACTTCCTTGTCGCCGTTGGCGTAGGTGACCTCCAGGAAGCGGTTTTCCTCGGATTCGGCGTACATGTGCTCGACCGCCGTCTGGATCATGCTCTGGACGGTGGTCTCCTTGCTGCCACCGTGCTCGCCGAGGTCGTCGGCGTGCAGCGGGAGCCGCTCGGTGAGGTACTTGCCGAAGATGTCCTTCGCCGCCTCGGCGTCCGGACGCTCGATCTTGATCTTCACGTCGAGCCGGCCGGGGCGCAGGATGGCGGGGTCGATCATGTCCTCGCGGTTGGAGGCGCCGATGACCACCACGTTCTGCAGGCCTTCCACACCGTCGATCTCGGCGAGGAGCTGCGGGACGATGGTGTTCTCCACGTCCGAGCTGACGCCGGATCCCCGGGTGCGGAAGAGGGACTCCATCTCGTCGAAGAAGACGATCACGGGGGTGCCCTCGCTGGCCTTCTCACGTGCACGCTGGAAGACGAGGCGGATCTGCCGCTCGGTCTCGCCGACGTACTTGTTGAGCAGCTCGGGGCCCTTGATGTTCAGGAAGAAGCTCTTGCCGGCGGCCTGGCCGGTCACCTCGGCGACCTTCTTGGCGAGCGAGTTGGCCACGGCCTTGGCGATGAGCGTCTTGCCGCAGCCGGGAGGGCCGTAGAGCAGGACGCCCTTGGGCGGGCGCAGCTCGTGCTCCTTGAACAGGTCCGGGTAGAGGTACGGGAGCTCGACCGCGTCGCGGATCGCCTCGATCTGGTTGCCGAGGCCGCCGATCTGCTCGTAGCCGATGTCGGGGACCTCTTCGAGGACGAGTTCCTCGACCTCGCTCTTGGGGACGACTTCGTAGACGTAACCGGAGCGGGGTTCGAGCAGGAGGGCGTCGCCGGGGCGGATGGTGACGTCCAGCAGCGGCTCGGCGAGCCGTACCACCCGTTCCTCGTCGGTGTGCCCCAGCACGAGGGCGCGCTCGCCGTCCTCGAGGATCTCCTTGAGGGTGACGATGTCGCCGACGCGCTCGAACTCCATGGCCTCGACCACGTTGAGCGCTTCGTTGAGCATGACCTCCTGGCCGCGCCTGAGGTCGTCGAGTTCGACACTTGGGCTCACGTTCACCCGCAGTTTGCGGCCGCCGGTGAAGATGTCGGCCGTGCCGTCCTCGTTCGACTGCAGGAAGACTCCGAAGCCGGCCGGTGGCTGGGCGAGCCGGTCGACCTCTTCCTTGAGGGCCACGATCTGGTCTCGGGCCTCGCGGAGCGTGTTGGCGAGTCGCTCGTTCTGGGCGGACACGCCGGCCAGGTTCGTCTGCAGCTCGACGATCCGCTCTTCGAGAATCCTCGTGTGTCGCGGAGAGTCGGCGAGCTTGCGTCGCAGGACGGCGATCTCCTGCTCAAGGTAGGCGATCTGCCCGGCCGGGTCTTCGGACCCTCGTCCCGGGCGGATGCCGCGGTTCATGTCGTCGTCGTGGGCTGCCACGGTCCTCACCTCCTCCAAGGGGAGCTGGACGCTTCCAGACCCTACCTGGGTGGGTGACGATTGAAACCCCTAGATCACAAAGACTGTCAAGGTGTGTCGTCGGTCACCCGGTGCGCTCCCTCTCGCACGGAGGGAATACCCACTCAACGTGATTCAGAAGCGGCTTGTTCCTTGTCCGAGACGGTCAAAACCCTTCAAGAGTGGCCGGAGTTGTCCGTTCCGGGCCGGTCGGCCGGTACGCGGGCAGGCTCGAGTGCGCTCCGGCGGTCATCACGCAGAGCGACGGTCCAGGCGGTCGGTGTCACTTCCGGGGCGGCTTGAACTGTTCGCCCCGGCTCCAGGGGCTCCCTTCCCCGGTCGGGCGCTGGTACCCGAGGCGACGGGGGAGGAAACCCCTTGCCACGCCGGACACGGGCGGAAATCGGGCGGAGGTAGGGTCGGGGTGTTCAACAGCCGCTGGAGCGGACCCGGCTGGCCTTCGTGCCACGGGGACCGCCCGGCGAACCGACGGCAGGAGAGGTGACCGTGCAGCAGGAGGCCCCGGGCGGCGAGGCGCTGGAGGTCTGGATCGACCAGGACCTGTGTACCGGCGACGGGATCTGCGCCCAGTACGCCCCTGAGGTGTTCGAGCTGGACATCGACGGGCTGGCCTATGTGAAGGGCGCGGACGACGAGCTGCTCCAGGCCGACGGGGCCACGACGCCGGTGCCGCTGCCGTTGCTGACCGACGTGGTGGACTCGGCGAAGGAGTGTCCCGGCGAGTGCATCCACGTGCGCCGGGTTTCGGACAAGGTCGAGGTGTACGGGCCCGACGCGGAGTGAGTCCCGGCCGGGCCGGTGCCTCACGCGCGCGTGAGCGCCGCCCGGCGACCTACGCGCGCGTAGGTCGCTGAGGGCCGCCCGAGCGTCACACGCTGTGCGCCGGGGCGGTCGTGGAGCGGATGAACGCGCTGCCGTTCCACTGCCACTTGGCCGGGGTCTTCGTGTCCGGACAGCAACTGGGCACGTCGGCCGTCGAGTAGCCGAGCAGGGTGGCGCCGACGGCCCGCCCGCGCAGGGCGAACTCGGTGACGGTGAGCCGGTCCTTGGGGTCGACGAGTGTGGCGACGACGCGGGCCGCGCCGCCGTCCTTGCCCGGGGTGAGGACGTAGACCCCGTCCGGCGGGGTGCCCATGGGGGCGTCGCAGTGGACGACCGCGACGGTTTCCGGTCTGCCGTCCCCGTCGAGGTCCCCGGTGGCCTGCTTCACCACGACGGCCTTCACCGGCCCGCACTCGAGGGGGAAGTCCACGCCCTTGGTGCTGGGTGGTGCCACGGCGGCGGGGGCGGACTCGGCCTCGGTGCCGGTGGCCGGCTGGGCGGCCGTGGCCGATCCGGGCTGCACGACGGAGGACAGGGCGATCACACCGGCCACGGCGGTGGCGGTGGCGACCCAGTGGATGGGCCGGGTGTGCGTGTGGCCGAGCTCCGGAACGGCGGATTGCTGCACTAGGAGTGTCTCCTGTGAGGGCTGTGCCGGTGGGGGGGTGGCCAGCATGGTGCCACACGTCACAGTGCGGGGGAACGGCGGGGTCGGTACGGAATTCCCGCAGGCGAGGAGGTCACGCGCGCGGGGAGCCGTACACGTCCTGCTGCCGTGTCAACGAAAGGGCGCCGGGGGGGGGGGGGGGGGGGGGGGGGGGGGGGGGGGGGGGGAGGGGGAGGGGGGGGGGGGGGGGGGGGGGGGGAG
>NZ_JBWKFL010000007.1:154874-187919 GCF_056434305.1 Streptomyces sp. NPDC044061 | reverse complement strand
CCTCCTCCCGCCCCCCCCCCCCCCTCCCCCCCCCCCCCCCCCCCCCCCCCCCCCCCCCCCCCCCCCCCCCCCCGCCCTCACGTTGTACTGGACGCGGGGCCGGTCAGCGGCCGCCGCCGTCGGCGTTGGGGCCGGCGTAGTCCTCGCCGTAGGCACCCTTGGCCGGGCGGCGGCGGCGCATGGGCGGCTCGACGCCGTCGGCGAGGCGACGGGCGGTCAGCAGGAAGCCGGTGTGGCCGATCATCCGGTGGTCCGGGCGGACGGCCAGGCCCTCGATGTGCCAGTTGCGGATCATCGTCTCCCACGCGGTCGGCTCGTTGAAGCTGCCGATCTCCCGGATGGACTCGACGGTCCGGGCGAGCTGGGTGGTGGTGGCCACGTAGCAGCACAGGATGCCGCCGGGGACCAGTGCCTTGGAGACGGCCTCCAGGCACTCCCAGGGGGCGAGCATGTCGAGGATGACGCGGTCGACGTCGGTGTCGGACAGGTTGTCCTGGAGGTCGCCGACGGTCAGCTGCCAGGCGGGGTGCGGGCCGCCGAAGTAGCGTTCCACGTTCTGCTTGGCGATCTCGGCGAAGTCCTCGCGGCGCTCGTAGGAGTGCAGCATGCCCTCGTCGCCGATGGCGCGCAGCAGGAAGCTGCTGAGCGAGCCGGAGCCGACGCCGGCCTCCACGACGCGGGCGCCGGTGAAGATGTCGGCGAAGGCGAGGATCTGCCCCGCGTCCTTCGGGTAGACGACGGCTGCCCCGCGGGGCATGGACAGGACGTAGTCGGGGAGCAGGGGGCGCAGCGCGAGGTAGGCCACGTTGCCGGTGGTGCGGACAACGCTGCCCTCGGGAGCGCCGATCAGTTCGTCGTGCGGGAAGGAGCCCTTGTGGGTGTGGAAGTTCTTCCCGGCTTCGAGCGTGAACGTGTAGTGGCGGCCCTTGGGGTCGGTCAGCTGAACCTGGTCCCCGACCTTGAAGGGCCCGCGCCTGCGGGCGGCACCGGTCGGTTCGGACATGTGAACAGACTACCGGCCTTTGCGGAGGCCGCCGACCACTACGAGGTGGGCCTGGCCATGGCCTTCACGAAGGCGCGCTCGACGTCCGCGGCGGACAGGACGCCGTAGATCTCGCCGCTCTCCTCGACCACCAGGTACTCGGTCGCCGGGGTGGCGCGCAGGGTGTCCAGCAGCTCTTCTCCGGCCAGCTCGGCGGAGACCCGCATGCCGTCGGTCAGTTCCTGGGCGAGGCCGCTGACGGCCACCCAGGGGCGGCGGTGCTCGGGTACGCCGACGATGGCGGCCTCGCGGACGAGGGAGAGGGGGTTGCCGTCGGCGTCGACGACGACGAGGGCGCGGGCGCCTGCGGCGTTGGCGCGGCGGAGGGCCTCGGAGAGGGGGGTGTCGTTCTCGACGGGCACGGCCCGCCGTGTCAGGGTGCGGGCCCGCAGCTCGGGGAGGTGTTCGCGCAGTCGGGCCATGCGCAGGCTGTTGCCGGCACCGGTCCAGATGATCGCGGCGAGGATGGCGGCGAGCAGGGCGTCGGTCACCGTGTCCATGCCGTTGATGTCCTCGCTGCCGCCGCCGAGGGCGCCGGACTGGTTGAGCAGCGGCAGGCCGACGAGGACGGAGATGGCGAGGGCGCGGCCGACCCAGGCGGCGGCGACGGTGCCGCTCATGGGCCTGCCGGTGATCTTCCAGACGACGGCGCGGAGCATGCGGCCGCCGTCCAGGGGAAGGCCGGGCAGCAGGTTGAAGACGGCGACGATGAGATTGGAGATCATCAGGCCGGCCAGCAGGACGCCGGGGACGGTGTCGGGTTCCACCGGCTTCATGGCCAGGTAGAACAGGCCGGCCAGGACGAGGGAGAGCAGCGGCCCGACGAAGGCCAGGACGAACTCGCGTCCCGGGGTCTCGGCTTCCTTCTCGATCTCGGAGACTCCGCCGAAGAACTGGAGCTGGATGCGGCGGACGGGGAGTTTGAAGCGGATGGCGGCGACCGTGTGGGCCAGCTCGTGGACGAGCACGGAGGCGTAGAAGGCGACGGCGAAGAACAGGGAGACCAGGTAGCGGGCGGCACCCAGTTCGGGCAGCACGCGGTCGAGCTGACCGCCGAAGACCCAGGTGATCAGGGCGGCGACGAGGAACCAGCTGGGCGCGACGTACACCGGCACGCCGAAGGGGCGTCCCATCAGCAGCCCGCCACCGGGTTCCCTGGGCCTCGGCTGGGGCGGCTCGCCCTTGGCGATCCCGGAGTGCGCGAGCGTACGGTGCTCGTCGGGGCGGCCACGGCCGCCCGCGCCGCCCTCCTCCGCGTCCCTGGCCGTGCGCGCGTTCCGACCGCCCGCACCTCCAACGTGCTCACCGCTCCCCGGCCGCACACCGCCGACGCGCGAGCCGTCCCCGCCTCGCGCCTCCTCGCCGGCCCCCGGCTCCGGGACTGCGGTTCGCGCGTCCTGGGCGGTCCCCGTCTTCGAACCGGCGGCCTGCTCGTTCTCGGCGGCCTGCTTGTTCTCGGCGGTCGCCGGCTGCGGGACGGCGGCCCGCACGTGCTCGCCGGCCTCGGGCTCCTCGTCGGCGGCCTGCGTGTGCTCGGCGGCGGCCCCCGGCCCTCGGCCGGCGGCTCCCCCGTCCTCGGCGGGACTCGGCTCCTGGGCGGCGGCTCGCTCGTCGTCACCGGGCGAAGACCGCGGACTCGCGGCTCCCTCGGCGGTCCCCGCCTCCGGGTGGCCGACGGGCTGTTCGTTCCCGGCGGCCCGTGCGTCCTCACCGGGCCTCGGCTCCTGGCCGGCCGTCCCCGCGGGCTCGTCGGCGCTGCCCCGCTCCGGGTCGGTGGAGCGCTGGGGCTCGGTGTTGTGCGCGGTGTCGTGGGGCTCCGGGTCGGTGGGGCCGGTTGCCGGGGCCGTAGGACCTGCGGGGTGCTCGGCCGGCTCGTTGTTGCCGGACCGCGGCTGCCCGCTCCCGCCGCTCACGTCCACGGTGTCCCCTCGTTCGAAGCGTCTTCTCGGGTCGATGGTATGCGGCCGTGGTGGCACGTTCCGCCCCGGCACCCCTTGTGTTTGCCCCGCGGACGCACGGCCGACGCGGCCCGCGGCTGGGTGACTGTCAGTGCCGGGCCGTATGGTCTGTGGTCATGGACAGCAGCATCGAGGAAACGGGGGCCGCGGGGGCCCTGCCACCGCAGGCGGGCGCGGCACCGGAGCCGGAGCCCGAGGCGGTGGTCGTCGTGGCCCAGGGCGAGGCACCCACCGCCGTGCCCGAGCGCGTGGCCGTGGCGCCGACCTCGCTGTCGCCCTCCCGGGCCAGTGACTTCATGCAGTGTCCGCTGCTGTACCGGTTCCGGGTGATCGACCGGCTGCCGGAGAAGCCGAGCGAGGCGGCGACCCGGGGGACGCTGGTGCATGCCGTGCTGGAGCGGCTGTTCGACGCGCCCGCCGCGGAGCGGACCGCGCCGCGGGCCAAGGCGTTGATCCCCGGGCAGTGGGACCGGCTGCGGGAGAACCGGCCGGAGGTCGGCGAGCTGTTCGCGGACGACCCGGAGGGCGAGCGGCTGGCTCGCTGGCTGAGCGAGGCCGAGCGGCTGGTGGAGCGCTGGTTCACGCTGGAGAACCCGTCGCGGCTGGAGCCGGCCGAACGCGAGCTGTTCGTGGAGGCCGAGCTGTCGTCGGGTCTGCGGCTGCGCGGGATCATCGACCGTGTCGACGTGGCGCCCACCGGTGAGGTGCGGATCGTCGACTACAAGACGGGGAAGGCGCCGCGGCCGGAGTACGCCGAGGGCGCGCTGTTCCAGATGAAGTTCTACGCCCTGGTGGTGTGGCGGCTGAAGAACGTCATCCCGCGACGGCTCCAGCTCGTCTATCTCGGCAGCGGGGACGTGCTGACCTACGACCCCGTCCTCGCCGACCTGGAGCGTGTCGAGCGCAAGCTGCTCGTCCTGTGGGATGCCATCAGGCAGGCCACGGAGTCCGGTGAGTGGCGGCCCCGGCCGACCAAGCTGTGCGGCTGGTGCGACCACCAGGCGCACTGCCCGGAGTTCGGTGGCACTCCCCCGCCGTATCCGCTGCCGGTGAGGGCGCCGGAGTCCGGTCCCGTGTCGCAGGGCAGAATGGGGCCGGACTAGCGAAGGAGTGTCACGTGGCCATCCGCGTCCTACTGGTCGACGACCAGCCGCTGCTGCGTACCGGTTTCCGGATGATCCTGGAGGCCGAGCAGGACATCGCGGTCGTGGGCGAGGCCGGTGACGGCCTGCAGGCCCTCGATCAGGTGCGTGCCCTGCAGCCGGATGTCGTGCTGATGGACATCCGGATGCCGCGGATGGACGGGGTGGAGGCGACCCGGCAGATCACCGGGCCGGGGCGGGACGGCCCGGCGAAGGTGCTCGTGCTGACCACGTTCGACCTGGACGAGTACGTGGTGGAGGCACTGCGGGCGGGAGCCAGCGGGTTTCTGCTCAAGGACGCGCCCGCCAACGAGCTGGTGCAGGCGATCCGGGTCGTCGCGGCGGGCGAGGCCATGCTGGCGCCGAGCATCACCCGCCGTCTGCTGGACAAGTACGCCACGCACCTGCCGTCCGGCGAGGAGCCCGTGCCGGACACCCTGCACACCCTCACCGACCGCGAGGTGGAGGTGCTGAAGCTGGTGGCGCGCGGGCTGTCCAACGCCGAGATCGCCGCCGACCTGTTCGTCAGCGAGACCACCGTCAAGACGCACGTCGGGCATGTGCTGACCAAGCTGGGCCTGCGGGACCGGGTGCAGGCGGCGGTGTACGCGTACGAGAGCGGCCTGGTGCGCCCCGGCGCGCAGTAGGCGGTAGGACGATGCCGAAGGGCGCCCCTCTCGCGCGGAGTGGGGCGCCCTTCGTGTCGTACGGCTGTCAGCCCTTGCTCAGTTCCCAGAACCGGAACACGGTCGAGGCGTCCAGGCAGTACTCCAGGCCGTATACGCCGTCGCGGACGACCGCGTACTGCTTCGCCTGCCAGACGGGCAGCACGGGGATGTCCTCGGCGACGATCTCCTGCAGCTTTCCGAAGTCCTTGTCGGTCGCGCCGCGATCGCTCTCGGCGGCCGTCTCGGGGATGAGGGTGCCGGTGATGGTGCTGTTGCCGTAGTTGTTCGCCAGCACGTTGCCCTTGCCGAAGAAGGGGGCCGTGAAGTTGTCGGCGTCCGGGTAGTCGGGCACCCAGCCCTTGACGTAGACGCCGTACTTCCCGGCGGCGATGTCCTTCTCGTACTGGTCGAAGGCGACGGACCTGACGTCGGCCTGGAACAGTCCGCTCGCGTTGAGCTGGCCGGCGATGGCCTTCAGCTCCTCGTCGGTGGCGGGGCCGTAGCGGGACGGCGTGGACCAGAGGGTGAGCTTCACCTTGCCTGTGATGCCCGCCCCGCGCAGCGCGGCGGTGGCCTTCTGCTTGGAGGGGCGGGCGCCGTAGGTGTCGAAGAAGGCCGTGTTGTGGCCCGCGATGCCCGCCGGGATGATCGAGTACAGCGGGGTGGCGGTGCCCTGGTAGACGTTGCTGACCAGGGCGTCGCGGTCGAGGAGGTAGGCCATGGCCTTGCGGACGGGGAGCTTGCCGGCCACCGGGTCCTTCATGTTGAAGACCAGGTGCTGGACCTCGGCGCTGCTGCCCTCGATGACGTCGACGCCCTTGCTGCCGTCCTGCTGGTCGAGGTCGGCGATGTCGGTCGCGGCGAGGCCGCGGTAGGCGAGGTCGATGTCGCCGTTCTCCAGCGCCTTCTTCAGGGCGGTCCGGTCGCCGTGGAAGAACTTCAGGGTGACGCCGGAGTTCTTGATCTTGGCGGTGCCCCGGTAGCCGGAGTTGACCGAGAAGACCGCCTGGTCCTTGTCGAAGGAGTCCAGCTTGTACGGCCCGGAGCCGACGGCCTTGTCGTCGGTGCGCAGGCCGTTCGCGTCGTACTGCCGGTGGTCGACGATGGAGCCGGCGCCGGAGGCGATCTTGCTGGGGAAGGTGGCGTCGGGGACCTTGAGCTTGAAGACGACCGTCTTCGCGTCCGGTGTCTCGACCCGGTCGAGCATCGGGAACATGACCGCCGGGCCGGCGGGGTCGTCGATCTTCAGGGTCCGGTCGAAGGAGAACTTGACGTCCTCGGAGGTGAGGGCGTCACCGTTGCTGAACTTCAGGTCGTCCTTGAGGGTGCACTTGTACACCGTGGCCCGGGTGTCGGTGAAGGAGCACGCCTTCGCCGCCTCCGGCTCGGGCTCCGTCGCTCCCTTGGGGAAAGCGAGCAGCGACTGGAAGACGTTGTTGAACAGAAGCCAGGAACCGGGGTCGTAGCCCGAAGCCGGATCGGTGGCGAGGACGTCGTCGGACATTCCCATCACCACGGAGGAGCCGGTGCCCCCGGAATCACCGGTCTCCGAGCCACAGCCGGTCAACAGGCCGGAGGCCAGCCCCGCCACGATCGGCAGGACCGGCCACTGGTTGCGCATGTTCATATGTGCCTTGTCGTCGGTTCTTCGATCCGGGGCCGCCGTCCCAGGCCCCGGACAAGGAGAACGTCAGCCGCTCACACCACGGCCGAGTTCCCACAGCTGAAGCGTCGAGGAGGAGTTGAGGGCGTAGGAGACGCCCGTGATGTCGTCCCGTGCGGCGACGTACTGCTTGCCCTGCCACAGCGGCAGCACGGGGACGTCCTCGGCGACGATGTCCTGGATCTCGGTCAGGCTCTTGGAGGCGTTGAGCCGGTCGGCCTCGCGACGGGATTCCGGGATCAGGCTGCGCTGGATGGCGCCGTTGGAGTACGGCGAACCGAGGAAGTTGCCCTTGTCGAGGAAGGGCGCGAGGAAGTTGTCGGCGTCCGGGAAGTCGGGGAACCAGCCCATGCCGTAGACGTCGTACTGGCCCTTCTTCTCGGCGGGCCGGAAGGAGGCCCAGGGGTGGCCCTGGATGGAGACGTCGAACAGGCCGCTGCCGTTGAGCTGCTTCTGCAGGATCTGGAACTCCTGCTTGGTGGCCGAGCCGTAGTGGTCGGTGGTGTAGTGCAGCGTCAGCTTCACCGGGGTGGTGATCCCGGCCTTGGTCAGCAGGTCCTTCGCCTTGGCGGCGCTGGGGTTGCCGTACTTGTTGAAGAACGAGTTGGAGTGGCCTGTGAGGGTCGCCGGGACGAGCGAGTACAGCGGCTCGGCCTGGGTGCCGTAGACCTTGGAAACGAGCTCGCCGCGGTTGATGAGCTGGGCCATGGCCTGGCGGACGGCCTTGCTCTTCACGGTCGCCGCGTTGGTGTTGAAGGCCAGGTAGCGGATTTCCAGGCCCGGCATGTCGACCAGGTCGACGTTCGCGTCGGAGCCGCTGTCGAGCTTGTCGATCTGCGCCGGCGACATGGCGCGGGTCATGAGGTCGATGTCGCCCTTGTCGATGGCGGTGCCCATGGCCTCGGCGCTGTCGTAGGTGCGCATCACGACCTCGCCGTTGTTCACCTCGACGCTGCCCTTGTAGGAGGGGTTCTTGGTGAAGGTGGCGCTGACGATCGCGTTGTCCTTGACGTCGGCCTTGAAGGTGTAGGGGCCGGAGCCGTCGACCTCGAAGCCGTCGCGCAGCTTGTCCTTGGTGTAGGTCTTGGGGTCGATGATGCCCGCGACCGGGGTGGACAGCTTGTACGGGAAGGTGGCGTCGGCCGTCTTGAGGTGGAAGATGACCTCGCGGTCGCCCTGGGTCTCGACGGTGTCGATGGTGTTCAGCAGGGTGGCGACGCCGCTGTCGGCCTTGAGGTGCCGGGCGCGGTCGATGGAGTACTTGACGTCCTCGGCCGTGACCTTGTCGCCGTTGGAGAACTGCAGGCCGTCCCGCAGCTTGCAGGCGTAGCGCTCGTTGCCGGTGTCGGTGAAGGAACAGCTCTCGGCGGCCTCCGGCACGGGCTCGCCCTCGCCCTTGGGCTGGGTCATCAGGGTCTGCACCGTCTGGCGCAGGATGTTCCAGGTGCCGACGTCGTAGGCGTAGGCCGGGTCGAGGGGCGCGGGCGCGTCGCTGGTGACAGTGAACCGGTCCGTGGTGCCTACGACGATGGCGTCCCCGCTCTTGCTCCCGCTGTCGGATCCACCGCACGCGGCGAGAACCGGCGTGAGCAGGCCGGCCACTGCCGGCAGCACCAAAGTCTTGCGGTTCATGCGGGAGTTTCTCCAGAGCTGTTCGAGTCCGTGTATCCGACATGCATGGGTGGTGCGGCGGATCACGGGGGTTGCGGCGATGTTCTCGCGATGAGATTAGTCCGCGCCCGCAGGAGGGTTCGCGGCCGCGCGAGTTGAGCCCCCATCACGCAGTGAAACCGGGTGCGGACACACCGAAAACCCGACAGCGGCAGGATTCGTACAGCCTCCCACCAATCGGGACACAAGGTCCCTCCGGACGGGCCCGGCGAGGGGTGGTCGGCACACTCTGGCAACGATGTCGAGGGCGTCCGGAGTGGTGAACGTCACATGCCCAACTGGGGCGATCCTTACCGGAATTCGACCGGGCGGCCCGCTTGGAATTCCACCGAGGTGTACTGTGCCGGAATTTTGTCCAACGCGTCCAATGGACTTTGTACGCTGGGTGAACGGCTAGCGCATTTCCGTCATCAGGCCGTGCAGAAATGCCAGGTCCACCTCTTCGAGGGAGGTGACGACGGTTCGCCTCTCGGCGGGGACGATGGGGGCGACGGAGGGTACGGCGACCACGTGGCAGCCCGCGGCCTCGGCGGCGGCGACGCCGGTGGCGGTGTCCTCGACGACGGCGCATCTGGCGGGGTCCACGCCGAGTCCGGCGGCGGCGAGCAGGTATGGGTCCGGGTAGGGCTTGGTGCGGGAGACCTCGTCACCGGCGATGGAGAGACCGAAGTGGTGGGGGCCCAGCACGGTGAGCACACGGTCGATGATGCGACGGTGGGAGGCGGAGACCAGGGCGGTGGGGATGGCGTGCTCGTGCAGTTCGGCGAGCAGCCGGGCGGCGCCGGGCATCAGCGGCAGGTGGTGGCCGATGCGGTCCTCGAAGCCTTCGTTGAGCAGGACCGACAGTTCGGCGAGGGCGATGTCGGCGCCGGTGGCCTCGATGAGGAAGCCGGCGCTGCGGGTCATGGGGCCGCCGACCACGACGTGCCGCCAGGACTCGTCGAGGGTGTGACCGAGGTCGGCGAAGACCTCGACCTCGACGTCCCACCAGAAGCCTTCGGTGTCCACCAGGGTGCCGTCCATGTCGAGGAGTACCGCCTGCAGGGCGGAGCCTTCGGCCGTACGGGTTCCGAGCGCGGGGACCGTACTGGTCATCCGGGCGCACCTCCTCGAGGGACGACCAGGCCGGCTCCCGAACAGGGAACCGGCCTGCAGTGGACCGACCAGTGTACGACTCCGGCGGGCGAACCGCCTCGTTTATCACCCGCGCACGCGGGTACCCCCTGAAACACCTCCCGCGCAGGCCAGGAGGCCTTTCGGCGCGCCTGACGCCGACACGGTACGGCCCGCTCCCCCGACGTGGCGTTCCCCACACCGGGAGGCCGGAGCACCGCCCACACCGGGACCGCCCCACACCACCGCCGGCCCGTCCGCAGCCACACGCCCGACCGCCGGGGACACGCCGCCGCCGCCCCCTCCGCACCCGCATCCCCCGACCGCCCGGGACACGCCGCCGACCCACCCGCGAACCGAGCGCCCCTGCCACACGGACAGCGAACCGAGCGGCCCCGAGCCGCGCGGACTCCGCCTACCGGCCGCGCGCGGAGCGAGCGCCCGGGGTACGCGGATCGCGCTGGCCGCCGGACGTGGGCCGCGACCGGAAGCCCCCCGGACCGCACAACACCAGTGCCCGAGAACCGAACCGCCCCGAACCGCGCCGACAGCCGCACGCGAACCGGACCACCCGAAGCGCGCCGACCGCCCGGACGCGAACCCGGCAGCCCTCTGCACGCCGACCGCGCCGACCCGGTGCACGCGAATTGAGCCGCCCGCCGCACGCCGAGCGGTCAGACGCACGCCAAGGGGGCGCCGAGCGTCAGGTACGCCGTCAGCCGGCGGGACCGGGGCAGGCCACCAGCCCGCCGGCCCGGGCACGCAGACCACCGGCAGGACAGGGCACGTCGGCAGCCGGGGGCGCCCAGAGAGCCCGTCGAACCCCCGGAGGGCTCAGCGGGCGTTGAAGTACTTTGCCTCCGGGTGGTGGATCACGATCGCGTCCGTGGACTGCTCGGGGTGCAGCTGGAACTCCTCGGACAGGTGGACGCCGATCCGCTCGGGCTGGAGCAGTTCGGCGATCTTGGCGCGGTCCTCCAGGTTGGGGCAGGCGCCGTAGCCGAGGGAGAAGCGGGCGCCCCGGTACTTCAGGGCGAACATGTCCTCGATGTCGGCCGGGTCCTCGCCGGCGAAGCCGAGTTCGGCGCGGACGCGGGCGTGCCAGTACTCGGCCAGCGCCTCCGCCAACTGCACGGACAGACCGTGCAGTTCGAGGTAGTCGCGGTAGGAGTTCGACTCGAACAGCTTCGCCGTCTCCTCGCCGATGCGGGAGCCGACGGTGACCACCTGGAGTCCGACGACGTCCGTCTCCCCCGACTCCTCCGGACGGAAGAAGTCGGCCAGGCAGAGCCGCCGGCCGCGGCGCTGGCGCGGGAAGGTGAAGCGGGTGCGCTCGTTGCCCCGGTCGTCCAGGATGATCAGGTCGTCGTCCTTGGAGACGCACGGGAAGTAGCCGTAGACCACGGCCGCCTCGAGCAGGTTCTCCGTCTGGAGCCTGTCGAGCAGCCCGCGCAGGCGGGGGCGGCCCTCCGTCTCCACCAGGTCCTCGTACGACGGCCCGTCCCCGGTGCGCGCCTGCCTCAGGCCCCACTGCCCCTTGAACAGCGCGCCCTCGTCCAGCCAGCTCGCGTACTCCTTGAGCTGGATGCCCTTGACGATCCGGGTGTCCCAGAACGGCGGGGCCGGTACGGGGTTGCCGGTGGCGACGTCGGAGCGGACGTGCCCCTCCTCCGGGCGCTCCTCGACCTCCGCGGTGGCCGTCGCGCGGACCCGGCGCTGCTTCAGCTCGGGCAGCTGTGCCCCGGGCACGCCTCGCTTGACGCCGATGAGCGCGTCCATCAGGCGCAGGCCCTCGAAGGCATCGCGGGCGTAGCGGACCTCACCCTCGTAGATCTCGTGCAGGTCCTGCTCGACATAGGCCCGGGTGAGGGCGGCGCCGCCGAGGATGACCGGGAAGCGGGCGGCGAGGTCGCGCTGGTTCAGCTCCTCCAGGTTCTCCTTCATGATCACCGTGGACTTCACCAGGAGGCCGGACATGCCGATCACGTCGGCCCGGTGCTCCTCGGCGGCCTCCAGGATCGCGGAGACCGGCTGCTTGATGCCGAGGTTGACGACGTTGTAGCCGTTGTTGGACAGGATGATGTCGACCAGGTTCTTGCCGATGTCGTGCACGTCGCCGCGCACGGTGGCGAGCACGATGGTGCCCTTGCCCTCGGCGTCCGACTTCTCCATGTGCGGTTCGAGGTGGGCGACGGCGGCCTTCATGACCTCGGCGGACTGCAGGACGAACGGCAGCTGCATCTGGCCGGAGCCGAAGAGGTCACCGACGACCTTCATGCCGTCCAGGAGGGTCTCGTTGACGATGTCGAGGGCGGGCCGGTCCCGAAGGGCCTCGTCGAGGTCCGCCTCCAGGCCGTTGCGCTCGCCGTCGATGATCCGGCGCTTGAGGCGCTCCTCCAGCGGCAGCGCGGCAAGTTCCTCGGCCTTGCCGGCCTTGAGCGACTTGGCGGTGGCGCCCTCGAAGAGCTGCATGAGCTTCTGGAGGGGGTCGTAGCCCACGGCGCGCCGGTCGTGGATCAGGTCGAGGGCCGTCTGCACCTCTTCCTCGCTGAACCGGGCGATCGGCAGGATCTTGGAGGCGTGCACGATCGCCGAGTCCAGGCCCGCCTTGACGCACTCGTCGAGGAAGACGGAGTTGAGCAGGATGCGGGCGGCCGGGTTCAGGCCGAAGGAGATGTTCGACAGGCCCAGCGTGGTCTGCACGTCCGGGTGCCGCTTCTTCAGCTCGCGGATCGCCTCGATGGTGGCGATGCCGTCCTTGCGGGACTCCTCCTGACCGGTGCAGATGGTGAAGGTCAGGGTGTCGATGAGGATGTCCTCCTCGCGGATGCCCCAGTTCCCGCCCAGGTCGGCGATCAGCCGTTCGGCGATCTCGACCTTCTTCTCCGGGGTGCGGGCCTGTCCCTCCTCGTCGATGGTGAGCGCGATCAGGGCGGCGCCGTGCTCCCGGGCCAGCTTGGTGACCTGGACGAAGCGGGAGTCGGGGCCGTCGCCGTCCTCGTAGTTGACGGAGTTGATCACCGCGCGGCCGCCGAGCTTCTCCAGGCCCGCCCTGATCACGTCGACCTCGGTGGAGTCGAGGACGATCGGCAGCGTGGAGGCGGTCGCGAAGCGGCCGGCCAGCTCCTCCATGTCGGCGACGCCGTCGCGGCCGACGTAGTCGACGCACAGGTCGAGCATGTGCGCGCCCTCGCGGATCTGCTCGCGCGCCATCTCCACACAGTCGTCCCAGCGGCCGCCCAGCATGGCCTCGCGGAACTTCTTGGAGCCGTTGGCGTTGGTGCGCTCGCCGATGGCCAGGTAGGAGGTGTCCTGCCGGAACGGCACGGACTGGTAGAGCGAGGCGGCGCCGGGCTCGGGCTGGGGGCGGCGCTCGACGGGCGTGGCCCCCTGGGTCCGCTCCACGAGCTGACGCAGGTGCTCGGGCGTGGTGCCGCAGCAGCCGCCGACGAGGTTCAGGCCGTAGTCGCGCACGAAGGTCTCCTGCGCGTCGGCCAGGCCCTTCGGGTCGAGCGGGAAGTGGGCGCCGTCCTTGGTGAGGATCGGCAGGCCGGCGTTGGGCATGCACAGCAGCGGGGTGCGGGAGTGGCGGGCCAGATAGCGCAGGTGCTCACTCATCTCGGCCGGGCCGGTCGAGCAGTTCAGACCGATCATGTCGATGCCGAGGGGCTCCAGCGCGGTCAGCGCGGCACCGATCTCCGAGCCGAGCAGCATGGTGCCGGTCGTCTCGAACGCCATCGAGACCAGCAGTGGCACCTCGGTACCGGTCGCCTCCATCGCGCGCCGGGCGCCCAGGATCGAGGACTTTGTCTGGAGGAGGTCCTGGGTGGTCTCCACGATCAGGGCGTCCGCGCCGCCGGCGAGCAGGCCCTCCGCGTTGGCCTGGAAGCCGTCGCGCAGCGTGTCGTAACCGATGTGGCCGAGGGTCGGCAGCTTCGTGCCGGGGCCGATCGAGCCGAGCACCCAGCGCTGGCGGCCGTCGCGGGCGCCGAACTCGTCGGCCGCCGCGCGGGCGATCCGGGCACCCGCCTCGGACAGCTCGTGGACGCGGTCGGCGATGTCGTACTCGGCCATGGCCGAGTGGTTGGCCCCGAAGGTGTTGGTCTCGACGCAGTCGACGCCCACGGCGAAGTAGGCCTCGTGGACGGAGCGGACGATGTCGGGGCGGGTGAGGTTGAGAATCTCGTTGCAGCCCTCGAGGTTCTGGAAGTCCTCGAGGGTGGGCTCCTGGGCCTGGAGCATCGTGCCCATCGCTCCGTCGGCGACCACCACACGGGTGGCGAGCGCCTCTCGGAGCGCGGACACACGGGTCCGGCTGTCGGCGGAAGGGGTCGTTGGCAACGAGGCCATGAAGGGGCTCCCTGGGATGCGACGGCTGTCGGCTATGCGGCTTCCCCGGCGAGGCCGGGTAAGGGGCACGGCGTCAGAGTAACCGGGAGTGGGCTTGGATGGGCACCGGCGTCCACGAGGCGGACGCCGGTGGCGGCACGGATGGCCGGGGCGCCACCGGCAGGCCACGGCGGATGTAACAGCTGTCGTCCGACCATTGGCGGGACGTCGACATGGACCGGTAGTGTTCGACATTGCCGAACGCGATGTTTGACGCTGTTCGGCAACGGTCGAAGAGGACGGAGGCAGGACGGGGATGGCACGGAACATCCAGTCGCTCGAACGGGCGGCCGCGATGCTGCGGCTGCTCGGGGGCGGCGAGCGACGGCTCGGCCTGTCGGACATCGCCTCGTCGCTCGGTCTCGCCAAGGGCACCGCGCACGGCATCCTGCGCACCCTCCAGCAGGAGGGCTTCGTCGAGCAGGACGACGCCTCGGGCCGGTACCAGCTGGGCGCGGAGCTGCTGCGCCTCGGCACCACGTACCTGGACGTGCACGAGTTGCGGGCGCGGGCGCTGGTGTGGACGGACGACCTGGCCCGGTCCAGCGGCGAGAGCGTGTACCTGGGTGTGCTGCACCAGCAGGGAGTGCTGATCGTGCACCACGTCTTCCGGCCGGACGACAGCCGGCAGGTACTGGAGATAGGGGCCATGCAGCCGCTGCACTCCACGGCACTGGGCAAGGTGCTGTCCGCGTCCGACCCGGTGGCCCACAGCGAGGCCCTGGAGGCCGACCGCAAGCCCTTCACGGACCGCACGGTGTGCGACCTGGAGGCGTTCGAGCACGTCCTCGACATCACGCGCGCGCGTGGGTACGCGGCGGACGTCGAGGAGACCTGGGAGGGCGTGGCCTCCGTCGCCGCGCCCATCCACGACCGGCGCCGTATGCCCGTGGGCTCGGTCGGCATCACGGGAGCCGTGGAACGGCTGTGCAAGGACGGCGAGTTGCGCCCCGACCTGATCGCCGCGGTACGGGACTGCGCCCGCGCGGTGTCCCGGGACCTGGGCGCGGGGCGGTTCTGAGCCTCTGACGACGCACCCGCTGACCAGCGGGTGACGCATTTTCCGACCGGCGGGTGATCCGCAGGGGGACGACCGGGACGCGAGCGGCGTTCCGGTTCTCGCCATACCCTGAAATGGACATATAGGGCGAGAACGTACGTCAGCGAGCAAAGAGTGATAACCGGCGGCGATCAATAACGATCCTGTTTTCGATAACAGAACCCTTGACGCATGCGTAACGCCGAAGCAAGACTCCCGTCCATCGGTCGGCATTGTCGAACACCTACCGGCAATACGCGCTAGAGTGTGACAACGCCAAGGGCCGAATTCGCTCTCACCCCCGAGGGCGCCAACCCCCGGAGGGACCCGGGGTTCGGCTTCCCTGGACGAAGGACAAAGGAGTCGCGGGTGTCCAGCTCCGACATCTTCATCGGCGAGACCATCGGTACCGCCATACTCATCCTGCTCGGTGGCGGCGTCTGCGCCGCTGTGACGCTGAAGGCCTCCAAGGCCCGTAACGCCGGTTGGCTCGCCATCACCTTCGGGTGGGGTTTCGCCGTACTGACGGCCGTTTACACCTCCGCGCCGCTCTCCGGCGCCCACCTGAACCCGGCCGTGACGCTCGCGCTCGCGATCAAGGACAAGGACTTCAGCAACCTCCCCGTCTACTGGGGCGGCCAGCTGCTCGGCGCCATGATCGGCGCGGCCCTGGTCTGGGCCGCCTACTACGGCCAGTTCCACGCCCACCTGACCGACAAGGAGATCGTCGGCGGTCCGGGTGCGCAGGCCACGGCCGCCAAGGCCGTCGAGGCCCAGGAAAAGGGCGCCGGCCCGGTCCTGGGCGTCTTCTCCACCGGTCCGGAGATCCGGAACGTGGTGCAGAACCTCGCCACGGAGATCATCGGCACCATCGTGCTGGTGCTCGCCGTCCTCACCCAGGGCCTGAACGACAAGGGCAACGGCCTGGGCACCCTGGGCGCCCTGATCACCTCGCTCGTGGTCGTCTCCATCGGCCTCTCCCTCGGCGGTCCCACGGGCTACGCGATCAACCCCGCCCGTGACCTGGGCCCGCGCATCGTGCACGCGCTGCTGCCCCTGCCCAACAAGGGCGGTTCCGACTGGAGCTACGCCTGGATCCCGGTGGTCGGTCCGCTGATCGGCGCCGCCATCGCTGCAGGCATCTACAACGTCGCCTTTGCTTAGGAAGCACCGAGTCTTCGAGCACGCGCCGTACGTAAAGCCCCATCACCACGGATCTTTCAGGAGCACACAGTGACCGACGCCCACACCGCAGGCCCCTTCATCGCGGCCATCGACCAGGGCACGACTTCCTCGCGCTGCATCGTCTTCGACAAGGACGGCCGTATCGTCTCCGTCGACCAGAAGGAGCACGAGCAGATCTTCCCGAAGCCGGGCTGGGTCGAGCACAACGCCAACGAGATCTGGACCAACGTCCAGGAGGTCGTCGCCGGAGCCATCCAGAAGGCCGGCATCACCCGCGACGACATCAAGGCCATCGGCATCACCAACCAGCGCGAGACCACCGTGCTGTGGGACAAGAACACCGGTGAGCCCGTCTACAACGCTCTTGTCTGGCAGGACACCCGCACCGACGCCCTGTGCCGGGAGCTCGGGCGCAACGTCGGCCAGGACCGCTTCCGCCGCGAGACCGGCCTCCCGCTGGCCTCGTACTTCTCCGGCCCGAAGGCCCGCTGGCTGCTCGACAACGTCGACGGCCTGCGGGAGCGCGCCGAGGCGGGCGACATCCTGTTCGGCACCATGGACACCTGGGTCATCTGGAACCTGACCGGCGGTGTCAACGGCGGCAAGCACGTCACCGACGTCACCAACGCCTCCCGTACCCTGCTCATGAACCTGCACACGATGCAGTGGGACGACAAGATCGCCGAGTCGATCGGCGTCCCGCTGCAGATCCTGCCGGAGATCCGTTCCTCCGCCGAGGTCTACGGCGAGGTCACCGGCGGCAAGCTCGGCGACCTGCTCGGCGGCATCCCGGTCGCGTCCGCGCTCGGCGACCAGCAGGCGGCCCTGTTCGGCCAGACCTGCTTCTCCGAGGGCGAGACCAAGTCCACCTACGGCACCGGCACCTTCATGGTGATGAACACCGGTGACAAGATCATCAACTCCTACGCGGGCCTGCTGACCACGGTCGGCTACAAGATCGGCGACCAGCCGACCGTGTACGCCCTCGAGGGCTCGATCGCCGTCACCGGCTCCCTGGTGCAGTGGATGCGCGACCAGATGGGCCTGATCTCCACCGCCGCCGAGATCGAGACGCTCGCGCTCTCGGTCGAGGACAACGGTGGCGCCTACTTCGTACCGGCCTTCTCCGGTCTGTTCGCCCCGCACTGGCGTTCCGACGCCCGCGGTGTGATCGCCGGCCTGACCCGGTACGTCACCAAGGCGCACCTCGCCCGCGCGGTCCTGGAGGCGACCGCCTGGCAGACCCGGGAGATCGCCGACGCGATGGTCAAGGACTCCGGCGACGAGCTGGTGGCCCTGAAGGTCGACGGCGGCATGACCTCCAACAACCTGCTGATGCAGACCCTCGCCGACGTTCTGGACGCACCGGTGGTGCGCCCGATGGTCGCCGAGACCACCTGCCTCGGCGCCGCCTACGCCGCCGGCCTGGCCGTCGGCTTCTGGTCCAGCACGGACGAACTGCGCGCCAACTGGCGCCGGGCCGCCGAGTGGACCCCCCAGATGGACGCGGACATCCGCGACCGCGAGTACAAGAACTGGCTCAAGGCCGTCGACCGGACCATGGGCTGGATCGAGGACGAGGACTGAGCGACCCGAACCGCTCAGACAACTCTGACGAGGAGTAAGTACCCGACATGACCAGTCAGTCCACCCTGAAGTCCGTACCTGCCCTGGGGACGCACCCGGCCTCCGGCTCGAACCCGAGCCGGGCCGAGACCAGGGAGCAACTCTCCAAGGCGTCGTACGACCTTCTTGTGATCGGCGGCGGCATCCTGGGCATCTCCACCGCCTGGCACGCCGCGCAGTCCGGGCTCAGGGTGGCGCTGGTCGACGCCGGCGACTTCGCCGGCGCCACCTCCTCCGCCTCCTCCAAGCTGCTCCACGGCGGTCTGCGCTACCTGCAGACCGGCGCGGTGAAGCTGGTGGCGGAGAACCACTTCGAGCGCCGTGCGGTCTCCCGCCAGGTGGCCCCCCACCTGGCGAATCCGCTCACCTTCTACCTCCCGGTGTACAAGGGCGGGCCGCACGGCGCGGCGAAGCTCGGCGCGGGCGTCTTCGCCTACTCCGCGCTCTCCGCCTTCGGCGACGGCGTGGGTCACCTGCTCAGCCCCGCGAAGGCCGCGCAGGACGTGCCCGAGCTGCGCACCGAGAACCTCAAGACCGTGGCCGTGTACGGCGACGACCAGATGAACGACGCGCGCATGGCGCTGATGACGGTCCGCGCGGCCGTCGAGGCGGGCGCGGTCGTCCTCAACCACGCCGAGGTCACCGGTCTGCGCTTCACCAAGGGCCGGGTCACCGGCGCCGACCTCAAGGACCGTACTTCCGGTGACGAGTTCGGCGTCAACGCCCGCCTGGTGCTGAACGCCACCGGTCCCTGGGTCGACCACCTGCGCCGGATGGAGGACCCGAACGCGGCGCCGTCCATCCGCCTGTCCAAGGGCGCGCACCTGGTGCTCAAGCGCACCTCGCCCTGGAAGGCCGCGCTGGCGACCCCGATCGACAAGTACCGCATCACCTTCGCCCTCCCCTGGGAGGACATGCTGCTGCTCGGCACCACCGACGAGGAGTTCGAGGGCGACCCGGCGGACGTGTCCGTCACCGAGAAGGACATAGCCCAGATCCTGGACGAGGCCGCGTTCTCCGTCCGGGACCAGCAGCTGAAGCGCGATCTGATCACCTACGCCTTCGCCGGCCTGCGCGTGCTGCCGGGCGGCCCGGGCGACACGGCCAAGGCCAAGCGCGAGACGGTCGTCACCGAGGGCAAGGCCGGCATGCTGTCCGTCGCGGGCGGCAAGTGGACCACCTTCCGGCACATCGGCCGCACGGTGATGCAGAAGCTGGAGCAGCTGCCGGGCCACCCGCTCGGCGACGACTTCGAGCCGATCTCTTCGCTGCCGAAGAAGCTCCCGCTGCCCGGTGTCGCCAACCCGCGTGCGGTCGCCCACCGCCTCCTGGTGGACCACCCGGCGCCCGGCCCGCGCATGGCCGCCGACACGGCCAAGCACCTGGCCACCCACTACGGCTCGCTGGCCTTCGACATCGCCCGCCTGGCGAACGACAACCCGGAGCTGGCCGAGCGCGTCCACCCGGACGCCCCGGAGATCTGGGCGCAGGTCGCGTGGGCCCGGGACCACGAGTGGGCCGAGACGGCGGACGACGTCCTGCGCCGCCGTACGACGCTGACGATCCGGGGCCTGGCCACGGACGAGGTCCGCGCCAAGGTCCAGGACCTGCTGGACAAGAAGTAGGCCCGGCGGCCGGCCCCTCCCCCTGACCGAGGCCGGCACCGCCGATCGGCCGGACCCCGCCGCACCGGGTCCGGAACAGTGAGAGGGGCGGCTCCACGCCGATGGAGCCGCCCCTTTCGCGTACCCGGGGCCGTTGACGGTGCCGGGTGCCGTCCCCGGCGGTACGAAGCCGACGGAACGCCGTCGATAGAGATCGGCCACAGCCCACCCCTTCATTGTCATGAACCTGCAACCCGACGGCCGGATCGCGGTTCTCATGGAGGTGTGGGATGCACCGCAGCCTTGCCACCGGCCTCGCCGCCTCGGCCCTGGCCCTGGCCCTCATCACCGTCACCGCGACCGCCACCGCCGCCACGGCGGTGGCCGCCGACAAGCCCCAGGTGCTCGCCAACTGGACCCAGACGAGCGCGTCCAGCTACAACGCGTGGGCCGCCGCCCGCGCGAACCAGTCGGCGTGGTCCGCCCACGAGTTCGACTGGTCCACCGACTACTGCTCCTCCTCGCCGGACAACCCGCTCGGATTCCCGTTCAAGACGTCCTGCGCCCGCCACGACTTCGGCTACCGCAACTACTAGGCGGCCGGCACCTTCAGCGCCGACAAGTCGCGTCTCGACAGCGCCCCCTACGAGGACCTCGAGCGCGTGCGCAACAACTGCGGCGGCGCCACGAAGACCACCCGCAACAGCACGGCGTGGACGTACTACCAGGCGGTCAAGGCCTTCGGCTGACGACCTCTCAGATGCCGGAACCGGCCGGTCACCCTCGCGCGCTCCCCTCATAATGAGCTGAGACATCCGATGTCTGAGCAGGTTCTGGGCAGGTTCTGGCGGGCGAAAGGGAGGCCGGTCATGGCAGTCACCGACGAGGCGATCGAGAAGATCAAGGGCATGATCGTCTCCGGTGCCCTGCGCCCCGGCGACCGGCTGCCCAAGGAGAGCGAACTCGCCGCCGACCTCGGCCTGTCCCGCAACTCCCTGCGGGAGGCCGTGCGGGCCCTGTCCCTGATCCGGATCCTGGACGTGCGGCAGGGCGACGGCACGTACGTCACCAGCCTCGATCCGCAGCTGCTGCTGGAGGCGATGAGCTTCGTCGTGGACTTCCACCGCGACGACACGGTGCTGGAGTTCCTGGCGGTGCGCCGGATCCTGGAACCGGCCGCGACGGCGATGGCGGCCCCGCGCATCAGCGAGCAGCAACTGGACGCCCTGTCGGCCCAGTTGGACGCGCTGGGCGCCGAGCCCTCGGTGGAGGAACTGGTCGCCTGCGACCTGGAGTTCCACCGGGGCATCGTGCAGAGCGCGGGCAACTCGGTGCTGTGCTCCCTGCTGGACGGTCTGTCGGGGCCGACGACCCGGGCCCGGATCTGGCGGGGGCTCACCCAGGAGGACGCGGTCAGCCGCACCCTGCGCGAGCACCGGGCGATCCTCGCCGCGTTGCGCGACCGGGACGCGGAGGCGGCCCGCTCCTGGGCGACCGTGCACATCGCGAGCGTGGAGCAGTGGCTCCGCAGCACGCTCTGAGGGGTCCTTGCCCATGCCCGGCGTGCCCGGCTCGCCCGCGGACCGGGGGTGTTCCGAGGTGGCGAACGGGGCAGTGATCCGGGCATCCCCGGGCAAGGGGGCTGCGGACGCTCCCGCCGGACGCCGTAAGGTTGGGACGTCAGGCGAGGGCACGTCGGAAGGAGGCACTGGGTGATCGAGCTGGAGGGGGTTCCCGAGCTGATCGACCCAGTCATGGTGGCCGCGTTCGAGGGCTGGAACGATGCCGGCGACGCCGCCTCCACGGCGGTCGCGCATCTGGAACGCGAGTGGAAGGGCGAGGTGTTCGCGGCGCTGGACGCCGAGGACTACTACGACTTCCAGGTGAACCGCCCCACGGTGTTCATGGACGCCGGAGTGCGCAAGATCACATGGCCGACGACAAGGTTGTCGGTGGTCCGGGTCGGCGGCGAGAAGCCGCGCGACCTGGTGCTGGTCCGCGGCATCGAACCGTCCATGCGCTGGCGCTCGTTCTGCAACGAGCTGCTCGGCTTCGCGCACGAGCTGGGCGTGGAGCTGGTGGTCGTCCTGGGCGCCCTGCTCGGCGACACCCCGCACACGCGTCCGGTCCCGGTCAGCGGGGTCACCTCCGACCCCGACCTGGCCCGCCGCATGGACCTGGAGGAGACCAAGTACGAGGGTCCGACGGGCATCGTCGGCGTCCTGCAGGAGGCCTGCACGCACGCCGGCGTCCCGGCGGTCTCGCTGTGGGCGGCCGTCCCGCACTACGTCTCCCAGCCGCCCAACCCCAAGGCCACGCTGGCCCTGCTCAACCGGCTCGAGGACCTGCTGGACCTGCGCATCCCGCAGGGCGAGCTGCCCGAGGACGCGCGCGCCTGGCAGGTGGGCGTGGACCAGCTGGCCGCGGAGGACAGCGAGGTCGCCGAGTACGTGCAGACGCTGGAGGAGGCCCGGGACACCGCCGAGCTGCCGGAGGCGTCCGGCGAGGCGATCGCCCGGGAGTTCGAGCGGTATCTGCGGCGCCGGGACGTCAGCCCGCCGGGCGGTCACGCCACGGCGGACGGCGGGGACGGCTCGTATCTGCGGGACAACCCCGGCGGCAGGGGCCGGCCGGCCAAGCCGCCGAAGCCGGGGGCCTCGGGGACCGCGGAAGGCTCCGCGGAGGGGCCCGCCGAGGGTTCCGCGGGTGGTTCGACAGGCGGTTCCACGGACGGTTCCGCAGGCGGTTCCACGGAGGGCTTCTCCGAAGGCGGCGACGAGGACACCTCGGCCGACTGAGACAGACCCGAAGCACACGGACCCGGGTGACCGGGACGACGGAGAAGGGGCGGTTCCCACTGCGGGAACCGCCCCTTCCGGCGTCCGGGTGCCGTCGGGCCTACAGGGCCACGCCCAGCAGCGCGTCCACGGCACGGGTCACGACCCCGGGCGCACCCGTGTCGGTGCCGCCCTCCGTCTCCTGGCGGGCCGCCCAGCGGTCCACCGCGGCCAGCGCGGCGGGCGCGTCCAGGTCGTTCGCCAGCGCCTCGCGGATCTCCTCCACGAGCGCGTCGGCGGACGGGCCGTCGGGCCGGGAGACGGCCGCGCGCCAGCGGCCGAGGCGGTCGTCGGCGTCCCGGAGCACCTGGTCCGTCCACTCCCAGTCGGAGCGGTAGTGGTGGGCGAGCAGGGACAGCCGGATGGCGGCCGGGTCGACGCCGTCGCGGCGCAGCTGCGACACGAAGACGAGGTTGCCCTTGGACTTGGACATCTTCTCGCCGTCCAGGGCGACCATGCCGGCGTGCACGTAGGCCTTGGCCATCGGGAACTCACCGGTGAGCACCTGGGCGTGCGAGGCACCCATCTCGTGGTGCGGGAAGGCGAGGTCGGAACCGCCGCCCTGGACGTCGAAGCCCATGTCGAGATGGTCGAGGGCGATGGCCACGCACTCGATGTGCCAGCCGGGGCGGCCCCGGCCGAGCGAGCCGCCGTCCCAGCTGGGCTCGCCCTCGCGGGCGGTCATCCAGAGCATGGGGTCGAGCGGGTTCTTCTTTCCGGGGCGTTCCGGGTCGCCGCCGCGCTCGGCGGACAGCAGCCGCATGGCGGCCGCGTCGAGGTTCGAGACCTGGCCGAAGTGCGGGTCGGACTCGACGGAGAAGTAGATGTCGCCCTCCAGCTCGTAGGCCGCGCCGAGGTCGCGCAGCCGCTCCACGAGCGGGACGATGCCGGGTATCGCCTCGACGGCGCCTATGTAGTGCCGGGGCGGGAGCATCCGCAGGGCGGTCATGTCCTCGCGGAAGAGGGCCGTCTCCTTCTCGGCGAGGGCGACCCAGTCGACGCCGTCCCGGTCCGCACGCTCGAGCAGCGGATCGTCGACGTCGGTGACGTTCTGGACGTAGTGAACCTGCCGCTTGGTGTCGAGCCACACGCGCTGAACGAGGTCGAACGCGTTGTAGGTCGCCGCGTGACCCATGTGGGTCGCGTCGTACGGCGTGATGCCGCAGACGTAGATACGGGCGACGGGACCGGGGTCGAGGGTGACGAGGCCGCCGGTCGCGGTGTCGTGGATCCTCAGGTCGCGGCCCTGATCAGGCAGGGCGGGGACCTCGGAAGCGGGCCAGGCATGCATGTACATGAGCCTAACCCGGCCAGGAGCCGCGTATACGAACGGGATCGCGCCGGATGGCCGGGCGGGCGTTCTTGTGGATCGCTCCGCGATGTGCCTACACGGGTGGCCAGGGGATCGAGGGCCACTCCCCGCCCGGCTCCGGGTGCCGTCCGGAGGCCAGCAGCGCGTCGACCCGCGCGCGCGTGGCGTCGATTTCGGCCGCCGTGATCAGTCCGGCGAGCCGCACGGCCAGTTCCCCGCCCCCGGCAAGGGTCTTCTTCAGCCCTTCGAGCACCTCCAGCGCCTCCGGGGTGAGCGGCTCCCCGGCCCAGCCCCACAGCAGCGTGCGCAGCTTGTCCTCGACGTTGAAGGTGACGCCGTGGTCGATGCCGTAGAGCCGGCCGTCCGTGGTGGGCAGCAGGTGGCCGCCCTTGCGGTCGGCGTTGTTGATCACCGCGTCGAGGATCGCGAGGCGGCGCAGCCGCTCGTCGTCGGCGTGCACCAGCAGCGCAGTGCGGCCGTCGCCGACCTCGGCGAACGCGACCGCCTTCCAGCCCGGCCCGGGTTCCTCGCCGTCGACGAGGGCGAGCAGCTCGGCCTCGGCATGGACATCGATCCACAGCTGGCACATGCCCTCGCCGTACGGGCCGTCGCGCAGCACGGTCGGGGGTACGAGCCCCCAGCCGGTGGCCTCGGAGACCTCGTAGGCGGCCACCTCGCGGCCGGCCAGGGTGCCGTCGGGGAAGTCCCACAGCGGGCGCTCGCCGGCCACCGGCTTGTACACACAACTGGCTTCGCGGCCGTCGAGGGCGACCGTGCAGAACAGCGCCGCGTTGGACGCCTCGCGGATCCGGCCGCGCACGGACAGCTCGCCCCGCGCGAGCAGCTCGGCGGCGTGCGGGTCGGCCGTCAGGCTCCGCGGCGGTATCCGTTCTGGCGCGGACATACGTGTCCTTCCGGATCGAGCGGGAGGCTGCACAGCGGGCACGGCGGCCGCCCGGCGTTGACGATGTCGAGTGCGCGCTTGGCGAAGGCCCGGGCCTGCGCGCCGGTCAGCCGGACCCGCAGCATCGGGGGCCCGTTCTCCTCGTCCTGGAGCAGCCGCTCCTCGGCCTCGGCGAGGTCCTCCTCGGTGTCGGCGTCCAGCTCCACGAGGGCCTGCGCCTCCACGATCATGCGCTGCTCCTCGCCGTCCCAGGCCAGAGCCATGGTGCCGACGCGGAACTCCTCCTCGATGGGGACCTCCAGCGGGGCGGTGTCGGCGATCTCCGAGGGGGCCACGGCGGGGACGGCCGCGCTGCCGCCGCTGCGCCGTACGACCTCGTCCAGCAGCTCGTCCATGCGCTCGGCGAGCGCGGCGACCTGGGTCTTCTCCAGAGCCACGCTGGTCACCCGGGGGCCTGCGGTGGCCTGGAGGAAGAACGTACGGCGTCCGGGCAGTCCGACCGTGCCGGCGATGAAACGGTCCGGCGGATCGTAGAGGAACACCTGACGGGACACGTCCTGTCTCCATGGGATTCGAGGGTTGCTGCGGTGCGGGCCTGGTGCGAGGGCGACTGCGTGGATCGCTTCACCCTACTGCGGCCGACGATCACGGTGCGCCCGCACCACCTCCGACCGGTGCGTCTTCCCCGGGAGGTTCCTCGCGCGGGGCAAGGGAGGCGAAATCGCCGGTGTCGCCGAGGCGAACGAGAAACGGCCTGAGGCGGGTGTAACGGATCGCTGTGATGGAACACGGTTCCACGGAGATCCGCTGGAAGAGGTCGAGATGAAGCCCGAGGGCGTCCGCGACGAGGGACTTGATGATGTCACCGTGCGAGCACATGAGGTAGACGCCGTCGGCGCCGTGGTCGCGCTCCACGCGCGCGTTCCACTCGCGTACGGCCTCGGCGGCGCGGGTCTGCATGGCCCGCATGGACTCGCCGCCCGGGAAGGCGGCGGCCGACGGGTGGGCCTGGACGACCTCCATCAGCGGTTCGTCCGACAGTTCGGCGAGCTTGCGGCCGGACCAGTCGCCGTAGTGGCACTCCCCGATCCGTTCGTCGGTGTGGGCGCGCAGCCCGGGGCGGGCCTCGAGCAGCGGCCGTACGGTCTCCTGACAGCGTTGCAGGGGGCTTGCGACGACCTCGGAGATCGGCAGCCCCTCGAGTCGTCCGGGCAGCGCGGCCGCCTGCGCGGCTCCGCGCTCGTCCAGGGCGACGCCTGGCGTCCACCCTGCGAGCACACCCGAGGTGTTGGCGGTTGACCGTCCGTGCCTGACGAGGATCAGCGTGGGCATGCGGCCCAGGGTAAGCGCATCACAGGCACAGGCGATCGGACGAAGGGAGAGTGCGCCCAGTGATCGTGGACTGCGCCGTGTACCGGCACGGGCACCGCACCGAGGGCCCGGAGGACCTGTCCGACGCGCTGGCCGAGGCGCGGGCGGCGGGCGGGTTCGTGTGGATCGGGCTGCACGAGCCGTCGGAGCGGGAGTTCGACCTGGTGACCCATGAGTTCGGGCTGCACCCGCTGGCCGTCGAGGACGCCCTCAAGGCGCATCAGCGGCCCAAGCTGGAGGTGTACGACGACTCGCTGTTCATGGTCCTCAAGCCGGTGGTGTACGAGCCGGAGAGCGACACCGTCTCGGCCGGTGAGGTCATGATCTTCATGGGTGACGCGTTCGTGGTCACCGTCCGGCACGGCGAGGGTGCGCCGCTCACGGCCGTACGGCGCCGGCTGGAGGAGGAGCCGGAGATGCTGGGCAAGGGCCCGACCGCCGTGCTGTACGCCATCGCCGACGCCACCGTCGACCACTACCTGGAGGTGGCGACGGAGCTGCAGACGGACCTGGAGGAGCTGGAGGCGGAGGTGTTCCAGCCGGAGGGTGGCGGCTCGCGGCACACCGCGTCACGGATCTACACCTTCAAGCGGCAGGTCCTGGAGTTCCGGCGGGCCACCGGTCCGCTCGCGCTGCCGCTGACCCGGCTGGCCGGCACCGGTCAGTTCGGCGGCGGCGTGCCGTTCGTCGACGACAAGGCGCGGCCCTTCTTCCGTGACGTGAACGACCACCTCGCACGTGTGAACGAGTCGGTGGAGGGCCTGGACCGGCTGGTGTCGGACATCCTCAACGCGCATCTGGCGCAGATGAGCGTGCGGCAGAACGACGACATGCGGAAGATCTCCGCGTGGGCGGCGATGGCGGCGGTGCCCACGATGATCGCGGGCATCTACGGCATGAACTTCGACCACATGCCCGAGTTGCACTGGCTGTGGTCCTATCCGGTGGTGATCCTGGTGATGGCCGTCCTGGAGGTGCTGCTGTACCGGCAGTTCAAGCGGCGCGGCTGGCTGTGAGCGCGGCTCAGGCGAACTCGGGGGCGGGGGTCGCGGGGTCGCCGAGGGCGTCCCGGCGCTCGGGCATGCGCAGGGTCACCATGCGGCGCCAGCCGCCGAGGCGCTCGTAGGCGTACTGGGCGTGGATGCCGGCCGCGAGCAGGGCGGACTTGGCCCTGGGCCAGCCGAGGATGCGGCTCATGCGGGCCATGACGGCGAGGCTGACGTCCCGGTGGACGCGGATCTCGGCGAGCGCGCACGCGCGCAGGGTGCGCTGGATGAGCCGGCCGTGTCCGGCGGCGGCGAAGCGCAGGAGTTCCTCGTGGGTGTAGGCGAGGTGGTTGTCCTCGTCGCGGGAGATCATCCGCACGGCACGGCCGACCTCGGGGTCGCTGCCGAAGCACTTGCGGAGCATCGCCATCTGCTCGGCGGCGCGCTGTTCGGTGACCCTGCTGTGCGCGAGGTAGACGATGATGTCCCGCACGGTGAGCGGCTCGTCCCGGCGGAGCCTGTCGTGGGCGAGGCCGATGCCGCGGCGCTCCAGGAGCATCGTGTAGTCGGTCTCGGGCGGGACGGGCACCGGGGCGAGGCCGCGCTTCCTCACCAGGGCGTCGAAGATGCGCCCGTGCTTGTCCTCGTCGGCGCCGTGCCGGGCGATCCTGGGGGCCAGAGCGCGTTCGCCCAGCGGTACCAGCGCGGCGATCCTGCCGTTCTCCCAGCCGCCCTGCGACTCGCCGCCGGCGGCGATGGAGCAGAAGAGCCGAAACGACTCGTCGTTGTCGAGGATCTCCTGGAACAGACTCTTGGCCGAAAGCATGCAATGAGTCAAATGCGGACATAGGGGCACCGCAACAGCAGTGCGCTCCGGCTCGGCCGAAAGGAGGTGCTCCGGGGTCGTAACCGCACGGCGCCCGGTGCGTTGTTCCTCGTGACGGCCGTGGCGGGGTAGACCCCCGAGCCCCCACCACGGCCGCTGAAAACCCCTCAGGCGAGCCCGGCGCGCTCCAGGGCCTCGCTGCCGGCCCGCAGGGAGGCGATCCGCTCGTCGAGCGTGAAGCCGGCGGGGGCGAGGCTGAGGGTGGTGACCCCGGCGGCGGCGTAGGCCTTCATCCGGTCGGCGATGCGGTCCACCGAGCCCAGCAGCGTGGTCTGGTCGATGAGGTCCTGCGGGACGGCGGCCGCGGCGCCCTGCTTGTCCCCGGAGAGGTACTTCTCCTGGATCTCGGCGGCCTGCTTCTCGTATCCCATGCGCCGGGCGAGCTGGTTGTAGAAGTTCTGCTTGAAGCTGCCCATGCCGCCGACGTACAGCGCGGTGTAGGGGCGGAAGGTGTCGGCGAGCCGGGCCACGTCCTTGTCGTCGCCGACGGCCAGCGGCAGGGTCGGGCAGATGTCGAACCCGTCGAGGGTCTTGCCGGCCTTCTCCCGCCCGGCGCGCAGGTACGAGACGGTGGTGTCCTCGAGGTGCTCGGCGGACGGGAAGATCACCAGGGCCCCGTCGGCGATCTCGCCGGTCTGCTCCAGGTTCTTCGGCCCGATGGCGGCGATGTAGAGCGGGATGTGCTCGCGCTGCGGGTGCACGGTCAGCTTGATGGGCTTGCCCGGGCCGCCGGGCAGCGGCAGCGTCCAGTGCTCGCCCTCGTACGACAGCCGCTCGCGGGTCATCGCCCTGCGCACGATCTCCACGTACTCGCGTGTGCGCGACAGCGGCTTGTCGAACTTGACGCCGTACCAGCCCTCGGAGACCTGCGGCCCGGAGACGCCGAGGCCCAGCCGGAAGCGGCCCCCGGACAGCGAGTCCAGCGTCGCCGCGGTCATCGCGGTCATGGCCGGCTGCCGGGCCGGGATCTGGAAGATGGCCGAGCCGACGTCGATGCGCTCGGTCTGCGCGGCGACCCAGCTGAGCACCGTGGCGGCGTCGGAGCCGTACGCCTCGGCGGCCCAGCACACGGAGTACCCCAGCCGCTCGGCCTCCTGTGCCACGGCCAGATTGTCCGCGTCCATCCCGGCACCCCAGTAGCCGAGGTTGATCCCGAGCTGCATGGCCGATTCCCCTTACCCATGAGTAACGTCGCTTGGCGGAGACCATAGCGCGGGGGCGGGCCCGGTGGGCAGGGCGTGGCCGGTATCGGGGGCCGATCGGGTGGTGCCGCGTGGCCGGTCGAGTTGTCCACAGGCAACCCACGGCACCAGTTCTGGCCAGTAATCTCGCGCACATGGAGCAGAGGCATCTCGGCCGCACAGGCCTGCGCGTGTCCCGCATCGGACTCGGCACCCTCACCTGGGGCCGGGACACCGACGAGCACGACGCCGCGGACATGCTGAAGGCGTTCTGGGAGGCCGGCGGCACCCTCGTCGACACCGCGGACGTGTACGGCGACGGAGAGGCGGAGTATCTGCTCGGACAGCTCATAGACGGCCTGGTGCCGCGCCGGGACCTGGTGGTCTCGACCAAGGCGGGCAGCGTCCCCGATCCCGACCGCCGCGTCGACGGCTCACGCGGCCATCTGCTCGCCGCCCTGGACGCCTCCCTGGCCCGCCTCGGCACGGACTACGTCGACCTCTGGCACATCCACGCCTTCGACCCCGGCACCCCGCTGGAGGAGACGCTCCAGGCCCTCGACCTGGCCGTGAGCAGCGGCCGTGCCCGGTACGTCGGCGTCTCCAACTTCTGCGGCTGGCAGCTCGCCAAGGCGGCCACCTGGCAGCTCGCGGCGCCGGGCACGCGCACCCGGCTGGCCGGCACGCAGCTGGAGTACTCGCTGCTCCAGCGCGGCGCCGAGCGCGAGGTGCTGCCCGCGGCGCTCGACCTGGGCGTCGGACTGCTGCCCTCCTCGCCCCTGGGCCGCGGCGTGCTCACCGGCAAGTACCGGCACACCACTCCCCAGGACTCGCGGGGCGCCTCGGAGCACCTCGCGCCGTTCGTCGAGCCGTACCTGGACGACACGGGGACCCGGATCGTGGACGCGGTGACGACGGCCGCCGACGGGCTCGCGGTCACCCCGCTCCAGGTGGCCCTCGCCTGGGTCCGGGACCGGCCCGGCGTGGCCGCCCCGATCGTCGGCGCGCGCAACGCGCAGCAGCTCACGGCGGCACTGTCAGTGGAGGCCCTTAGTCTTCCTGACGAGATCTGCCGGGCGCTCGACGATGTGTCGGCGCCCGTGCACCGCTATCCCGATCACGACTGGAGCACGCTGTGAGCACGGAGCCGGAGACCACGGAGGACACCGGGCCCGGAACCCCGGACACCCCGGAGAGCCCGGAGACGCCGGAGCAGGACACGGCGGCCGGCGACAGCGGTGAGAGCACCGGCGCCGGGACCGCCGAGGGTGCGGCCGCCTCCGACCGGTCCGAGGCGGAGGCCGAGCTGGCCGCGCAGCGGATCGAGCGGGAGCGGATCGAGCGGCGCAGGGCCGAGAAGAAGGGGCCCATCGAGAGCGGCACCAAGCTGAGCGGCAAGGCGGCCGACCTGCTCGCCGCCGTCCGGGCCGTGGAGGGCGGCGAGAAGCCCGTCGCCACGGTGTTCGCCGAGCCCGAGCCGGCCCCGCGCCGCCCCGCCCCGGAGCCCGTGCGGCGACCGCAGCCCGCCCCGGCGGCGGCCCCGGGCGCACCCGCCCCGGAGGCCGTGGAGTCCGTACGGCGGGTACTGGCCGAGGGCGGCGCGCCCGAGGCGCTGGCCCCCCAGGTGGCGGCGGCCCTCGGCGAGGGCGCCGACGGCGCGCTCCGGGAGGACCCCTGGCAGCTGCTGCGGGTCGGCGGCGTACGGCCGGAACAGGCCGACGGGTTCGCGCGGGCACTGCTCGGCGCGGAATGCGGCCCGGACGACGAGCGGCGGGGCCGCGCGACGACCGTGTGGCTGCTGGAGCAGGCGGCGCTGGCCGGACACACCGCGCTGGAACTGCCGGCGCTGACCGCGGCCCTGAGCCGGCGGGCCGTGCCCGACCCGGACGCCGCCGTGCAGAGCACGCTCGCCGAGGGCGAGGCGCTGGCGTTCCAGGACGCCCTGGAGGAGCCGGGCGCCCCGGCCCCGCAGGAGGAGGACGGCGAGGAGGAGCGCCCGGTCCGGGTCCTCGTCGGTCTGGAGCGGTACGCCCTCGCCGAGGAGAGCCTCGCCGACGGCCTGGCCCGCCTGGTCAACTCCGTGCCCAAGGAAGCCGCCGAGCCCTGGGAGACGGTCGCGGCGGGGACATCGGGCGGTGCGGCCGAGCTGGCCCGCGCGGTCGCCGGGCACGGCCTGGTGCTGCACACCGGCGGCGAGGCGGCCCGGGCCGAACCGGCCGCGCTGCTCGGCGCCGCCCGCGCCGCGGGTCTGCGCGCCTTCGCCGTCTGCCACACCGCCGACGGTCGCCACCGCCTCGCCGCGCCGGGGGGTGAGTCCGGCGACGCCCTGCCCGTCGGCACGGTCGCCGGTGTCCTCTCCGGTGCCGAGGGGCCCGGCCGGGACGCGGACGGCGCCCTGGACCTCGAGCTGCTGATCGTGCTGGACGCGCCCCAACTGGACGTGGAGAGCGCCGCGATGCTGGTCGAGTCGCTGCCCGACGGCGCCCGGCTGGTGCTGAGCGGCGACCCCGCGGTGCTGTGGTCCGCCGGACCCGGGCGGGTCTTCGCCGACCTGCTCGCGGCCCGCGCCTGCCCGCAGATCGCCTCCCGCACCCCGGATCCCGGCCCGCTCGGCGAGCTGGTCTCCGGCATCGGCGCCGGCGAGCTGAACCAGGTCGAGGCCCCGGGCAAGGAGATCGTCATCGTGCCCGTGCGGGACGCGGGCGACGCCGTGCACCGGACCGTGCAGCTGGTCGCGGACTCGGTGCCGCGCGCGATCGGTGTGCCGCCCGAGCAGACGGTGGTGATCACGCCGGGCCACGGCGGCGGCGCCGGCACCCGGGCCCTCAACTCCGCCCTGAAGGAACGCCTCAACCCGGGCCCCGGCCGCTTCGGCGGCTTCGACCCCGGTGACCGGATCGCCTACTCCCCCGCCCCGGGCCGCACGGTGCCGGGTCGGGTGGTGAGCGCGGACGCCGACGGGCTGCACCTGGAGTGCGCGGGCGTCCCCGCCGTCGTACCGCGCGAGCGGGTGGAGCAGTGTGTGCGGCACGGCTGGGCGCTGACCGCGCACCAGGCGGTGGGCGGCCGCTGGCCGGCCGCGGTGGTGGTCCTCCCCGGCGATGCCGCGCAGACCCTCAGCAGGCCGTGGGTGTACACGGCGTTCGGCCGGGCGGAACGCCACCTGTCGGTGGTGCACGGCGTGGAACAGGCGCTGCCGACGGCGGTGGCGGAGGCCCTGGCCAAGCCGCGCACGACACGCCTGCAGACGCTGCTGCGCACCCAGGTGCCGGCGGCGGGCTGACTCTTTCACGAGCCGCGACTGCGATCGGCCACGGCAGCGATTGGCTGCGGCAGCGATCAGCCGTGACAGCGACCGGTGACGACGACGTGGTGCGGCGGTGCCGTGTCGGCCCGGGGATGGTCGGACAGACCCCCGAGCCCCCACGACACCGCCGTCTCGCCTCACCGTTCGGCGTCGAGCGGCTCCAGATCCCCGTCCTCGTCCGCGTCGAACGCGAGATCGTCCGCCTCCTCCTCGTCGTCGGAGACGTCCTCGTCGAACACCGCGCTCACGTCGAATCTGCACACCACCCGCTGCGGGTCGACCTGCTCGAACGGCGCCTCGAGCCATTCACCGGGCTCGGCAGGCTCGTCCGCGGCGGTGACCCAGAGCGTGGAGTCGCCCTCCTCCAGGCCGAACTCCTTGTGCCGGGAGGCGATCTCGTCGGGTTCGAACTCACCGAACAGGATGCCCAGCGCCCCGGGCACCGTGCTCGCGGCGTCCTCGTCCGCACCGCCGCCGTCCTCGTACTCCGCCGCCTCGACCCGCTGGGCCTGCGCCAGCAGCCGCTGGGGTTCCGCCACGGCGTAGTCGCGGCGGATCAGCACGCTGATCGCGTTCGGCTCCTCGGGGCCCGCATACGGCGGCAGCGTGTCTTCCGTACCGGGGATCTCGAAGGGCGTGACCTCGTCATAGCGGTCGTAGAGCAGCTCGTCGTACACCTCGGCGGCCGCGGCCAGCTGGTTGAACGCCTCGTAGACGGCCGGGTCGTCCTCCCCCGACCTGCGTTCGACCGCGGCCAGGTGGCGGTCGAGCGCGGTCTTGACCGCCTCGGCGGCGGCGCGTACCTCGGCAGCGGTGGGCTGCGCAGCATCAGACATAGTGCAGACGCTATCCGTACCGGGCACCAGCCCGCACAATAGATGCGATGCCGGAATACGAATTTGTCGACGTGTACGTGCCTCGTGGGGTGTCCCGCAAGGAGGCCGCACGTCTGCTGACGGACCATGCCGAGTACGGACACTGGGAGTTGGACCGACTGAGCCTGCTGCGCGACGGCAGCCGCAGGGTGCGGTTGCGCCGGCGAATCATCCGCCAGGTGCGCGCCACGTGGTGAGACAGGACGCATGACGGGAGCGGGGGGGGGGGGGGGGGGGGGGGGGGGGTCGTGTTTGTTTGTTTTCTGTTTTCCCTTTTCTCTTTTTT
>NZ_JBWKFL010000007.1:0-154864 GCF_056434305.1 Streptomyces sp. NPDC044061 | reverse complement strand
AAAATCCTCAGCAGGGTGCGCGCCAGGTGGGAAGAAAGGACACGTGAGAGACGCGGACCCCGCCGTGGCGGCGGGGCCCGCTCCGTTCTTCTGGTCTTCCGGTTCCCCGGTTTGCCGGTTTGCCGGTTCCACCGGTTTCCCGGCGGTCCGGCCTGCCCTGCTACGCGGCGGCCCGGGCCTTGCGGTACAGCACCGCGCCCGCGAGCAGAGCGCCCCCGCCCATCGGCAGGGCGAGGCCCAGCGGCACGTCACTGCCGGTGTGGGCGAGCTGGGCGGCGCTCAGGGACTGGTCGGAGCCGCCCAGGTGCTTGACCTGGGACGATCCCTGGGGAGTGTGGCCTCCCTCGGCGGGCGGGGTGCCCGGCGTTCCCGGGTGGCCGGGGGTTCCCGGGGTTCCGGGCGTACCCGGGTGTCCCGGAGTCCCGGGGTGGCCCGGATGACCGGGATGGCCGGGGTGACCGGGATGGCCGGGATGGCCGGGGTGCCCCGGCTCGCCCGGGTGTCCGGGCTTCCCCGGCGGGGTCCCGTGCCCGTCGCCGGGCGGTCGGCTGTGGTGTCCACCGCCGTTGGCGCAGTCGTTGCCCGTGGTGGCGTTGCCGGCACCGATGACGTCGACGCTGTTGCCGCACACGTTGACCGGGACGTCGATCGGTACCTGGACGGTGTTGCCGGAGCCGACGCCGGGCGAGCCGCCGGTGTGGCCGCCCGCGTGCGAGCCGCCGTGGCCGCTCGTTTCGCCGTACCCTCCCGAGTCGCCGCCGTGATTGGCGCATTTGTTGCCCACGGACGGATTGAGGAGCCCGACGACGTTCACGGTGTTGCCGCAGACGTTCACCGGCGCGTGCACCGGTGCCTGCACCGTGTTGCCGGACAGTACGCCGGGCGAGCCGGCCGCTGAACCGGCCGCGCCCGAGTCGGCGTGGGCGTAGCCGCTCGCGGCGGCGATCACGCCGGTGGCGGCCGCCATGGTCATCAGGCCCTTGCGGGTGCCGTGTCGCATTTCTGAATTCCCCCCTGCCTTCGGTGAAATATGTGTTCCCGCGAAAAGGAGTTCACGGGAAAAGACCGGTCGGCCTCGGAGCGCATGGCGCGCGCTCCGAGGCCGACGGCTCGTACAAGACGCCTCTCAGGGAGTCGACGTCAGCGGTTGACGCAGGCGTTGCCGAAGGTGGGGTTCAGGAGCCCGATCACGTCGATCGTGTTGCCGCACACGTTCACCGGGACGTGGACGGGCACCTGAACGACGTTGCCGGAAATGACGCCCGGGGAGTGCACGGCGGCACCCTGGGCACCCGAGTCGGCGACGGCCAGGCCCGCACCCGCGAGAACCAGACCACCGGTGGCAGCCGCAGCAGCGACGACCTTCTTGATCATTATTCCTCCTTGTTGGCAAATGCGATCCCAAGGTGCGGGATCACATCAGCTGTAACGAGGAGGGAGTAATCGAGATACGAGCTTATGGTCGCATTCACTCTTCTCAGTCGATCTCGAAAAGGCGCCCGATTAGCTGCGCCCATGGCATCACGACGCGTCGATGAACCGGTCGAGCACCCGCACGCCGAACTTCAGCCCGTCCACCGGCACCCGTTCGTCCACGCCGTGGAACATGCCGGCGAAGTCCAGCTCCGGCGGCAGCTTCAGCGGCACGAAGCCGAAGCCGCGGATGCCGAGGTCGTCGAAGGACTTGGCGTCGGTCCCGGCGGAGAGCGTGTAGGGGATCGCCTTGGCGGTCGGGTCCTCGGCCAGCAGCGAGGACTGCATGGCCTCGACGAGCGCCCCGTCGAAGGTGGTCTCGATCGCCTTGTCGGCGTGCACGTCCTCGCGGCGGACGTTGGGCCCGAGCAGCCGGTCGAGGTCGGCGAGGAACTCCTCCTCGTGGCCCGGCAGGAACCGTCCGTCGATGTGCGCGGTGGCCTCGCCGGGGATGACGTTGACCTTGTAACCGGCGTTCAGCTGGGTGGGGTTGGCGGTGTTGGACAGGGACGCGCCGATCAGTTTCGCGAGCCCCCCGAGCTTGGCGAGGGTGGCCTCCATGTCCTCCGCGTCCAGCTCGGTGCCGAGCGCGTCGCCGAGTTCGTCGAGGAAGGCCCGGGTGGTCTTGGTGACCCGCACCGGGAACCTGTGCCGGCCGACGCGGGCGACGGCCTCGGACAGCTCGGTGATGGCGTTGTCCCGGTGGATCATCGACCCGTGTCCGGCGGTGCCGGCCACGGTCAGCTTCATCCAGTGCATGCCCTTCTGGGCCGTCTCGATCAGGTACAGCCGCCGCTGCTCGTTCACCGTGAAGGAGAAGCCGCCCACCTCGCTGATCGCCTCGGTGACGCCCTCGAACAGGTCGGGGTGGTGGTCGACCAGGTAACGGGCGCCGGAGGTGCCGCCGGCCTCCTCGTCGGCGAGGAAGGCGAGCACGATGTCCCGCGGCGGCCTGCGTCCGCTGCGCAGCCGGTCCCGCACGACCGCGAGGGTCATGGCGTCCATGTCCTTCATGTCGACGGCCCCGCGCCCCCACACGCATCCGTCGGTGACCTCGCCGGAGAACGGGTGGTGGGTCCAGTCCTGTGCGTTGGCCGGTACTACGTCCAGGTGGCCGTGGATCAGCAGCGCGGGCCGTGACGGGTCCGTGCCCTCGATCCTGGCCACGGTGGAGGCCCGCCCCGGGTGCGACTCGAAGATCTGCGGTTCGAGCCCGACCTCGGCGAGCTTCTCGGCGACGTACTCGGCGGCCTTGCGCTCGCCCGGTCCCGAGTGGTCGCCGTAGTTGCTGGTGTCGAACCGGATCAGCTCGCGGCAGAGGTCCACGACCTCGTCCTCGCCGGTGACGCCCCTGGCCGTGTCCGTCTCGCTCACGCTGCTTCCTCCCGCTGTCCGCTGGTGGTCCTCCTCATCCTCCCTCCGGTCCTGCTCCGGGCCCAAGACCGGTCCCGGCCCGTCACACGCCGTTCACGCGCGCCGGGCCCCCGGGGACGGGGTGTGATCAGCCACCCTCGAAAGCCTGGTAGTGTTTCCTTCGTCGCCGCGAGGGAAACCCCGCACGACAGACACCTTGTCCGGGTGGCGGAATGGCAGACGCGCTAGCTTGAGGTGCTAGTGCCCTTTATCGGGCGTGGGGGTTCAAGTCCCCCCTCGGACACCAGTGCACCAGTGAGGCCCCTGCTCGGCAGGGGCCTTTCGCATGCGCGCGTGCGGAAGGGGCTTCCTAGACTTGAAGGGTGGCCCGGCCCAACGAAGAGGTCGAGGCGCTCCTGCAGGAGTACGCCGACCTCGTCGCGATCACGGGAGGCGACGCCTTCAAGGCGCGCGCCTACGAGAAAGCCGCGCGTGCCATCGGCGGTCATCCCACCGACATCTCGGGGCTGGACGTCGACGGGCTCCGGGAGATCCCGAGCGTGGGCAGGTCGATCGCCGAGAAGGTGGCCGAGTACCTGCGCACGGGAAAGGTCGCGGCGGTCGAGGACCGCCGGGCGCGGATACCCGCCGGGGTGCGGGAGCTGATCACCATCCCCACGCTCGGCCCGAAGAAGGCGCTGCGGCTCTACGAGGACCTGCACATCTCGTCGGTCGACGAACTGGCCGCGGCCATCGAGGCGGACGCGCTGGCCGATCTGAAGGGGTTCGGCGAGAAGACGCAGGAGAACATCCTGCACGGGATCCGGCTGATGCAGGAGGCGGGCGACCGCATCCCGCTCAACCTCGCCCTCGGCGCCGCCGAGGAGATCGTCGCCGAACTGTCCGCGGTGACCGGCTGCAAGCGGTGCGCGTACGCCGGGTCGCTGCGGCGGATGAGGGAGACCATCGGCGACATCGACGTCCTCGTCGCGGCGAACCGGTCCGCGCCCTTCATGGACGCGCTGGCCTCCCTGCCGTCGACGGCGGAGGTGATCGCCCACGGGGAGAAGAAGACGTCGGTCCGCACCGGCAAGGGCGTCCAGGTGGACCTGCGGGTGCTCCCGCCCCGGTCGTGGGGCGCCGGGCTGCAGTACTTCACCGGGTCCAAGGGACACAACATCCGCACCCGTACCATCGCCGTCCACCAGGGTCTGAAGCTCTCCGAGTACGGCCTGTTCGACACCGAGAGCGGGGAATCGCTCGCCTCCCGTACGGAGGAGGAGGTGTACGCCCGGCTCGGCCTGCCGTGGATCCCGCCCGCGCTGCGGGAGGACCGCGGGGAGATCGAGGCGGCGCTGCGCGGTGAGCTGCCCGAGGTGGTGACGGAGCGGGACATCCGCGGTGACCTGCACACCCACACGGACCTCACGGACGGCCTCGCGCCGCTGGAGACGATGGTGGAGGAGGCCGCCGCACGCGGCTACGCGTACTACGCGGTCACCGACCACGCGCCCGACCTGTACATGCAGCGCATGACCGACGAGAAGATCCTCGCCCAGCGCGAGCGGGTGCGGGACCTGGACGGCACCCGGCACCGGATGCGGCTGCTGCACGGCACGGAGCTGAACATCGGGCCGGACGGGGAGGTGGACTGGCCGGACGAGTTCCTGGCCGGCTTCGACCTCTGCGTGGCCTCCCTGCACTCCCACTTCGACCAGGACCGCGGGACGATGACGAGACGGCTCGTGCGGGCCTGCGAGAACCCGTACGTCCATGTCATCGGCCATCCGACCACCCGGCTGATCGGCAAGCGGCCGGGCGTGGACGCCGACTGGGACGAGGTGTTCGCCGCCTGTGCCCGCACCGGCACCGCGCTGGAGATCAACGCCCAGCCCGACCGCCTGGACCTGCGTGACGAGGACGTCCTGCGGGCCCGGCGGCACGGCGTGCGGTTCGCGGTGAACACCGACGCCCACTCCGTGCTCCACCTCGCCCACCTGCGCTACGGCGTCGGCACGGCACAGCGCGGCTGGCTCACCAAGGACGACGTGATCAACACCTGGCCGCTGACCCGCCTGCGCCGGTTCCTGCGGAAGGGCGGGCGAAGCTGAACTCCGGTCTACCGCAGGGGCCGTAGCGTGAGCGAGCCGTCGTCCGCGTGCTCGACCCGGCCGCCGAAAGGGCGGCTGCACCGGTCGAGGGCGGTGCGCAGCCACGCGGTGTCCTCGGCCGACGCGTGTTCCAGGCGCATCCGGCGCGCCTGCAGGGGCACCATCCGCAGGCCGGTCAGCCGTCCGCTGCCGGGTTCGAGCGAGGCCAGGTGGAGCAGCCGCAGGTCGTCGCGGTAACGCTCGTAGCCGCCGATGCCCTCGTAGTCGTCGACGAGGTCACCGCAGCCGTACAGGACGAGTCTGTCCCGGTACACCTCCAGCGGACGCGGGTGGTGCGAGGAGTGGCCGTGGACGACGTCCGCCCCGGCTTCGACGAGTGCGTGGGCGAAGCGGACCTCGGCGCGGGAGACGGCGTATCCCCAGTTGGCGCCCCAGTGCACGGAGGCGACCACGACGTCGCCCGGCCGCCCGACCTGGCGCAGCCGGTCGGCGAAGGCGGCGGCCGCTCCCTCGGTGGGCGCGGCGACCAGGGCCACCCCGGACCGCTCGGCGGTGGCTGCCCAGCTGTGCGGGATGCCGCTGGACGGCATCCCGAAGGAGAAGACCAGCAGGCGTCCGCCCGTCCGCAGGGGGACGGCCGCCGGGCGCCATGCGGCGACCGCGTCCCGGCCCGCCCCGGCCGTGCGCAGCCCGGCCCCCGCCAGGGAGTCCAGCGTCTCGGCCAGGCCCGGCGGCCCGAAGTCGAGCACGTGGTTGTTGGCGAGGACGCAGACGTCGGGGCGTGCCACGGCGAGCGCGGGCAGGTTGGCGGGATTCATCCGGTAGTGGACGGCCTTGCCGGGTGCGAAGTCGCCGTCCCGGGTGACCGCGGTCTCCAGGTTGATGACCCGTACCTCCGGCGCGGCGCGGTCCAGTGCCGGCAGCGCCTCGCCCCAGGGCCAGGAGGGGTCGACCGGGCGCGCTATGGGGCCGTTGGCCGCCTCCGCCAGGGCGACGTAGTCGCGGGCGTCCCGCACGTAGTCCTCCCGCAGTGCGGGGTCGCCGGGGTGCGGGAGGATCTGGTCGACGCCCCGGCCGAGCATGACGTCACCGGCGAGGAACAGGGTGAGGGTCTGCTCACGCATGGCGGACGTCCTCACCACGACGGACGTCCTCACACATGATCCCCGCCTACACGTGTGCGGGCGCCATGTGGTCGGTGAACCAGTCGCGGGCCAGCCCGGTCACCCGCTCCAGTGTGCCGGGCTCCTCGAACAGATGGGTGGCGCCGGGGACGACCTCGAGCCGGTTCTCGCAGCGCAGTCGGGCCTGTGCCTCCCGGTTGAGGCCGAGCACCTGGGGGTCGGCGCCGCCCACGACGAGCAGGGTGGGCGCCGTCACCTCGGGCAGCCGGGGTCCGGCCAGGTCGGGCCTGCCCCCTCGGGAGACGACGGCGGCGGGGTGTGCCGACGGTTCGGTGGCGGCCCAGAGGGCGGCGGCCGCGCCGGTGCTGGCGCCGAAGTAGCCGACGGCGAGGCCCTCGAGGTCGGGTTGCTCGCGCAGCCAGCCGGTGGCGCCGGCCAGCCGTTCGGCGAGCAGCGCGATGTCGAACACGTTGGTCCGGTCGTGCTCCTCGTCCTCGGTGAGCAGGTCGAAGAGGAGGGTGCCGAGGCCGGCCCGGTTCAGCCCCTCGGCCACGAAGCGGTTGCGCGGGCTGTGCCGGCTGCTGCCGCTGCCGTGGGCGAAGGCGACGACACCGGTCGCTCCGGCGGGCAGGGTGAGCCGCCCGCGCAGTCGTACGGCACCGGCCGCGACCTCCACCTCGCGGTCCTCGGAGCCGGTGCCGGCGAAGCGGTCGTGGCGCCTGGCCGCCTGCCGCAGACAGGCGGTGACCTCGTCGTCCTCGACCTGGGTGAAGTCGCCGTAGAACTGGCCGATCGCGAAGAACTCGGCCGGGGTGTGGAGGCACACCAGTTCGTCGGCCTCGTCGGCGAGCCGCCGGGTGAAGTCGCGTGGGGCGACGGGGACCGCCAGCACGACGCGGGCCGCGCCCCGAGCGCGCGCGATCCGGCAGGCGACCCGTGCGGTGGAGCCGGTGGCCACGCCGTCGTCGACGACCACGACGGTCCGGCCCGCGACGGTCACGGGCGTGTGTTCGCCGCGGTAGCGGGCGCCCCGCCGTTCCAGCACCGCGCGCTCCTGCGCCTCGACCCGGTCCAGGTCCGCCCGGCCGACGCCGGTGTGCCGCAGCACGTCCTGGTTGATGACCCGCACGTCGTCCTCGCCGATGGCGCCCATGCCCAGTTCCGGCTGGTCGGGCACGCCCAGTTTGCGCACCATGCAGACATCCAGGGGCGCGTCGAGGGCCTCGGCGACGGCCGCGGCGACCGGCACGCCGCCGCGGGGCAGCCCGAGCACCACGACGTCCTGGCCCCTGAGGTACTCGAGGCGCCGGCCCAGCCGCCGTCCCGCTTCGAGTCGGTTCGTGAGGAGCACGGTCACGGCTCCGTCATTCCTGGGGCGGCCAGAGGGGCGGGGGTGTCTCCGTCTCGGTCGCTCCGGTCGCCTTCATGTCGCCGGCGGCCGCGCGCAGCAGCAGCCGGCCCATGGCCACCAGGGCGCGTCCTGCGGCGAGTTCGTCACCGATCTCCGGCACCGCCGGGTCGTAGGGGCTCCGGCGGGCCTCCGCGTGGCTCTCCAGAACGTTGTCGCCGGTGTCCAGGACGATCCGGGCTGTGGTGTCCGGGTCGTGTTCGGACAGGTAGAGGTTCAGCCGCCATTCCTTGACGGACGGAGGACGGTTGCTCACGGGTCGGGTCATCGTCCGTCTCTCCTCACTGCGTTGCGAGGCCACGGGACGCGGCGCCGCGTCACCCCTTCCACTGTGCACCGCGCCGGCGGTCGGCGCCTCCCCTGGTAGGGGCAGAATGTGGGCCATGACCTCGCGCACCTGTCCCTGCGGCCGTCCCGAGTCCTACGACGCCTGCTGCGGCCGCTACCTCGCGCAGCCGGGTGCCGCCGCGCCGACCGCCGAGGCCCTCATGCGGTCGCGGTACAGCGCGTTCGTGAAGGGGGACGCGGGCTATCTGCTGCGCACCTGGCATCCGCGGACCCGGCCGGAGCGGCTGGAGCTGGATCCCCGTATGAGGTGGACGGGGCTGGAGATCCTCGGCAACACCGACGGGTCCGCCTTCCACACCACGGGGACGGTGACGTTCCGCGCCTCCTACCGGGGCGGCACGCTGCACGAGCGCAGCCGGTTCGAGCGGGTGGACGGGGCGTGGGTGTACGTGGACGGCGACTTCCTCGACGAGTAGGGCCGCTACGGCGCCAGGATCTCCAGTTCCTGGAGGGCGCCGACGGTGATCTCCCTGGTCAGTTCCTCGGCGCGGGACGCGTCGCCGGCGCGGACCGCCTCCGCGACCTGGACGTGCAGGGTGACGGCGGCCGGGTCGGGGTCCTCGAACATCACCTCGTGGTGGGTGCGGCCGGCCAGCACCTCCGCGACGACGTCGCCGAGGCGCGCGAACATCTCGTTGCCCGACGCCATGAGGATGACCCGGTGGAAACCGATGTCGTGGACCAGGTACTCCTCCAGCCGGTGGCCGCGTGAGTTGGCCACCATGCCGAGCGCGCACGCGGTGAGTTCGGCGCACTGCTCGGGCGTGGCGTGCCGGGCGGCGAGGCCGGCCGCCACCGGCTCGATCGCCGAGCGCAGCACGGTCAGCGAGCGCAGCTGGTGCGGGCGGTCGGCGCCGGCCAGCCGCCAGCGGATGACCTGCGGGTCGTAGACGTTCCACTCGGCCTTGGGGCGCACCGTCACGCCCACCCGGCGGCGGGACTCGACCAGGTGCATGGACTCCAGGACACGCACGGCCTCGCGCATCACGGAGCGTGACACCTCGAAGTGCTGGGCGAGTTCGTCCGTGCGCAGAACGCTGCCCGGCGGGTACTCGCCCGCCGTGATCGCGGGGCCGAGGGTGTCGAGTACGCGGCCGTGCAGCCCCCGTGTGGTCATGCACTCAGCGTACGGCGTGGATCACGGGCTCAAAAAGTCAGACTTATATGTCACACACTCTTGAATTCGTCGTACCTAATGGGTTTCAGTGTGGCGACGCCGATGCGGCGTCGGATGTCGAAGAAGACAGCGAGGCACTCATGCGCACCCCCCAGGTCGTCGTCGTGATGGGCGTCGCCGGGACGGGCAAGACCACGATCGGTCCCCTGCTCGCCGCCCGGCTGGGCGTCCCGTACGCCGAGGGCGACGACTTCCACCCGAAGGCCAACATCGACAAGATGTCGGCCGGGATCCCGCTCGAGGACAGCGACAGGTGGCCGTGGCTGGACGCCATCGGCCACTGGGCGCACGGGCGGACGGGGCTCGGCGGAGTGGTCAGCAGCTCGGCACTGAAGCGGTCGTACCGCGACCGGCTCAGGGCCGTCGCTCCCGGGATCGTGTTCGTGCACCTCACGGGCGACCGGAAACTCATCGAGGACCGGATGACCCACCGGCAGGGCCACTTCATGCCGACCGCGCTCCTGGACTCCCAGTTCGCCACGCTCCAGCCGCTGGAGCCGGACGAGACCGGCGTCCTCGTGGACGTCGGCGGCAGCCCCCAGGAGATCACCGAACGCGCGGTGAAGGCACTCGAAGCTCTTCCCGACATCCCCGAGTAAGCACACCCCCGTCCCCGTACCTGCAAGGGAACACCCGTGACCAGACTCAGCGTCGAGATGCTGGCAGCGGACACGCCTCCGCCGATCACCTCGGCCGGCCACGCCCAGCTCGGCATCGCCGTGCTGGTGGGCATAGCCGTCATCGTCCTGCTCATCACCAAGTTCAAGCTCCATGCCTTCCTGGCGCTGACCATCGGGTCGCTGGCGCTCGGGGCGGTCGCCGGTGCACCGCTCGACAAGGCCATCACCAGCTTCACCACCGGGCTCGGCACCACCGTGGCCGGCGTGGGCGTCCTGATCGCGCTCGGGGCGATCCTGGGCAAGCTCCTCGCCGACTCCGGCGGCGCCGACCAGATCGTCGACACGATCCTCGCCAAGGCGGGCGGCCGTGCGATGCCGTGGGCGATGGTCCTGATCGCCTCCGTCATCGGCCTGCCGCTGTTCTTCGAGGTCGGCATCGTGCTGCTGATCCCGGTCGTGCTGATGGTCGCCAAGCGCGGCAACTACTCGCTGATGCGCATCGGCATCCCGGCGCTGGCCGGTCTGTCCGTGATGCACGGTCTGATCCCGCCGCACCCCGGCCCGTTGGTCGCGATCGACGCGCTGCACGCCAACCTGGGCGTGACCCTGGCCCTCGGCATACTCGTCGCCATCCCGACGGTGATCGTCGCCGGCCCGCTGTTCTCGAAGGTCGCGGCGCGCTGGGTGGACGTCCCCGCGCCGGACCGGATGCTGCCGCAGCGGCCCTCGCAGGAGCTTCAGCGCCGTCCGGGCTTCGGCGCGACGCTGGCCACGGTGCTGCTGCCGGTGGTGCTGATGCTGGTCAAGGCGCTGGTGGACATCGTCGTGGACGACCCCGCGAACGCGACCCAGCGGGTCTTCGACGTCATCGGCTCCCCGCTGATCGCGCTGCTCGCCGCGGTGATCGTCGGCTTCTTCACGCTGGGCGTGCCCGCCGGGTTCAGCAAGGAGCGCCTGCAGCAGACGGTGGAGAAGGGCCTGATGCCGATCGCCGGCATCCTGCTGATCGTCGGCGCGGGCGGTGGCTTCAAGCAGACGCTGATCGACTGCGGAGTGGGCCAGATGATCCTGGACGTCTCCAAGGACTGGTCGATCCCCGCGCTGCTGCTGGGCTGGCTGATCGCTGTGGTGATCCGGCTGGCCACGGGCTCGGCGACGGTGGCGACCGTCTCCGCCGCCGGCCTCGTGGCGCCGCTCGCGGCCGGCATGTCGACCACCCACACCGCCCTGCTGGTCCTCGCCATCGGCGCCGGCTCGCTCTTCTTCAGCTTCGTCAACGACGCCGGCTTCTGGCTGGTGAAGGAGTACTTCGGGCTGAGCGTCGGGCAGACCGTCAAGACCTGGTCGCTGATGGAGACGATCATCTCGGTGTTCGCCGGCGGTCTGGTCCTGCTGCTGTCCCTCGTGATCTAGGAGCGGTACGACGATGACGGCTCACCCCCTCTTCGACATCGCCGGTCGCACGGCCCTGGTCACCGGCTCCAGCAGGGGCATCGGACTCGCCCTGGCCAGGGGCCTGGCGGAGGCCGGCTGCACGGTGGTCCTGAACGGACGCGACGGCGACCGGCTCACCGAGGCGGCCGCGGAACTGTCCGGTGACGTCCACACGGCGGTGTTCGACGTGACCGACGGGCCCTCCGTGACCGCCGGGATCGCGGACGTCGAGGAGCGGGTGGGCCCGCTCGACATCCTTGTCAACAACGCGGGCATGCAACTGCGCGCTCCACTGCTCGAGTTCGCCGACTCCGACTGGCACCGGATCCTCGACACCAACCTCACCAGCGCGTTCCTGGTCGGCCGGGAGGCCGCCCGGCGGATGACGGAACGCGGTGGCGGGAAGATCATCAACATCTGCTCGCTGCAGAGCGAGGTGGTGCGGCCCGGCATCGCGCCGTACGCGGCGACCAAGGGCGCGCTGAAGATGCTCACCAAGGGCATGTGCGCGGACTGGGGCCCGTACGGCGTCCAGGTCAACGGCCTCGGGCCGGGCTACATCGAGACCGAGCTGACCCGGCCCCTGGTCGAGGACGAGGACTTCAGCACCTGGGTGCGCGGGCGTACCCCGGCCGGCCGCTGGGGCCGCACCGAGGATCTGGTGGGCGGGGTCCTCTTCCTCGCCTCGCCCGCCGCCGACTTCGTCGGCGGGCAGGTGCTGTACGTCGACGGCGGCATGACGAGCGTGCTGTGAAAGGGGCTGCGGGCGTGCTGGGTTGTGTGATCCACGGCGCGGGTGACCTGCGGGTGACGGAGCTGTCGGCGCCCGAACCGGGGCCCGGCCAGGCCCTGGTGGCAGTGCGGTACGGCGGTGTGTGCGGGTCCGACCTGCACTACTGGCGGCATGGCGGGGTCGGTGACTTCCGGCTCCGGGAGCCGATGGTGCTCGGGCACGAGGTGGTCGGCACCGTGGTCTCCTACGGCCCCGGCACCGACGGTCCCGTCCCGGGTACGGCGGTCGCCGTGCACCCCGCCACCCCCTGCGGGCGGTGCCCGGAGTGCGGGGACGGGCGGGCGAACGTGTGCCGGGACACCCGCTACCTCGGCAGCGCTGCCCGCGTGCCGCACGTCCAGGGCGGGTTCGCGGCTCGAGTTGCCGTGCCCGCCGGGCAGTTGAGAGCACTGCCGGACGGGCTCGGGCTGCGGCGGGCTGCGCTCGCCGAGCCGCTCGCGGTGGCGCTGCACGCGCTGCGGCGGGCCGGGGACGTGTCCGGCAGGCATGTGCTGGTGACCGGGGCCGGGCCGATCGGGTGCCTGGTGGTCGCGGCGGCGAGGGCGGCGGGCGCGGCACGGGTGACCGCGACCGACCTGCTGCCCGAGGCGCTCGGGTACGCGGCCGTCGCCGGGGCCGACACGCTCGTCGGGGCTGACGACCCCAAGGACACCGGATGGCCGGCCGAGGTGGACGTGGCCGTCGAGGCGTCGGGGGTGGCGGCCGGACTGGAGACCTGTCTGCGGCTGGTGCGGCGCGGGGGCGTGGTCGTCCAGCTCGGGATGCTGCCGCCGGGGCAGAGCCCGTTCGCCGGGAACCTGGTGGTGAGCCGGGAGATCGAGCTGCGCGGTGCCTTCCGCTTCGACACCGAGTTCGACGAGGCGCTGGAGCTGCTGGCCGCCCGGGGCGAGTTCGACGGACTGATCAGCGCCGTGGTCCCGGTGCGGGACGCCGAGACGGCGTTCGCGCTCGCCGCGGACAGGAGCCGGTCGTGCAAGGTGCTGCTGGAGTTCGAGGGCCAGGCTCTGTCCGGCAGACCCTAGGGGCGCCACAGCGGGTGTTCCCGCTTCGCCCACTCCCTGCTCACCGAGCCCGTCCTCAGGCCCCGTCTCGCCTCCGGGTCCCCGAGGGCCATGCCGATGTGGCCCGCCAGGACCACACCGATCGTCAGGGCCAGCCAGTCGTGCACGAAGGTCGCCGAGGTGCGCCACATCAGCGGGGTGAGGTGGGTGAACCACATCATCAGGCCGGTGCCGAGCATGACCAGGGTGGCCCCGGCGATCCAGGCCGCGTAGATCTTCTGGCCCGCGTTGAACTTGCCCGCCGGCCGGGAGGAGTGCCGCTTGTCGCGCAGCAGCGCGGCGCGCAGCCACACGCGGTCGTGCGGGCCGAAGCGGTTCAGGAAGCGCAGGTCGGCGCGGAAGGCGCGGGAGGCGAGGCCAAGCAGGACGGGGACGGGCAGGGCGAGCCCGGCGCACTCGTGGACGCGGACGACCAGTTCGCGCCGCCCGACCAGCACGGCCAGTTCCGGGATGTAGAGGCAGGCGGCGGTCACCACGCAGACGCCCATCAGCGCGGCCGTGGTGCGGTGCACCCAGCGTTCGGCCCGGCCGAAGCGGCGGACGCGGGCGCTCGGCGGCGCCGGGGTCTCAGCTCGTAGGCTCATCGGTCCGTCCGTTCGACCGGCCCACCCAGGCGTCGACGTCGTAGCCGAGGTCCTCCCAGTAACCGGGCCGGACGCGGTCGGTCACGGTGATGCCGGAGAGCCACTTGGCGGACTTGTAGAAGTACATGGGCGCGACGTAGAGGCGGACCGGTCCGCCGTGGTCGTGGCCGATCTCCTTGTCCTGCATGCGCAGGGCGACCAGGACGTCCGGGCGGCGGGCCTGGTCGAGGGTGAGGCTCTCGCTGTAGGTGCCGTCGAAGCAGGTGAAGCGGACGGCCCTGGCCGAGGACCGGACACCGGCCGCGTCCAGCAGCCGGGAGAGCCGTACGCCCTCGAAGGGGGTGTCCGGGACCCGCCAGCCGGTGACGCACTGGACGTCCTTGACCAGCCGGGTCTGCGGCAGGGCGCGCAGGTCGGCCAGGGTGTAGGTGTGCGGGTGGTCGACCAGGCCGTCCACCGTGAGCCGGTAGTCGGCCGGGCCCTTGTGCGGGACGGACGCGGCGACCGAGTAGTAGCGGAAGCCGCCGCCGTTGGGCAGCAGGCCGGTCAGGCCCGTCGGGTCCTTGCCGGAGACGCCGGCCAGGACGCCCTCCATGCCGCGTTGCAGCACGGGTGCGGTGACGACGCCGAGGGCGCCCAGGCCGAGGGTGCCGAGGAATACGCGGCGGCCGATGGGCCTGCCCTGTGCGCCGGGGTCCTCGGTCGGTTCAGGGTTCACGTAGTCATTCGAGCACTTCCGGTCCCGGTGCGGCCAGGGAGGGCGGCGATCGGTCAGAGTTCTGTAATCACTTCTCGCCCCGGCCCCCGCCCAGCGCGCGGGAGCGGGCCGTGTGGAAGGCCTGCCAGGCCTGGCGGTGCGGGTAGCACCAGGGGGCCCTGGTCGCGTGCCGGCCGATGCGCCGGAAGAGGGCCGCCGCCTCGGCCGGACGGCCGGCGCAGGACATGGCGAACGCCAGGTGGTTGAGGTCGGCGTAGTGGCGGGGATGCTCGTCCTGCTCCCACTCCAGCCACCAGTCGAAGGCCGCGCGCAGCGTCCGGCGGGCCCGGGGGCCGGACCAGTGCCCGGAGGCGAAGGGGTCGGCGGGGGCCAGGCCGGTGGCGGCCAGGACCCGGTAGCGCTCGGCGAACGCGACCACCGGCAGGACGGCCAGCGGGGAGTCGGCGGGGGCCTCGGCCGCGGCCCGCTCGGCGAGGTCGTACACCTCGTGGGACTCGGTCCGGCCCCCCTGGGGCCGCTCGGCGAGGCGGGCGACCAGCAGGTGGTGGCCGTGGTGGTGCTCGGGGTGGCGCTCGCGCAGTTCCGCGAAGGCCCGCAGCACCTCGCGCTCCGGGCCCAGGGTGCGGGCCAGCAGGAGCAGGCCGAGCCAGGGGGTGGGGTCGGCGGGGGCGAGGGCGGCGGCGGTCCGGCAGGCCTCGCCGGCCCGGTCGGTGTCCTCCTTGCCGTGCAGGGCGCGCCGGACCAGCGCCAGGGCGTGCAGGGTGGCGGCGTCGGCGGACCCGGGCTCGGCGAGCAGCCAGTCGTGGGCCCAGGCGGCGGCGTACGGCTCCCCGGCGAGCACGGTGATCCGGTGCGCCCGGCGGTCCCAGTCGTCGCCGGTGTGCAGCAGCAGCGAGCGGGCGGCCTGCCGGCGGCCCTGGGCCAACGTGGCACGCGCGGCGAGGAGTTCGGTGTCACCGAAGGCGTCGTCGAAGGCCTCGTCGAGGACACCGTCGGCGCTCGGTAAGGTGCCGGAGTCGTCCGGGGTGGTGCCGCCGGACTGGTCCGTGAGGGCCCGGCGCGCGCCGAGCAGGGGCGGGAGTGGGGGCACCGCAGGACTTCCTGTTTCTCGGGCTGCCATCGACCGATCACGCACAGCAAACCCTCAGCCAAGGATCGCGTCAAGCGGAACCGGAGTGTTGCCCTCTTCAACCACCTTGCCGTGAGGGGCACTTGAGCCGTAGGAGCCCTGATTGCCGTACCGCGAGGGCGGGGTGCGGGCGGATTCCTGTGGCGTACGCCATGGCGCGGTCCGTCCGTGCGTCGCACCATGGCCGGACGGTCCCGCCGCCGCGCCTTCGTCAACCCCCGCGCCCGGCCGGGCATCGTGACCGAGTCAACTGCCCGGTTCCGGGCACTCTCCGGGCCAATGCCGTCCCGGGAGCGCTACAGTCGGCCACTACGCGTCCGTGGTCCGGCCGGATGATCGAGGTACGCAGCGTGTCCGTACTGGTTCTCCTTCTCGCCGTGAGCGCGGCCTGTTGTGTGGGCTTCGGGTTCGTGCTCCAGCAGAACGCCGCCCAGAAGGCACCGCTCGGCGACTTCCTGTCGTTCCGGCTGCTGCTCGACCTGATGCGGGTGCCGCGCTGGCTGGGCGGCATCGCCCTGATGGTGGCCGGCATGGCGCTGGGCGCCGTCGCCCTCGGCAAGGGCGAGATCTCCCTGGTCGAGCCGCTGCTCGCCACAAACCTGCTGTTCGCGCTCGCCCTGTCCCGGCACCAGACCAGACAGTCCCTGGGCCGCCAGGGCTGGACCGGTCTCGCGCTGCTCGCGGGCGGTGTGACCACCTTCATCGTCGCGGGCCAGCCGCGCGGCGGCAGCGCCGTCGCCGACCCGGTACGGCACTGGCTGATCATCGGCGCGATGGTCGGCGCGGCCATGGTGCTCACGACGTACGCCAAGAAGTCCCGGCTGAGCTGGGGTCCGGTGCTGCTGGCCACCGCCGCCGGGCTGCTGTACGGCGTGCAGGACGCCCTCACCCGGGTCAGCGGCACCCGGTTCTCGGCCGGCGGCTTCACGGAGCTGGTCACCGGCTGGCAGCCGTACGGAGTGCTGGCCCTCGGCGTCACCGGGCTGGTCCTGGTGCAGAGCGCCTTCGAGACGGCCGAACTGCGTATGTCGCTGCCCGCGCTCACCGCCGCCCAGCCGCTGGCCGGCATCCTGTGCGGGGTGGGCTTCCTCGGCGACCGGCTGCACACCGACACGGGGGCGCTGGCCGGGGAGGCGGCGGGTCTCGCCGCGATCGTCACGGGCATCGTGCTGCTCGGGCTGCACCCGGCGATGCCGTGCCGCACGGCGGAGGAGGAGCGCGCCCGGGACCTCCAGCCGCGCTGAGCCCGCCCGGCGGGGCCCTGCTTGGATACTGGGCATGAACCCTGCTGACGAGATCCTCGACATCGTCGACGAGCACGACCGGGTCGTCGCCCGGGTCCCGCGCGGCGAGGCGTACGCCCGGGGCCTGCGCCACCGGTGCGTCTTCATCCAGGCCCGGGACGCGGCCGGGCGGCTGTTCGTGCACCGCCGCACCGCGACCAAGCTGGTCTTCCCCTCCCTCTACGACATGTTCGTCGGCGGGGTCGTGGGAGCGGGCGAGTCCTACGACGAGGCGGCCCTGCGGGAGGCGCAGGAGGAACTGGGGGTGACCGGTCTGCCCCGGCCGACGTACCTCTTCAAGTTCCTGTACGACGACGGGGCGGGGAACAGCTGGTGGTCGGCGGTGTACGAGGTGCGCTGCGATCTTCAGGTACGGCCCCAGGTGGAGGAGGTCCAGTGGCACGACTTCCTGTCCGAGGACCAGGTGGAGCGGCGCCTGGGCGAGTGGGAGTGGGTGCCGGACGGGCTGGCGGCCTACGAGCGGCTGAGGGCGTTCCGGTCGCCCCGGTGACACCCCGGTAGGGTCCTGAGCGTGATCGAATTCGTGCGGAACGTCCGGCTCTGGTTCGCCCCGGAGCAGGTACGGCAAGAGGGCGGCACCCCCGACTACCGGTTCTCGCTGGCCAACGAGCGCACGTTCCTGGCCTGGCTGCGGACCTCCCTCGCGCTGATCGGCGGCGGATTCGCGGTGGACCAGTTCCTGCCGGACCTGCGCTGGGCCTGGCGGGTCGGGCTCGCGCTCGCGCTGCTCGGCGCCGGCGTGCTGTGCTCGTTGCGTGCGGTCAACCACTGGGTGCGCTGCGAGCGGGCGATGCGGCGGGGCGAGGACCTGCCGATGTCCCGGTTCCCGGCGGTGCTGAGCATGGTGGTCGCGGTGGTGGCCGTCGCGATGGTCGTGGTGGTGCTGGTCGGATGGGCGGGGTGAGCGCGACGGGGGCGGCCGCGGACCGGGATCCGGGGCTGCAGCCGGAGCGGACCCGGCTGGCCTGGCGCCGCACGACGCTGTCGAGCACCGTGGCCGCCGTACTCGCCGTGAAGACGGCCCTGCACGGCGGGGCCTCGGCCACCGGCGTCGTGATGTGCGCGCTGTGCTGTGCGCTCTGGCTGGGGTTCCTGTGGGTGGCCCACCACCGGATCGGCGCCCTGGCGGCCGGGGCCCGGCCGCCCGCACTCGCACCCCGGCTCGCGACGGGCGCGGTGCTGTGCACGGTGGCCATGGCCGTCTGCGCGGCCGTGCTCGTGGTCTAGCGGCCGTGCCAGTGGCCAGGGTCCCGTGCAGTGGCCCGACGGACGTCAAGGCGGCCCAGCGATCGCACGAGCCGTCCGGCGGTCGTATCCGTGGTCCGGCGGACCGCGCGGTCTAGGCGGCGCCCTCGTTCTCCTCGTTGTTCCAGTCCACCGTCACCACGATCTTCCCGCGGGTGCGCCCCTCCTGGCTCAGCCGGTGCGCGTCCGCCGCCCGCTCCAGCGGGAAGGTCTCCTGGACGTGCACGGACACGGCGCCCTGTTCCGCGAGTCCGGCCAGCTTCCCCAGGTCCTCGGCGTCGGGCCGGACGAAGGAGTAGCGGCCGCCGTAGCTCACCACGTCCGGGTCGGCGATCGAGACCAGCCGGCCCTCGGGAGCGAGCAGGTTGGCGGAGGTCTTCAGGGTGTCGCCGCCGATGGTGTCGAACACCGCGTCCACGCCCTCGGGAGCGAGCCCGCGCACCCGTTCCGCCAGGCCCTCGCCGTACGTCACCGGTTCGCCGCCGATGCCGCGGACGAAGTCGTGGTTGCGCTCGCTCGCCGTACCGATGACCCGGGCGCCGAGATGCGCGCCGATCTGGACCGCCAGCGAACCGACCCCGCCGGCCGCCGCGTGCACCAGGACCGTCTCGCCGCGCTTGACCTCCAGCGCCTTGACGAGCACCTGGTAGGCGGTGAGACCGGCCAGCGGCAGCCCCGCGGCCTCCTCGAAGGAGAGGTTGCGGGGCTTGCGGGCCAGGGTGCGCACGGGCGCGGCGACGTACTCCGCGAAGGTGCCGCGGGCCAGGAAGTCCTCGCGGACGTAGCCGATCACCTCGTCACCGACGGAGAACTCCGTGACCGCGGCACCGGGCTGCACCACCACCCCGCTGACGTCCCAGCCGGGGATCACCGGGAAGACGGCGTCCAGGAGGGAGTCGAGGTAACCCTCGCGGCACTTCCAGTCGACCGGATTGACCGCCGCCGCGCGCACCTTGACCAGCACCTGGTCCGGGCCCACCTTCGGGTCGCGCAACTCGCCGTACTCCAGCACCTCGGGTCCGCCGTAGCGGCTGTAGCTGATGCCTTTCATGCCCTCGACCCTCCGGGGTACTCGTGCGCCACGCAACCGGGATGCCCCGATATATACCCTTTGCGTGGCAGCCTGTCCGTCGTCAACCCCCGTACCCCGAAGGTGAGCACCATGACCACCCTTCACCAGGAACACACCGCGCACGGCACGCACAGCCACGGCCCGGACTGCGGACACCCCGCCGTGCGGCACGGCGACCACCTCGACTACGCGCACGACGGACACCTGCACCGCGAGCACGGCGACCACTGGGACGAGTGCGAGCCGGCCGGGCACATCGCGCACGAGGGACATGAGCACGTGCACCACGACGAGTGCGGGCACGCGAGCGTGCAGCACGGCGACCACGTCGACTACCTGCACGACGGACACCGGCACGCCGAGCACGGGGACCACTGGGACGACCACTGACCCTGCGGGGAGGCAGGGGTCGACGGCTCCCCCGGGACAGCGTGCCGGGGAGCCGTCGGCCTATCGTGGCTCCGGTCACGTTTCCAGCCAGGTTGGGCTTACGTACTGGACGACATACCGACCGGTCGGCATCATGAGTCGGGTTCCTGTTCGCCCGTTCGTAGGAGTGATGTATGAGCGCCGACCACCCGCCCGGACTCGATCTCGACCGGCTGCGCGGCCTGCTCGACCGTGAGCGCCCCGGTCTGGTGAACGGCCCGCTGACCGGGCGGCTGATCGAGGGCGGACGGTCGAACCTCACCTACGCGCTCTCCGACGGCACCTCGAAGTGGGTCGTCCGGCGGCCGCCGCTCGGCCATGTGCTGGCCACCGCGCACGACATGAAGCGCGAACACCGGGTGATCGACGCGCTGCACCCGACGAACGTGCCGGTCCCCCGCCCGGTGCTGCTGTGCGAGGACGAGGAGGTGCTCGGAGCACCGTTCTACGTCATGGAGTTCGTCGAGGGAACCCCGTACCGCACCGCCCAGCAGCTCGCCCCGCTCGGCGCGGAGCGCACCCGGAACGCGGTGCTGTCCCTGGTGGACACGCTGGTCGAGCTGCACGCGGTGGACCCCACCGAGGTGGGCCTCCAGGACTTCGGCCGGCCCGAGGGCTTCCTGGACCGGCAGCTGCGCCGCTGGGGGAAGCAGCTGGACGCGTCCCGCAACCGTGAACTGCCCGGCATCGACGAGCTGCACGCGGCCCTCGGGCGTGCCCTGCCGACCTCCCCCGCGCCCGCCGTCGTCCACGGTGACTACCGGCTGGACAACGTCCTGATCGGCTCGGACGACAGGATCAAGGCGATCCTCGACTGGGAGATGTCGACGCTCGGCGATCCGCTGACCGATCTGGGCCTGCTGGTGATGTACAGCCGGCCGCTCGGGATGCCGCAGTCTCCCGTCTCCACCACCGCCGAGGCCCCCGGGCACCCGTCCCCGCAGGAGCTGATCGAGCGGTACGCGGCGCGCTCGGGGCGCGACGTCTCGGCCGTCTCCTGGTACACGGCGTTCGCCTGGTTCAAGCTCGCCGTGATCCTGGAGGGCATCCACTACCGGTACACGCTCGGCCAGACGGTCGGGCGGGGCTTCGACCGCATCGGTGAACTCGTGCCCGTCTTCATCGACCACGGACTGACCACTCTTCAGGAAGGCTGACCGGACATGGACTTCGCGTTCGACGCGCGTACGGAGGAGCTGCGCGGCAAGCTGCTCGCCTTCATGGACGAGTACGTCTATCCGGCGGAGCCGGTGGCGGAGGAGCAGCGGGCCGCGCTGGCCTCGCCCTGGGACACCCCGGCCGTGGTCGAGGAGCTGAAGGCGGAGGCGCGCAGGCAGGGCCTGTGGAACCTCTTCCTGCCGGACGCCGAGTACGGCGCAGGGCTGACGAACCTCCAGTACGCGCCGCTCGCCGAGATCACCGGCCGCTCCCCGCACCTCGCGCCCACGGCGACGAACTGCGCCGCGCCCGACACCGGGAACATGGAGGTGCTGGCGCAGTTCGGCAACGAGCAGCAGAAGAAGCAGTGGCTTGAGCCGCTGCTCGCCGGTGAGATCCGCTCGGCGTTCGCGATGACCGAGCCGGACGTGGCCTCCTCCGACGCCACGAACATCACCACGCTCATCGAGCGGGACGGCGACGACTATGTCATCACCGGCCGCAAGTGGTACATCTCCGGCGCGATGAACCCGGACTGCAAGATCTTCATCGTCATGGGCAAGACGGACCCGGACGGGGCGGACATCCGGCGTCAGCAGTCGATGGTCCTGGTCCCGCGCGACACCCCGGGCGTGACCGTCAAGCGCGCGATGCAGGTCTTCGGTTACGAGGACCACTCCCACGGCGGCCACGCCGAGGTGATCTTCGACCAGGCGCGCGTGCCCGTGTCGAACCTCATCGGCGAGGAGGGCGGCGGCTTCGCCATCGCCCAGGCCCGGCTCGGCCCCGGCCGCATCCACCACTGCATGCGGCTGATCGGCATGGCCGAGCGGGCGATCGAGCTGATGTGCCGGCGTGCCGTCTCCCGCACGGCCTTCGGCAAGGCGCTCGCCCAGCAGGGCGTGATCCACAACTGGATCGCCGACGCGCGGGTGACGGTCGAGCAGCTGCGGCTGCTGGTGCTGAAGACGGCCTGGCTGATGGACACCGTCGGCAACAGGGGCGCCCACACGGAGATCCAGGCCATCAAGATCGCCACGCCGCGCGCGGTGGTCGACATCATCGACCGCGCGATCCAGCTGCACGGCGCGGGCGGGGTGAGCCAGGACTTCCCGCTGGCCGAGCTGTACGCGGGGGCGCGCACCCTGATGATCGCCGACGGCCCGGACGAGGTGCACCAGCGGTCGCTGGCGCGGCGGGAGCTGAAGAAGTACCTGTGAGCACCGCGCCGGTGCGGCCCGGCCGCCGCACCGGCACCCGGGCGGGGACGGCGCCGGGTGCCTTCCCGTGCCTCTAGTGCGCCGTTGAGTGCGCGGCCGGTCCGTGATGTCGTACCTCTTCCGGAACCGGCACGGCAGCCGGCGCAACGAGGAGGGGAAGCGTGACGGACCTGCGGGATCACTCGGAGTGGAGCAGGGCCACCGAGTCCCGGGTGACCTTGGAGCGGCTGCTGTCCGTCGTGGGCCCGGGGGTCCTGGAACTGGACACGGCACCGGCCGGACTGGCGGTGCCCGTCGGCGGTGTCGGCGTGCTGGACGCGTTGGACCCCGGGATCAGACCAGGGGTGCTTTTACTCGCCGTCGGCATCGACGCCGGATCGGCGCAGGCACTGGATGTCCTGCGCCGGGCCGGCGCGGCGGGAGCCGTCGGAGTGGTGTTCGGTCCCGAGCGCCCCGACCGGGCGGCCGCCGCACTGCGGCCGGCCGCCGAAGAGGCCGGAACGGCGGTGCTGTTCCGCACCCCCTGGTGTCCCTGGGACCAGTTGGTGGGTGTGCTGCGGGCCGGACTGGCCTCGGCGGGGGCGCCGCCCGTGCCCGGGGCACCCGGACCTGCCCTGGGAGACCTCGACGGGCTGGCCGACGCGGTGGCCGCCCTGGTCGGCGGCTCGGTGACCATCGAGGACACCGAGTCCCGCGTCCTCGCGCACTCGTCGACCGAGGAGAACGTGGACGAGATGCGCCGGCTGACCATCCTGGGGCGGCGCGTGCCGCCCTGGCGCGTGGCCGCCATGCGGGAGGCGGGGCTGTTCCGCGCCCTGTGGACGACGGACGACGTACTGCACCGGCGGGCCCAGGGGGAAGACCCGGAGCGCCTGGTGTGCGCCGTCCGGGCGGGCGGCGAGGTGCTGGGGTCCGTCTGGGTGGCCGCGGTCGCCGGGCGGCCCCTGACTCCGAACGCGGCGGAGGCCCTGCGGGCGGCGTCCCGGGCGGCGGCCGCCCACCTGCTCCACCACCGCACGCGTGGTGCCGACAGCCGTCTGGCGGAGGACGCCGCGCGTGCGCTGCTGGAGGAGCGTGGATCCGCCGAACTGCTCGCCGAGCGCATGGCGTTGCCCGCGCAGGAGCCCTGTGCCGTGCTGGCGGTGGGGCTCGGCGCCGGCACCCAGCAGGCGGCGCCGCCCGAGGAGCCGTCGCGCCTTTACGGCCTGCTCGGCCTGCACTGCACCGCGCTCGGCCACCGGGTGGTGGTCGTGCCGGCTGGCGGCAGGGCGCTGGTCCTGGTGGGCGCGCTGGAGCGGGATCCGCAGGCCGCCCGTGAGCAGGTGACGAAACTCGGCAGGTCGCTGGCCGCACAGCTGTCGGCCGCGACCGGCAGGCAGGTGCGGGTCGGACTGGGCGAGGCGGTCCCGTCGCTGGCCGCGGCGGCCGGGTCGCGCCGGGACGCCGAGTCGGCTCTCCGGGCCCTCTCCGGTCCGGGGGACGCCCGCACCGTGGCCCGGGTCGAGGACGTGGCGGACACGATCGGCATTCTGCGGGTGGTCGAGGCGCTGCGGGACGTACGGCTGCCGCCGGGGACGTCGGTGGAGCGGCTGGCCGCGTCCGACGCCGAGCAGGGCGGAAGCCTCGTGGAGACCCTGCGGGCCTATCTGGACCACTTCGGTGACGTGTCCGCCGCCGCACGCAGCCTCTCGCTGCACCCCAACAGCCTGCGCTACCGGCTGGGCCGGATCACCAAGGTCTCCGGGCTCGACCTCGACAGCCCGGACGCCCGCCTGCTGGCGCAGCTGCAACTGCGGACGATTGAGCACGACGCGACGCGACCGGAACCACCGCCGGCACCGTGACGGTGCCGCCGGCCGGTCCGTCGTTCGTCCGTCCGCACCAACGACGGGCGCCGTTCTCGTCGGCGCCCACAACGGCGCCGCCCTTCCGGTACGGCGGTGCCGCCGGTCACCCGTCACGGGCCGGGTGCCTCTGCCGAATCGACGAAGACGGCCGGGTGGCGCGGCGACCAGGCTGGGGAGGTGCCCGGGGACCACTCGCCCGGGCCTCGCGACCCCGACCCCGGAAGGCTCACCATGACCGCTGTGACCTGCGCCGCCGCACGGCGTGAACGCATCCTGCAGGAGGCCGTACGGCAGGGACTGCTGGACCCGGAGGGAGCCCTGCTGGCCGCCTTCGTCGACCTCGACGGGGTCGAGGTCACGGTCGGCTGCCTGCACGACGCCTTTCCCGGGCCGCCCGAACTGCCGGGCGTCCTGCACACGTTCGCCGCGAAGGCCAACTGCCTGGTGCCCGTGCTCAGGGAGCTGAAGGAGCTCGGCATGGGCTGCGAGGTCGCGACCGCGGGCGAGCTGGCCAGGGCGCTGGAGGCCGGTTTCCCCGCCGACCGGATCGTCTTCGACGCTCCCGCCAAGACCCGGGCGGAGCTGGAGCGGGCGCTGGCCCTCGGAGTGTCCGTGAACGCGGACAACTTCCAGGAACTGGAGCGGATCGAGGAGATCCTCGCGCGCCGCGCCTCGACGTCGCGGATCGGGGTGCGCGTCAACTGCCAGATCGGCGGCGGCGCCATCGCCGCGATGAGCACGGCCACCAGCACCTCGAAGTTCGGCGTCCCGCTGGCGGACCCGGGCAACCGGGAACGGCTGATGCGGGCGTTCGGCGAGCACCCGTGGCTGACCTGGGTGCACACGCACACCGGGTCCCAGGGCTGCCCCCTCGACCTCTTGGCCCGCGGGGTGGCACAGGCGGTGGAGTTCGCCGACCAGGTCGAGGCGGCCTTCGGCCCGGGCCGGATCACGGGCATCGACATCGGCGGCGGGCTCCCCGTCAACTTCGCCGACGACGAGGTCACGCCCACCTTCGCGGCGTACGTGGAGCAGCTGCGGACCCACGTCCCCCGTCTCTTCGAGGGCAGGTACCAGGTCGTCACCGAGTTCGGCCGCTCCCTCCTCGCCAAGAACGGCTTCCTGGCCGCGTACGTCGAGTACACGAAGACCGCCGGGGGCCGCCCGATCGCCGTCACCCACGCGGGCGTGCAGGTCGCCACCCGGACGGTGTTCGACCCCGACGCCTGGCCGCTGCGGGTCGAGGCACACGACGGGCAGGGCACGGCCAGGCGGGACCGTCCCGCGCGTCAGGACGTCGCGGGTCCCGCCTGCTTCGCCGGCGACCTGCTGGCGCGTGACCGCGCGCTGCCCCTGCTCCGCCCGGGCGACCTGGTCGTCGTCCCGGACACCGGCGCCTACTACTTCTCGACGCCGTTCCACTACAACAGCCTGCCCGAGCCGGCGGTGCACGGTGTCCGTGTGCTCGCGGACCGCCGGATCGACTTCACGCTCATCCGTCCCGCGCGGGACCCGTGGCAGCTGTCGGACCGGGACGGCGTGAGCACGCACCCCCGGGAGCCGGAGGGCGCCGCGGCCCTCGGCGTCAGGTGAGGAGTCCGAGGGTGCCTCGGCCCGACCGCACGCGGCCCGACGGGGACGTGCCGCTCCTCACCCAGCGCGCCGCCGTCGTGTTCCTGCTCGCCGCGCCGGCCGGCGTCGGCGCCACCGTCCTCGCGGCCCTGGCCGGCACCGCGTGGCCGGTCGCGGTGAGCGTCGGCGCGGCGCGGCGGCCTCGGCCGTGCTGTTCTTCAAGGAGATCATCGGCTGATCCTCGGGAGGACGACCGGCCGCTCGGCGCCCGTCCCCTACGGCCGCAGCGCCCGCAGCAGCAGGTCGGCGAGGTGGTCGGCGACCTGCTGGGGGGTGAGGGGGCCGTCGGGGCGGTACCAGGTCGACAGGTGGTGGACCGAGCCGAAGTGGTAGTCCACGACCAGGTCGGCGGGTGTCGCCGTGGAGAAGACCCCCTCGCGCTGGCCCTCCTCGACGAGCGCGCGGAAGCGTTCGTGGTAGCGCCGGCGCTCGGCGCGCACCTGCTTGTTCTTCTCCGGGCTCAGGTGGTGCATGGACCGGAAGAAGATCATGGCGTCGTCGAGGTTCTCGATCGTCGTGACCACGACGTCCGCCGCCGCCGCTCTGAGCCGCTTCTCGATCGGCTCGTCCGCGTCCGCGAACGCGTCGAGCCGCTCCTGCTGGACGCGCAGCACGCGGGCGTACACCTCGTGCAGAAGGTCGTCCTTGGAGCCGAAGTAGTGGTAAAGCGCCCCCTTGGTGACGCCGGCCGCCTCCACGATCTCCTGCACCGAGGTGCGGTCGTAGCCCTGCTCGGCGAAGAGGCGGGTGGCGGCGTTCAGCAGCCGCTGCGGAACGGGCGTCCCGTCTCCGTCCGTCGTCCTGGGCACTGTCGCCACCTGCCTTTCCGTCGTGTCTACCGACTGTTGTCGCTGCTGCTCCGCGCGCGGGAACGCAGCTCCCGCCGCAGGATCTTCCCACTTGCCGTCTTGGGCAGGTCGGGCAGGATCTCCACCTGGCGCGGGTACTTATACGCCGCCAGTCTCTCCTTGCAGTACACCGCGAGTTCGTCCGGGTCCGCCTCGGCCCCCGGGCGGAGGCTGATGTAGGCCCTGACGGTCTCCCCGCGGTAGCCGTCGGGGACGCCGACCACGGCCGCCTCGCGCACCGCCGGATGGGTGTAGAGGACGTCCTCGACCTCGCGCGGCCACACCTTGAAGCCGGACGCGTTGATCATGTCCTTCTTGCGGTCCACCACGTACAGCCAGCCCTGCGCGTCCATGAACCCGATGTCGCCGGTGCGCAGCTCGCCGTCCGGGAAGGTCTCGGCGGTGGCCTCGGGGCGCCGCCAGTACCCGGGCACCACCTGGGGCCCGCGTACGACGATCTCGCCCGGTTCGCCGAGGGGGACCTCCTGGCCCTGTTCGTCGACGATGCGGACGAGCGTGTCGGCGCCGGGCAGGCCGACCGACAGCGTGCCGGACACGGGGTCGACGGGCGCCTCCAGGCCGGGCGGTACGGAGGCGCAGGGGGCGGTGCACTCGGTGAGGCCGTAGCCGACGCGGATGTACGGCCCGAAGCGCTCGCGGAACCTCTCCACCAGGGCCGGCGGCACGGGGGCGCCGCCCGAGGAGATGTTCACGAAGGAGGCGAAGTGCTCGCGGGAGACGTCCGGGTGGGCGGCCAGCGCCATGTAGGCGGTGGACGGGCCGACCGTGTAGTGCGGGCGGTGCTCGGCGAAGGCCTCCAGGACGACACCGGGGTCGAAGCGGTAGGCGAGCACCAGGGTGCCGGCGCTGGCGAGGCCGGCGCCGAACTGGCACACCATCCCGGTGATGTGGAACAGCGGGGCGAGCGCGTAGTAGACGGGCGCCTCGGGCAGGGCGAGCCCGGTCCGCTGGCGCTCGGTGTTGTGCATGATGTTGCCGTGCGTGTTGGTGGCACCCTTCGGGGTGCCGCTGGTGCCCGAGGTGTAGCTGATCAGCGCGATGTCGCCGGGGCGCGGGTCGCGGCCCGCGGGTGCCCTCAGGCCCTGCCGGGCGACGGCCACGAGGTCGTCGGCGTCGGGGGCCTGCGGCAGCCGCTCGAAGGTGAACACGCGCGCGTCGCCCCGCGTCTGGAAGTCCAGCTCGCACGCGGTGAGCACGATCCGCACCGGCGAGTCGGCGGCCGTGTCCCGCAGGTACGACTCCCAGGCCCGGTCGGAGCAGATCAGCGCGGCCACCTCGCCGTCCCGCAGGACGTGGGCGACCTCGGCCGACTTGTACATGGGATTGACGGGCACGACGGTCGCGCCGGCCTTCCAGGCGCCTAGGACGGCCAGGACGAAGTGCGGGGAGTTCTGCAGCAGGACGGCGACCCGGTCGCCGCGCTGCAGGCCGCGCTCGGCGAGGTGGGCGGCCACCGAGTCGCTCAGCTCGTCCACTTCGCGATAGCTGAGCCGGGCGTCGAAGTAGGCGAGGAAGGAGCGGTCGGGGGCCTCGGCGACCGCGCCGCGCAGGGCGTGCACGAGGGAGTCGGCGGGTTCGACCGGGGCGCGCTGGGCGTCGTTGAGCAGGGCCAGCCAGGGCCGGGCCGCGTACGGGGAGGCGCTCATCGGGCGGCCTCCCACTTGCGCTGGATGTGGTTCATGCCGGACAGCCAGCGGTCGGGGGCGGCGGCCCGCGCCGTGTAGTACTCGGCGACCTCGGGGTGCGGCAGGATCAGGAAGCGGTCCTCCTCGATGCCCCGGAACAGGGCGTCGGCGACCGCCTCCGGCTCGATCGCGCTCGGCTGCAGCACCAGGTCGCCCGCGCTGCCGGTGGCGGCCAGCATGTCGGTGCGCACGCCCTGGGGACAGATGGCGTGCACCTTCACGCCCCGGTGGCGGTGGGTGAGCGACAGCCACTCGGCGAAGGCCAGCGCGCCGTGCTTGGTGACGCTGTAGGAGGGGGCGCCGATCATGGTGAGGAGCCCGGCGGCGGAGACGGTGGAGACGAAGCGGCCGCGGCCGCGCTCCAGCCAGTCGGGCAGCAGCGCGTGGGCCGCGCGGACGTGGGCCATCACGTTGACGTCCCAGGACAGGGCCCAGGACTTCTCGTCGAGAGCCCCACCGGGGATCCCGTCCTCGAAGGCGACCCCGGCGTTGGCGCAGTAGACGTCCACGGTGCCGCCGAGCGCGTCACGGGCGTCGCCGACGATCGCGGAGGCGTCACCCGACACGGCGATCCCGCCGATCTCCTCCGCGACGGCCTCGGCCTTCCCGGCGTCCAGGTCGTTCACGACCACACGGGCGCCCTCGGCCGCGAACCGCCGGGCCAGCGCGGCCCCGATCCCCCCGCCGGCTCCGGTGACCACCACTCCCGCATCCTGCACGGCTTCCACCACTCGGTCTCCTTCGACACGACGCGACTCGGCTCAGCGGCGACCAGACTAACCGGTCGGTATGTGTAAAAGGAAGGGTGCCTGACCCAACCTAATTGACGGCGGGGCCGTGTCGAGGCGCGGCTCCGCCGCGAGCGCGAGCAACCACCTACGGCCTGCACCTTCCACCGACGGAGGTCACCCCATGCGTCTGTCCCGACGGAGTCTTCTCGCATCGGCCGCACTGGCGACCGCACCTGCCGCACCGGTCGCACCCCAGCGCCGCGAGCACCTGCACACCGGCTTCGAAAGACTCGAGGCCGACGGATACTCCCGGCTCAGCGGCCGGCGCATCGGCATCGTCACCAACCCCACCGGCATCACCCGGGACGCCCGCCACATCGTCGACGTCATGCACGAGGACCACCGGGTGGAGCTCACGGCGGTCTTCGGACCGGAACACGGCTTCCGCGGCACCGCCCAGGCAGGCGGCTCCGAGGGCCGCTACGACGACCCGGCGACCGGTCTGCCGGTCTACGACACCTACCTCAAGAGCGGCGGGCCGCTCGCCGACGTCTTCACCGCCTCCGGCGTCGACACGGTGGTCTTCGACATCCAGGACGTGGGGGCTCGCTTCTACACCTACATCTGGACGCTCTACGACTGCATGGAGGCCGCCGCGCTCGCGGGCAGGAGGTTCGTCGTGCTCGACCGCCCGAACCCGGTGACCGGCCGCTCGGCCCAGGGCCCCGTCCTGCACAAGGAGTTCGCCACCTTCGTGGGCCGGCAGCCCATCGCGCAGGCGCACGGCATGACGGTCGCCGAACTGGCCCGGCTGTTCAACGGGGAGTTCCTGACCACGCCCGTCCCGCTGGAGACCGTGACGATGACGGGCTGGAAGCGCACGCAGTTCTACGATGCCAGCGGCCTGCCCTGGGTGCCGCCGAGCCCGAACATGCCGACCCCGGACACCGCGCTGGTGTACTCGGGCACCTGCCTGTTCGAGGGGACCAACCTCTCCGAGGGACGTGGCACGACACGGCCCTTCGAGCTTCTCGGCGCCGAGGGCATCGACGGGCGGTGGGCCGCCGCCGTCAACGAACTCGGGCTGCCCGGTGTGCGGTTCCGGGAGGCCTACTTCGCGCCCACGTTCTCCAAGTTCCAGGGCAAGACCGTCGGGGGCGTGCAGACCCATGTGCACGACCGGGCCGCCTACGACCCCGTACGCACCGGGATCGCGCTGCTGGTGACCGCGAGGAAGGTCTGGGACGGCTTCGCCTGGCGCCCGGACAACTGGATCGACAAGCTCACCGGCTCCGCCCGGGTGCGGACGATGATCGGCGCGGGGGCCGACACGGACGAGGTGGCCGGCGCCTGGCAGGAGGAGCTGGCGGCGTTCGGCGAGCTCCGAAAGGAATATCTCCTCTACAGGTGAGCCGCGCCGTATGGCCAACTCCGTCCCGCCGCAGGACGATGCGCCCACATCGCATCGTTTCGGGGCGACGAGGGGGCCTGGCATGGCGGATCCTGGGATGAGCGTGACTCCCTACTGGGAGCTGACCTTCGACGCGGACGGGGACGTGGACGGCCCCGAACGCGACCGGCTGCTGGCGCAGGTCACGGACCACGGCGTCCGTGACCTGATCGTCTTCGCGCACGGCTGGAACAACGACCGCTCGGGCGCCACCGCGCTGTACCGCAGTTTCTTCGCCCCGATCCCTGAGCTGGCTCCCGGGGCACGGATCGGCTATGTGGGCGTGATCTGGCCGTCGATGCGGTTCTGCGACGAGCCGATCCCGGACTTCCCCAGGTCCGTGGCGGCCGCGGCGGCGCAGGCGGTGCCCGGCCCGGCGCTGGACAAGGACACCAGGCGTGCCCTGCTGGAGGCCTTCCCGGGGCGGTCCACCGTGGTCGACCAGCTGGCCCGGATGCTGGACGAACAGCCGGCCGGCGAGGACAGGCTCGCGGAGTTCGGGCAGCTGGTACGGCTGCTGGTCGACGCCCCGGGACCGCCCGCCGTGACGGACACCCCGCGGGAGGGCGAGCCCGTGGTGTTCCGCGGGGACACGAACATCGCCTGCGAGGACTTCGCCCGGGCGCTGACCGGGCTCGGCGCACCGGAGGCGCCGGCGCCGTCCCAGGGGTTCAGCCTGCCCAATCCCTGGGACGGCGCCAAGGAGCTGCTGCGGCAGGCGACGTACTACACGATGAAACGGCGGGCCGGGACCGTGGGCGAGCACGGGCTCGGGCCCGTCGTCGGCCGGCTGGCCGGTGCGGCCGCCGGGGTGCGGGTGCATCTGGTCGGGCACAGCTTCGGCGGGCGGCTGGTGTCGTACGCGCTGCGCGGGCTGCCGGCCGGAGTGCGCACGGTGAAGTCCGTGACCCTGCTCCAAGGGGCCTTCTCCCACTACGCGTTCGCAGCCCGGCTGCCGCAGGACGCGGATGCCGCGGGCGCCCTGAAGGACCGGCAGAAGCGGATCGACGGCCCCCTGGTGTGCTGCTACTCGCACTTCGACGCGGCGCTCGGCACCTTCTACCCGCTGGCCTCCCGGATGTCGGACGACGACCGGTCGGTCGCCGGGTTCGACCTCGGGCGGACGCTGGGGGCGCGGTGGGGAGCGATGGGCCACGACGGGGTGCAGGCGGTGCCGGGCACCGTGGGCCTGGACCTCGCCGCCGCCCTGCGCGGGCCCCTGCCCGCGTCGGGGTGCGTGAACGTGGACGCGGCCGCGGTCGTCCACCGCGGGGGCCCGCCGGCCGGGGCGCACAGCGACATCGTGCACCCGGAGCTGGCGCGGCTGGTGCTGGCGGCGGGCCGTATCGCCTGACCCGCCGCCCGCGTCACCTCAGCGGTGCGAGGTGTACTCCACGACCTGCTGGAAGGTCGGCCGGTTCTGCCAGCCGATCCTGCCGTGCTTGATGCCGCCCAGGGTGCGCTGGACGATCGAGTCGGCGCACCACTGGTCGCCGGCCGAGCACTGGTCGTCGCCCGGGTAGACCTGGGCCGCGGTCAGGCCCGCCGCCTGCTTCAGGGTGCTGATCAGGAGGTCCCGGCAGGCGCCGAGGCTGCCCCCGCCGCAGTACTTCTGCGCCAGGCCGCCCTGCACGGACTCGCCGAGCACCGCCCGGACGTCCTTGTCGACATAGCTCCACCAGCCGTACTGGAAGGAGCTTCCGGCGTGCGAGCCGGTCGGGCCGTGACCGGCGGACGGGGCCTCGTCCACGGGCAGGTTGGCGGTCAGGGCGGTGTACAGGTCGCTGCCGAGGCCGGGTTCGAACTCCGCCTTGACCAGCAGCGGCCACCAGGCGTCCAGGATGCGGATCGCGTCGGCGTCGGCATAGGTCTTCGACCCGGCCGAGGTCTCGGTGCGCCTGGCGCCCGCGCTCACCCATGTCTGGAGCTTGTTCACGGCACCGGCGGCCGCGGGGTCGGTCACCGGGGAGGAGTTGATCACCTTGAGCAGTTTCGGCAGCACGTCCTCGGCGCGCAGATCGGCGAGGGCCGCGTCCGCCATGGCCTGCACCAGCTTCGTACGGGTCACCCCGCCGGCCGCGACCAGCTTCTTCACCCGGTCGTCGAGCAGGTTGCCGCGGTGCACGGAGCCGTCGCCCCAGGACGCGGTCGTGTAGTCCTTGGCCTGCTTGTTGTTCCAGGAGACGTAGTAGTCCTGGTCGACGGAGTCGGGGTGCTCGGCGGCCGTGGTGTAGTCGGCCGTGTTGGTGGCGGGGTTCCAGTTCCGCCATTCGTACGCGGGCTGCGCCCACACCGGGAACTCTGCGTCGACGCCGCTCGCCCGGACCGGGTTGTCACCGCTGTTGTAGTAGGCGGTGTGCTGGGAGTCGGCGTAGAACCAGTTGAACGTGTAGTTGATGTGCTGCGCCGCGCTCTGGAAGTCCTTCGGGCCCTTGACGTAGTCGGGGTCGTTGAGCATCTGGAAGCCGATGATCGAGTCGGCCTCGTGCAGGTAGGAGGAGCGCAGGGTGGTGTAGGCGACCTTCCTGCCGCCGACGGTGGCGCGGTACTCCACCGGCCCGTACCTGGTGCGCCACGCCCGCATGGTGTACGAACCCGCCGCCGTGCCGTCGGCCACGGTGGGCTTCCAGGAGTTCTTCTGCTCGACCTTGTCCATCGCCGTGCAGGTGCCGTGGTACAGGTAGTGGTAGTCGTCCTGGCAGAGTTCGACGGCGTAGGTGTCGATGATGTCCTGGCCCGAGGTGGTCGCGCTCCAGGAGTAGTCCTGGCCCCGGCCCAGTTCGACGTACATGCTCAGGCCCGCGAAGGAGGCGCCGCGGGCGCTGATGCCCGGGCCCTGGATCTCCTGCAGCATGAGCAGCTGCGGGGCGAAGTAGCCGGTCTGCGGTCCGAAGACGGCGATCGGGTGGCCGCTCGCGGTGTACCTGCCGCTGACCACGAGGGCGTTGGACATGCCGCGCCGGGCGGAGCTGAGGGTGGACCTTGCGGCCGTGCCGGAGGCGCTCTCGGCGCTCGCGGTGGCCGCGCTGCCGGTGCGGTCGTAGACGAGCGGTTCCTGGGTCACCGAGCCGGAGTCGGGCAGCGCCTCGCCCCGGGGGTCGTCGGGCCTGGAGGCGTAGGGGAAGCTCTCGCCGTTGTGCACGGTGAGGGCGGCCTCTGCGTCGTTGCGCTCGCGGAAGGACTCCCAGACCTTGGTGCCCTGCTCCACACCGTACTTGGACTGGGCGGCGATCAGTGAGAGAGCGTTGTTGACCTCGCCGCCACCGCCGGAGCCGAACAGCGAGCCGACGACGGAGCCGAGCGCCACCAGGTCGGTGATCTTGAAGTGGTCTATGGTGCCGGCGTTGGTGATCGAGTCCTTGTGGCCGGTCAGGACGTACTCGCCGGGGAAGTAGCGGCCACTGTCGGAGGCGTCGATGTAGGAGTTGATGCCGGCGAGGTAGGCGTTGGCGTCGGTGAGGGCCTGCTGTCCGCGGGCGCCGTTGTTCGCCACGGCGTTGTCGATCTGTGCCTGGAGGTCGGCCTCGGTGTACGGCGCGTTGCGGTAGAACTCCTGCTCCAGGCCCTGGTTGGCCGCCGCGCCGCCCGCGAAGGAGGTCAGCTGCCCGCGGCCCACGTGCCGGAAGACGTCCATCAGCCACAGCCGGTCCTCGGCGGCCGCGTACCCGGCGCCGAACTCGGTGCCGTACCGGGTGGTGCCTGTGATGTGCGGCACACCGGTCTTCTTGTCGCGGACGATCGTCACGTCACCGCGGCCGGCGGGCTTCTCCGTGGAGGCGACCTGGTCGGAAGGGACGCCGAACGAGGCGTCGTTGAAGAACGTGTTGATCTTCGCGTCGGTGAGCCCGGAGTAGCCGGTCGCGAGGCCGGCGTAGGGGCCGAGCTGGTCCTCGGCGTGCGAGGGCTGGGTGCCGAAGGCCTGGTTGAGCAGGATCTGGGCGAGCGTCGCGTTGCCGTTCTCGCCGGGCGGCAGGATGTCCGAACACTGGCCACCGCAGTAGTCGTTCGAGGCCGTGGCGTCCTCGGCGGCGACGGCCCGGGTGAGCGGGGAGAGAAGCCCGGCCATCAGAACGCATACGGATGCCGTCTTCAGGAACCCGGCGAGCCTGCGGGGAGTTCTCAGTTTGTCGAACAACACGTTGCGTGGGGTGCGCCGTGGCATGGCAGCTCCTCCCGACTGGGGTGGGCCGGACGTTACCGCCGGTATCCCCGGGATTGAAGATGAACATGCGTCAACTTTTGGAGGCATTGCAGTCGATGCCCGGCGGTCAACCCGGGGCGCCTTATGGGAGGCATCGGAAAACGGATGGAGCCGAATTCCGTGTCGACACGTCTACTCGGCGACGTCGTGCGGAACCCGTACGGCGACGCCGAACTGACCGAAGTGCGGACGCAGGTGTGACGGAGGTGCAAGGCGATGGCCGGATTCCGAAGTCTCGCGAGACAGGTGCGAGATCCGCGGTGTGACCTGGCGCTGCGGCGCTACTCACTGCGCAAGTGCCTGGAGCGGTTCGCTCCCTACGGGCACCGGGCCACCTGGGACCATCTCTGCTCCCGGGCCGGTTTCGGCCCGGAGGACCGGTCCCCCGACCCGGTGCGGCTCGTGGCCGCACTGGAGGAGCTGGAGGAGGCGCGGGCGGTCTGGCTCGGCTACGAGGCCGAGTTCGCCGAGCGCCGCAAGAAGGAGAAGCACGACGGGCTGCGCCGGCCGGGCAGCGTGGACGACTGGCACCGGCTGACCTGGGGCGGGTTCGGGGTGGCCTGGTGCGACGATCCGCGGGTCCACCCGGACGAGCCCCTGGCCGAGGTGCTGCGCCGGCTGATAGCCGCGCTGAACCGCGAACCGGGCTCGGCCTGTCCGGTGTGCGGCGGTGAGCGCCTCGTGTGGAAGTACGGCCTGGACCACGAGCCCTCGTCCGGTCCGGTCTGCGCGGACTGCGGGATCCTCGTGCCCCGGCCCGTGCTCACGCCGCAGGCGCTGGCGTACGCCAGGCGTGAACGGCTGCTGATGTCGGCCTGATCCGCGGGCCGGCCCGATCGGCGGGGATGCACCGGGGGTGCGCCGGGGATGCCGCACCCCCTGATGTGCCAGGCCCCGTCTTCCGGAGCCTGCCGGGGCGCTTGGCCGGGCCGATCCGGAAGAAAGGCCCTGCGCCGCGGGGTTGTTGTCGGTGGCCCCGGGCACCATCGGGGCATGGTGCAGGTATGTCTCAACGGCCGTCGCTCGGCCGCCGACGGAGCGGTGGTGCCGCTGTCCCCGCGGGAGTTGGCGCGCTCTGCCGCCGAGGCCGTCGCGGCCGGGGCCACCGAGGTCCATGTCCGTCCCAAGACGCCGTGCGGACGGGACAGCCTGTCCCCACGCGTGGTCGAGGAGACGATCGACGCCCTCCGCGACCGGGTGCGGGTGCCGCTCGGGATCACCACCGGCGCCTCGGCCGCCCCCGACCCTGCGGCCCGGCTCGCCCGGGTGCGCCGCTGGTCGGTGCTGCCCGACTTCGCCTCGGTCAACTGGCACGAGCCGGGCGCCGAGGAGGTCGCCGAGCAGTTCCTCACCATGGGCATCGGCGTGGAGGCGGGCATCTGGTCCGGCACGGACGGTGCGGCCCGCTTCGCGGCCTCCCCGCTCGGCCCGAGGGTGCTGCGGGTGCTGGCCGAGGTGACCGACCCGGACCCGGCCACGGCGGAGGCCTCGGCGCGGGCCCTGCTGGCGGGGATCGGCGACGCCTTCGGCCGCCCCGTCCTGCTCCACGGCGAGGAGGGCGGCACCTGGCCGGTGCTGCGACTGGCGGGCCGGCTGGGCCTGGCCACGCGGATCGGCCTGGAGGACACCCTGTTCCTGCCGGACGGCGAACGGGCCTCTTCCAACGCTCAGTTGGTGACGGAAGGGCTGGTCCGGTACGGGTCGTCCCAGCGCTGCTCGTCAGCGCGACGGTAGCAGCCCCAAATCCGTTCGCTCCACCCGTTTCGGGTCCGGACAGTGGGAGGTGATGAAACCGAGTTGAGGAACCGAGGAGTCCCCCATGTCGACGCTGCGCGTCACCGCCGAAGTGCTGACCGTCCACGAGCATCCGAACGCCGACGCGCTGGAGTTGGCCCAGGTGGGGCTGTACCGGGCCGTCGTCGCCAAGGGCGCGTACCGCACCGGTGAGGCCGCCGTCTACATCCCCGAGCAGTCCGTGCTTCCGTCCGGGCTGATCGAGGAGCTGGGGCTGACCGGGCGGCTGGCGGGTGGTGAGGCCAACCGGGTCAAGGCGGTGCGGCTGCGCGGTGAGCTGTCGCAGGGCATCGTGTGCCGGCCGAAGGCGCTGGCCGACGTCGATCTCGCGCGGGCCGCGGCCGACGGGACGGACTTCGCCGAGCGGCTGGGCATCACCAAGTGGGTGCCGCCGATCCCGCCGACCATGGACGGGCAGGTCGAGTCGGCCCCGGACCTCCTGCCCTGGGTCGACATCGAGAACATCCAGCGGTTTCCGGACATATTCCCACCGGGCGAGGCTGTGGTCCTGACGGAGAAGCTGCACGGTTCTGCGTGCCTGCTGACGTATGTCGCCGAGCAGGACCGGGTGTTCGTGTCGTCCAAGGGGTTCGGGGCGAAGTCCCTGGCGCTGAGGGAGGATCCGCGGAACCTGTACTGGCGGGCGGTGCGCGGGCACGGGGTCGCCGAGGCGGCGGCCGCGCTGGCCGAACGGCTCGGGGCACGCCGGGTCGGCATCTTCGGGGAGGTGTACGGCGCCGGGGTGCAGGACCTGACGTACGGCGCCGACGGGCGGCGGGAGTCGCTGGGGTACGCGGTGTTCGACGTGTCGGCGGAGATCGACGGGGTCGTGCGCCGGCTCGACGCGGCCGAGGTGCTGGACGGGGAACTGCCCTTGGTTCCCCGGCTGTACGCGGGGCCGTACGACATCGAGAAGGTGCTGGAGTTCGCGAGCGGCCGGGAGACGGTGTCGGGGCGTGGACTGCATCTCAGGGAGGGCGTGGTGATACGGCCGGCCGTGGAGCGCCACAGCCCGGTGACCGGCGGCCGGGCGATCGCGAAGGCGGTCAGCCCGGCGTATCTGACGCGGAAGGGCGGGACGGAGTACGAGTGACGGGGAGCGCCTCGAAGGGGCTCCCCGGAACCGCCCTACCTCCGCTCCGCCATCAGCCTCGACCCCGTCTGCCGTTCGCCGAACACGTCGTCGGGGTTGGACAGCACGCAGGTGTCCAGCGACAGGCAGCCGCAGCCGATGCAGTCGGTGAGGTGGTCCCGCAGGCGGTTCAGCTGGCGGATGCGTTCGTCCAGCTCCGACCGCCACGCCTCCGAGAGCCGCGCCCAGTCCTCGTGGGTGGGCGTGCGCTCCTCCGGGAGTTCGGCGAGGGCGTCGCGGATCGTGGCCAGGGGGATGCCGACCCGCTGGGCCGCGCGGACGAAGGCGACGCGGCGCAGCGTGTCACGGGTGTAGCGGCGCTGGTTTCCGGAGGTGCGGCGGCTGCTGATCAGGCCCTTGGACTCGTAGAAGTGCAGGGCGGAGACGGCCGCGCCGCTGCGCGCGGACAACTGGCCGACGGTCAGCTCGTGGATCTTCTCGGGGATCTGGGGCACTCCGCAGAGACTACCGACCCCGCCGGTCGCGGTCCGTTGACAGGGACCCCGGAGCCGACCATGCTAAGCAGTTGCTTAGACAAACGAGCGAGAGGCCGGGAAGATGGCAGAACCGAGGACCTTCACCTCCCCCGACGAGCTCAGGGCCGCCGTGGGCGAGCAGCTGGGCCACACGGACTGGATTGAGGTCGACCAGAAGCGGATCGACCTGTTCGCCGAGGCCACCGGGGACCACCAGTGGATCCACGTGGACCCGGAGAAGGCCGCCACGGGGCCCTTCGGGACCACCATCGCCCACGGTTATCTGACCCTCTCGCTGCTGCCGCTCTTCGGACCGCAGCTCATCAGGGTCGAGGGCGTGAAGATGGGCGTCAACTACGGGACGAACAAGGTCCGTTTCCCCTCCCCCGTGCCCGTCGGCTCCCGGCTGCGCGCCACGGCGACGATCACCGGCGTCGAGGACGTCCCCGGCGGCGTGCAGGTCGCCGTCGCCTTCACCGTGGAGCGCGAGGGCGGCGACAAGCCGGTGTGCGTGGCGGAGTCGGTGGCACGGTACTACCTCTGAGCCCGGCGGCGCCTACCGGGCGCCCACCATCCGCAGCACGAGGTCGGCGTAGAGCGCGCCGACCTCGTCGGGGGTGCGCGGCCCGTTCACGTTGAACCAGCGGGCCACGTCGATGCACAGGGACAGCACGGCCAGCGTGGTGCCCTTCACGTCCAGCACCCGGAACTCGCCCGAGGCCACGCCGTCCTCGATGATCCCGCGCACCTCGGCGTCCACCTGGTGGCGCAGCGCGACGATCTCGGCGCGGGCCTCGGGGCCGAGCGCGTCGAGTTCGTACTGCACGACCCGCGCGGTGGTGCGCCGCCCGGCGTGCCAGCGGACGAAGGAGCCGACGGCGTCGGCGAGCCGCTCCGTGGCGGTGCCCTCGCGCGCGGCCGCCGTACGCAGGATGTCCAGGGCCTTGTCGTGGCCGATCCGGCTGATCCGGTGGAGCAGCTCTTCCTTGGTCTTGTAGTGGATGTAGAGCGCCGCCGGGCTCATGCCGGCGCGGCCCGCGATGTCGCGGGTCGTCGTCGCGTGGTAGCCACGCTCGGCGAAGGCCTCCACGGCTGCGACGAGCAGCCGCCGGGCCGCGTCCGGGGTGACCTCTTCCCACGGCTCGACCTCGCCGCCGGTCGTCTCCTCCGCCGCACTCATCGCTCGCTCGCCCCTCTCGGTCACAGGAGCACCACCATACCGCCGAAGGTGAGCGGTCGCTTAGAGTGCCCGCTCAGAGCTTTTCGAACGGGTCGTGATCGGCGAGCAGCTTCTCCAGCCTGGCCTGGTCGACGCGACTGACGATCTGTCCGGCCTCCTGGCGGTCCCGGATCACCTTGGCGAGCGTGAAGGCGGACGTGACGAGGTAGAGGACGGCGATGGCCAGGAAGGCCCGGACCCAGGCGTCGGCGTTCAGCCGGAAGATGCCGATGGCGGTGGCCGCCATGGCGACCGCGAAGGATGCGACGGCCTGGCCGTAGAAGGCCGCCGTGTTCTGCTGCTTGACCGGTGTGTCACTCATGGGAACGAGCATCGGCGGACGTGGCCCGCGCCACATCCGCCGGGATACTCAGAGAACGTACTCAGAACGCCGAAACTCCGGTGAGCGCCCGTCCGATGAGCAGCTTCTGGATCTGGCTGGTGCCCTCGTAGAGGGTCATCACGCGGGCGTCGCGCAGGAGTTTGCCGGCCGGGTACTCGTCGATGTAGCCGTAGCCGCCGAAGACCTGCAGGGCGTTGTTGGCGGCGCGGACGGCGGCCTCGGAGGCGAACAGCTTGGCCTTGGAGGACTCGACCGCGAACGGCTGCCCGCGGTCGATCAGGTCGGCCACCCGCCAGGTCAGCAGCCGGGCCGCGTCCACGTCCACGGCGATGTCGCTGATCAGCTCCTGCACCAGCTGGTGGTGGGCGATGGATCTGCCGAACTGCTCGCGCTCACCGGCGTACCGCACGGCCGCGTCCAACGCCGCCTGGGCTATGCCGACACAGCCGGCGGCGACCGACATCCGCCCCTTGGCCAGCGCGGACATCGCGACGGAGAAACCCTTGCCCTCCTCGCCGACCAGCGCCGACGCGGGCACCCGGACATCCTCGAGGACCAGTTCGGCGGTGGCCTGGCCGCGCAGGCCGAGCTTGCCGTGGATGGTGCGGCGGCTCAGTCCGGGAGTGTCGGTGGGGACCAGGAAGGCGGAGACGCCGTTGTGACCGGGGGCGTCCGTGGAACGGGCGAAGAGGAGGACGACGTCGGCCCAGGTGCCGTTGGTGATGAACATCTTGGTGCCGTTGAGGACGAAGTCTCCCCCACTCTCGGCTCCGCTCGAGCGGGAGGGGCCCCCACCGTCGCGCACGGCCCGGGTGGCGAGGTTGCCGGCGTCGGAGCCGGTGCCGGGCTCGGTGAGGCCGAAGCAGCCCACGTACTCCCCGGCGGTCAGCCCCGGCAGCCAGCGCCGCTTCTGCTCCTCGCTCCCCCAGGCCGCGATCGACTTGGCGACCAGCCCGAGGGACACCGAGACGATGCCGCGCACCGAGGAGTCGCCGCGCCCCAGCTCCTCGGTGACCAGGCAGTACGCGAGATGGTCGCCGCCCGAGCCGCCGTACTCCTCGCCGACGGTCAGACCGAGGAAGCCGACCTCGCCGAGCTTCTTCACGATGCCCCGGTCGACCTCCTCGGCCCGGTCCCAGGCGACCACGTGAGGGGCGATCTCACGCTCCACGAAGTCCCGGGCGAGCTGCCGTACGGCCCCGTGTTCCTCGCTGAGCCCCAGGTTCACCACGCGATCACCCCACACCAGACGGATCTTGAAAGCCGTACATTTAAATTAGCACTGCTAGTTTCCAGTTGCAGCCCTACTATGTGCGCCATGGCCCGACCGCGCAAGCCCCTCCTCAGCACCGACCGGATCGTCGAGACGGCACGGGAACTCGTGGACGCGGAGGGCCTGGCGGCCGTCTCCACGCGTCGGCTCGCCGCCGAGCTGGGGGTGAGCGGGCCCTCGCTCTACAACCACTTCCGCACCAAGGACGAGATCCTGGAGGTGGTCGCGGACTCGGTGAGCGGGCTGGTCGACCTGTCGATGTTCGAGGACGGCCGGGACTGGCGGACCGCGCTGCACGACTGGGCCGTCTCCTACCGGGCCGCCCTGCGCGACCACCCGAACATCGTCCCGGTCCTCGCCCGCGGCCCCGGCCGCCGCCCCGCCGCCCTGCGGCTGGCCGACGCGGTGTACGGCGCGATGGTCGACGCGGGCTGGCCGCCCGCGCAGGCCACGTCCATCGGGGCACTGATGCGGTACTTCATCATGGGCTCCGCGCTCGGTTCCTTCGCCGGTGGGTTCGTGGACGACGCGAGCGCGTACGACCCCGCCGACTATCCCCATCTCGGGCAGGCGCACCTGCTCGCCGAGCAGCAGGAGAAGATCGACGAGCGGGCCTTCGACACGGGACTGACGGCGCTGCTGGACGGTCTGGCGCAGCAGTACGAGCAGGCACGGCAGAGCGTGTAGCAGCAGTTCGGCCGGCACCGAAGCGTCTGTGTTCCATGCTGGACACATGACCTCCAAGGACTCCCGGGCAGCCGGCCTCGCCGCCTTCGCCTCGCTGGTCGCCGACGAGACGCGGGCCGCGTGCCTGCTGGCCCTGCTGGACGGGCGGGCCTGGACCGCCGGGGAACTGGCCCGGCACGCCGGGGTGGCCGCGTCCACGCTCAGCGAGCACCTGGGCAAGCTGGTGGGCGGCGGCCTGCTCGCCGAGGAACGGCAGGGGCGCCACCGGTATGTGCGGCTGGCCGACCCGGGGGTGGCGCAGCTCGTCGAGGATCTCGCCGCGCAGGTGCCCGAGGCGGCTGTGCGGCGGCCTCCTCGCACCCTTCGGGAATCGAGCGCTAGCTCCGCGATGGCCCGGGGCCGTACCTGCTACGACCATTTCGCCGGGCAACTCGGGATCGTGGTCACGGACGCGCTGACCGAGCGGGGGCTGCTCCGGCAGGACACCGGGTTCGCGCTGACGGAGGCGGGGCTGGAGTGGTTCGGCACGGTGGGCATCGCCCTGGACCGGTCGACCCGGCGGCCGCTGGCCCGGGGGTGCCTCGACTGGACCGAGCGGCGTCCCCATCTCGCGGGGGTGGCGGGGGCGGCGCTGTGCCGCCACTCGCTGGATGCGGGGTGGTGCGAACGGATCGGTTCGGAGCGGGCGGTGCGGCTCACGCCGACCGGGGAGCGGGCGCTGTCGGACTTGCTGGGCATCCAGCGGGACGCACTGCTGTGAGCGGCCACGAGAACGGCGGGGTGCCGCCGCGTGCGGGTCCGTCGCGGCCGGTCGCGCTTCCCCGCCCGCCCCTGCCGGAGCGCGCACGCCCCGTCCGATTCCCGCCGGCCCCCATTCGACACCCTGCCTAGCCTCGGGAGCATGATGAACGTCATCCGGAACCGCCCTCACATACTCGCCACCGGCGCCGCCGCCGTCACCGTCGTCCTGTGGGCCTCCGCCTTCGTGTCGATCCGGAGTGCGGGAGACGCCTACTCCCCCGGTGCGCTGGCCCTCGGCCGGCTGGTGTCGGGGGCTGTCGCCCTGGGCGTCATCTGGGCCCTGCGGCGGGAAGGACCGCCGCCCAGATCGGCCTGGCCCGGGATCCTGCTCTCCGGGCTGCTGTGGTTCGGGCTCTACATGGTCGTCCTGAACTGGGGCGAGCAGCAGGTCGACGCGGGAACCGCGGCTCTGGTCGTGAACATCGGTCCGCTGCTCATCGCGCTGCTCGGCGCCCGGCTGCTCGGTGACCCGATGCCGCCGAGGCTGCTGGCGGGGATGGCGGTGTCGTTCGCGGGTGCGGTGACCGTGGGGCTGTCGATGTCGGGCGGAGGCGGGTCCTCGCTGCTCGGCGTGGCGCTGTGCCTGCTCGCGGCCGTGGCGTACGCCTCCGGTGTCGTCGCGCAGAAGCCCGCCCTGGGCCGGGCCGGCGCGTTGCAGGTCACGACGTTCGGGTGTCTGGTCGGGGCGGTGGCCTGCCTGCCGTTCGCCGGGCAACTGGTGCACGAGGCCGCCCGCGCACCCCTGTCGGCGACGCTGAACATGGTCTACCTGGGCGTCTTCCCGACCGCGCTGGCCTTCACCACCTGGGCCTACGCCCTCGCCCGCACCACCGCCAGTCGGATGGGCGCGACGACGTACGCGGTGCCGGCCCTGGTCGTCCTCATGTCCTGGCTGGCGCTCGGTGAGGTGCCGGGGCCGCTGACGCTCGTGGGCGGGGCGCTGTGCCTCGCGGGCGTGGCGGTGTCGCGGTCCCGGATGCGCGGGCGGACGCGGCGGGTCGCGGCCGGTGAGCCGCGACCCGAAAGGGTCGGCTGACCGTCAGAACACCACCAGCGCCCGGCCGCCCTTGCCCGCGATCATGTTGTCGAAGGCCGCCGGAATGCCCTCCAGGGCGATCCGTTCGGTGACCAGCGCCGAGAGGTCCAGCCGGCCCTCCCGTACGTGCTCGGCGAGCACCGGCAGGTCACGGGCCGGGTCGGTGTTGCCGTACACACAGCCGGACAGGGTGCGGCCCCAGTGGAAGATCTCCAGGGCGTTGAAGGTGACCTCCTGGTCCTTGCCGCCGATACCGACGACCGTCGTACGGCCACCCCTGCGGGTGGCGTCCCAGGCGGCGCGGATGCTGACCGCGCGGCCCACGCACTCCACGGAGACGTCGACGCCCTGTTTGCCGGTGAGCGCGCGGATCTCGCGGGGGGTGGTGTCGGAGGCGAGGACGTAGTCGGTGGCGCCGGCCGCCCGGGCCAGTTCCTCCTTCTCCGGGGAGACGTCGACGGCGATGATCCTGGAGGCTCCCGCGATGCGGGCCGACTGCAGGGCGGCCAGGCCCACTCCGCCGACCCCGAAGACGGCGACCGTCTCGCCGGTCCGCACCCGTGCCGAGTGGTGCACGGCACCGTAGCCGGTGAGGACGGCGCAGCCGAGGAGGGCCGCGTCGGTGAGCGGGACGCCCTCCGGGAGGGGCAGCACGCAGGACGCGGAGACCACCGTCTCCTCGGCGAACGCGGCGACGTTCAGACCGGGGTGGAGGTCGGTGCCGTCGGCGGTGCGGGCGTAGACATCGGCGGCGCCGTTCAGGGCGTTGGCGCACAGCCAGACCTCGCCCAGCGTGCAGGCGTGACAACTGCCGCAGGAGGGTGCCCAGTTGAGGACGACGGGGGCGCCGGGGGCCACGTGCGCGACGCCCTCCCCGACGGCCACGACCGTCCCCGCCCCCTCGTGGCCGAGGACCGCCGGGACGGGCACCCGCATGGTGCCGTTGGACAGGGACAGGTCGGAGTGGCAGACGCCGGCGGCGGCGAGGCGGACGCGGACCTGTCCGGGGCCCGGTTCGGGCAGGTCGATGTCGGTGATCTCCAGGGGGGCACCGATGGCGGGCAGGACGGCGGCTCGTACGGCCATGGTTCGCGGACTTCCTTAGAACTGGAGGGACTTGGTCTGGAGGTACTCGGAGAGGCCGTGGCTGCCGAGTTCCCGGCCGACCCCGGACTGCTTGTAGCCGCCGAAGGGGGCGAGGGGGTTGAACCGGCCGCCGTTGATGTCGACCTGGCCGGTGTCCATGCGGCGGGCGAAGGCGACGGCTTCGGCCTCGTCACCGGCCCAGACGGCGCCCGCGAGGCCGTACACCGTGCCGTTGGCGATGCGCAGGGCGTCCTCCTCGTCCTCGTAGCGCAGGATGGTGAGGACCGGGCCGAAGATCTCCTCCTGGGCGACGGTCATGTCGGTTGTGACGTCCGCGAAGACCGTCGGGCTGACGAAGTAGCCCTTCTCCCGCGGCGATTCGGGGCCGCCCGCGACCAGCCGGGCACCCTCGGCGACGCCCTTCTCGATGTAGCCGCGCACGCGTGCCTGCTGCTTGGCGCTGACCACCGGGCCGATGCGGTCGCCGTACTTGGCGGCCGCGGCCGCGGCCAGTTCGACGGCCTCGTCGTACCGGTCCCGGTGGACCAGCATCCGGGTCCAGGCGCTGCAGGTCTGTCCGGAGTTGGACATCACGTTGGCCACGCCGACGTTCACGGCCTTGGCGAGGTCGGCGCTCGGCAGGATGACGTTGGCGGACTTGCCGCCCAGCTCCAGCGCCACCTTCTTGACGGCCGCGCCGGCCACCGCGCCGATCTGCCGGCCGACCGCCGTGGAGCCGGTGAAGGACACCAGATCCACGCCCGGGTGCTCGGCGAGGGCCTGGCCTGCGACCGGGCCGAGGCCGGTGACCAGGTTGAACACACCGGCGGGTACGCCCGCCTCGTGGACCGCCTCGGCGAAGAGCTGGGCGGTGAGCGGGGTGTCCTCGGCGGGCTTGAGGACGATCGTGCAGCCGGCGGCGAGCGCCGGGGCGACCTTGGCGACGATCTGGTGGAGCGGGTAGTTCCAGGGGGTGATCGCGCCGACGACGCCGATCGGCTCGTGCAGGACGGTGGAGTTGCCGACCTTCTCCTCGAAGGAGTGGGTCGCGGCCAGCTCGGCGTAGGAGCCCGCGACCGCGATCGGCACACCGGCATGCACGGCCTGGGAGAACTGCGGCGGGGAGCCCAGTTCCGCGGTGACCGTCTCGGCGATCTCGTCCTTGCGGACCACGAGGACGTCCCGCAGGGCGGTCAGGCGCGCGGCCCGCTCGGCCGGTGGCGTGGCGGCCCAGGCCGGCAGAGCCGCGCGCGCGGCGCGTACGGCGGTGTCGACGTCCAGGGCGCCCGCGGCCGGGACCCGGCCGACGACCTGCTCGTCGGCGGGGTTCACGACCTCGATCACGTCCCGGCTCTCGGCGGGGCGCCAGGCGCCGTCGATGTACAGGCCGTCGTGTGCCTTCATGGTGCTTCCTCCCGGCGGGTCTCCGTCGTCCGGCACACAAACTAGCGGCGATAGTTTTCGCGCGCCAGAGACACCGGTCGGCCAGACTCACCGGGACATCATCGCCGGGCGGGCACTCACTCCTCCAGGTCGGGCAGCCGTGCCGGGGACGGGCAGATACGGTCGCCGTGCTGGTCGAAGACGAACAGGTGGGCCAGGTCGACCAGGAGCGGGACCTGCATGCCGTGCCGGAGCCGGATGTCGGGGGTGGTGCGCACGACCAGGTCGCCCGGCAGTCGCCCCTCGGCAGGCGCGTACTCCGCCTCCGTGTCCGCCGGGTGCTCCAGCACCACCACCGGTCCGGCGCGCAGCGAGCCGGCCCGCTCCCTGAGCCGGCCCAGCACGGTCGGCCCTTCCCGGCGCCGCCGGCGCGCCGGCCGGGCGGCCGGGCGCGGGGCCTCCAGCTCGGTCACGACGGCGGGGCGGGAGCCGGTGTCGAAGTGGACGAGGGTCTCGTGCCCCTGGAACTCCACGTGCTCCACCAGCCCGGTCAGCGGCACCTCACCGGGCCGGGCGGCACTGCGCTTGGCGATGCGCACCGCCTCCGAGCGAAGCCCGACGATGACCTCGCGGCCCTGCTGCACCCGGAGCAACTGGTGGTCCAGGCTGAGGGGTTCGGGCAGCCGCAGGTACTGCTTGCCGAGGCTGATGGTCATGGCGCCGTCCAGCGGGGCGCGGACCAGGCCGCGCAGCAGGTTGATGCGCGGGATGCCGACGAAGGCGGCGACGAAGACGTTGCGGGGCAGGGCGTAGACCTCGCGCGGGCTGCCCACCTGCTGGAGGACTCCGCCGCGCAGGACGGCGACCCGGTCGCCGAGCGACATGGCCTCGGCCTGGTCGTGGGTGACGTACACCGTGGTGACGCCCAGTTGGCGGGTGAGCTGGGATATCTCGGCCCGCAGATGGTTGCGGAGCTTGGCGTCGAGGTTGGACAGCGGCTCGTCCATCAGGAACGCGGTGGGGTGGCGGGCGATCGCCCGGCCCATGGCCACCCGCTGGCGTTCGCCGCCGGAGAGCTGGCTGGGGAAGCGGTCCAGCAGGTCCTCGATGCCGAGCATGCGGGCGGTCGCGTCCACGCGCGGGCGGGGGTCGGCGCCGGGGGCCTCGATGCGCAGCGGGAAGCCGATGTTGTCGCGGCTGGTCATGCTCGGGTAGAGGGCGAAGTTCTGGAAGACCATCGCCATGTCGCGCTCGGAGGGCTGCCAGTCGTTGGCGTACTCGCCGTCCAGGAGCAGTTCGCCCTCGTCGATCTCCTCCAGTCCGGCGATCATGCGCAGCACGGTGGACTTCCCGCAGCCGGAGGGGCCGAGCAGGACCAGGAACTCGCCGGGGGCGATGTCCAGCGAGAGCCGTTCCACCACGCGGGGGCCGCGCGCGTAGGACTTGCTCACGTCGTGCAGAGAGATGGCGCGTGTCATGACTGCTGCCCCCGGGGGCTGGCCGGAGCGCCGCTGCTCCGTGGGTCCGAAGGTCCGGTGCGAGCCGCACGGGGCCTGTGGGTCACGAAAGTTAACGGAATGTGCCCGGCCGGGGAAGAGAGGGCACCGGACCGGACGCCGCGCCGCAGGCAGCGGCGGAAACGGACGGCGGGATTCGGGGCGCGGGCCGGCCCCGCCGTCCGCGCCGCGCGGTCACTTCGTCGCGGTCAGATGGGCGAAGACCACCACGTTGCTCGTGTAGCCCGTGCGCCGGCTGAACAGGCCGCCGCAGGTGAGCACGCGCAACTCCGGCCGCCGGGCCGGGCCGTACACCTCCCGGTCGGGGAAGCCGGCCTTGTCGAAGACCTTCACCCGGTCCACGGTGTAGACCGCGGTACGGCCGTCCGCGCGCCGGGCCTCGATCGGCTTGCCCGGCCCGACCAGGGCGAGGGCGGAGAAGACGGCGGGGCCCGTGGTGGTGTCGCGGTGGCCGACGGCGATGGCGGTGCCGGTCTCGCCCGGTGTCGGGCCGCCCTCGTACCAGCCGACCAGCTTGGCCTTGTCGAGCGGTGGTGTCTCCAACTGCCGGTCCGAGCCCAGTCGCAGACCGGTGACCGGCGCGTCGATCCCGAGGGACGGGATGCGCAGGGACGTCGGCCGGGACCGGGGCAGCGGGCGGGGCGGGGGTGTCGGGCGGACCGGAGCGGCCGCCTCCCGGCCCGCGGCCGGAGCGGCTGCCGGGCCGCCCGCCCGGACGGGCCCGGAGCTGTCGTGTCCCCCGCACCGGACCGCCGTCACCAGGACGACCGCGAGGAGCGCCGTCCTGGCGAGGCGGTAGGCACGGGTCCGGTGCCACGGCCTGCGTCTGCGCCTACGCGGCGCCATGCGGCCGGCGGCGGATCAGCCGGACGTACACGGCGCCGCTGACCGCGACCAGGCCCACGGCCGCCGCGGCGGCCACGGGCGAGAAGGCGCCGGTCGTGTCGACGAGACCGCCGCCACCGGCGTGGACACCGCCCTTGGGCCCGTCGTTGTGGTCGCCGCCCTGGCCCCAGCTCGCGTCATCGCGCTGGTCGCTGGACTGGTCACCGTGCTGATCACCGCCCTGGTGGTCCTCGATCTGGCCGGCCGAGCCGTGCTGCGGGTCCTGGTTGCCGTCGTGGCAGTTGACGCGGAAGACCTTCTCATGGTTGGCACCCCCGATCACCCAGGTGATCCTGTACTGCCCGTCCGCCAGCCCCAGCGGGTCGGTGTGCCCGGCGCCGCCCGCGAGCTGGATGGTGCCGGTGACGGTGGCGGCGGTGGGCAGCGGGGGCTGCGGTGTGATGGTGTAGGCGACGGTGGGCAGGACGTCGAAGTTGACGGCGTCGAGGTAGAACTTGCAGACCAGCGGGTCGTCCTTGGAGACCCCGAAGGGCACGCCCACGCGGTGGATCCTGATGTCGCCGTTCTCCCCTTGGGCCGACGCCGTCGGTGCCGCCACCCATGACGCGCCCGCCGCGGCGATGGCGGTGAGGACGACGGTGGCGCCCGCACGGGAAAAAGTCCGTGGAAGTGTCAGGGTGGCCATGAAGCTCCTCCGAGTTAGACGATTTTCATACAAATCGACCTTTCGTTGGGACTCTCACGCACGTACTCCACCGCACACGGCACCAACGCCGGACACGCCGTCAGATATCGCTCGTGCGGCGCAACGGCGCTCTCTTCCGGCCCTCCCGCGACACGGCCGCGGCCCCCTCGGCCGGCCCTCCGGCGCCCGGTGACCGCAGCGCCACCCCGGAGGACACGAGCAGCAGCGCCCCGAGCATCACGAACGGCGCGGCCACCCCGGCCACGCCCGCGACCAGGCCCGCAGCGGCCGGTGCGGCGACCTGGCCGAGCCGGTTGCCGGTCAGGCGCAGGGCGAGGGCGGTGGAGCGCGCCTCCTCGGGGGCGGCCTGGACGACCGTGGTCATGGACAGCGGCTGCCCGACGCCGAGGCAGAAACCGAGCACCGTGAGCATCAGCCCGAGCGCCGTGACCGGTACCGGCAGGGCGACCCCCGCGCACAGGACGGCCGCGAGGAAGCAGGTCACGGTGAGCAGCGCCGGCCGGCCGAGCAGGCGCAGCAGCGGGGTGAGGACGAGACGGCAGGCGATGGTGGCCCCGGCACGCAGGCTGAGCAGAACGCCGATCACCGAGGGGGCGATGCCCCGGTACTCGCCGACCACCGGCAGGTAGGCGGTGAGGATGTCTGTGGCGGAGAGCACGGAGAGGCTGATCAGCATGCCCGCGGGTACGCCTCGGGCGCGCAGGATCCCGCCCACGGGCACCCGTTCGCCCCGCGGGGCACGGGAGTCGACCGCCGTACGGTCCTCGACGCGCCACAGCGAGGAGCACGCGACCGCGGCACCCGCGCCCGCCACGACGAGGGCGAGCGCGCTGCTGCCCGCCATGTCGGGACCGCCGATCAGGACGCCCGCCGCGACCGGGCCGATGAGCTGGCCGAGGGAGGCGCCGATGGTGAAGTGCCCGAAGTTGCGGTCCTGTTCGTGCGGCGCGGACTGGCGAGCCACCAGCGACTGTGCGCCGATCACGAAGCAGAGGTGGCCGAGCCCCATCACTCCGCTCCACAGGGCCATCGCCCGCAGGGAGTTGACGAGTCCGCTGAGGACGCAGCCGCCGGATATGAGGACCACTCCCACCGGCAGCAGTGGCGCGCAGCGGCCGTGGTCGGTGCGGCGGCCGAGGGGTACGGCCGCGAAGAGCGGGAGCAGGGCGTAGACACCCGCGACGACGCCGACCGCACGCTCGTCCGCGCCGAGCGCGAGCGCCCGGTAGGAGACGGCGGGCCGGGCCATCGACACCGCCCCCTGGGCGAAGCCGAAGGCGATGACGAGGCGGAGCAGCCAGCCGCGGTTCCCACCGGGCGCCATGATCGAGTCCTCCTGTGTGCCGCCCGGTCAGATGATGCCGAAGAGGATCCCTGCCCCCAGCACCACGAGGGATGTCAGGGCGGCCCACTTCACGACGAACCTGGTGTGGTCGCCGAACTCGACCTTGGCCATGCCGACGAGGACGTACACGGCCGGGACGAGCGGGCTGGACATGTGCAGCGGCTGGCCCACCAGGGAGGCGCGGGCGATCTCCACCGAGGAGACGCCGTGCGCCTGGCCCGCCTCGGCGAGCACCGGCAGGATGCCGAAGTAGAAGCCGTCGTTGGACATGAAGTACGTGAGCGGGATGCTCAGCACGCCGGTGACGAAGGCCATGTGCGGGCCCATCCCGTCGGGGATGTTGTGCACCAGCCACTCGGCCATGTGGTCCACCATGCCGGTGCCCTGCAGGACGCCGGTGAAGACGGCGGCGGCGAAGACCATGCCGGAGACGTTGAGGACGTTGTCGGCGTGCGCGGCCAGGCGCGCCTTCTGGTCCGGCATGTGCGGGAAGTTGACGGTGAGCGCGAGCGCGGCACCGAGCAGGAACAGCACCGGGATCGGCAGCCACTCCATGATCATGGACGTGAGCAGCGCGACCGTGAGCAGTGCGTTGAACCAGTACAGCTTGGGGCGCAGGGTGGCGCGCCGCGGGTCGAGGCCCTGGAAGCCGTCGCCCTCGGGCTCGTCGAGGGGGGCGTCCGGGCCGACGCCGGAACCGCCGCCCGGCCGCGTGTCCTTGCCGCAACCGGCGCCCACCAGCACGGTCTCCTGCTCGGCGGGCTCCCGCACGAGCGCCTCGCCCAGCGTGAGCACGCCGAGCCGCTCGCGCTCGCGGCGGCCGAGGACGTAGGCGAGGGCGAGGACGAACACCAGGCCCATGGCCAGGGCCGGGATCATCGGGACGAAGATGTCGCCGGCGTCCAGCTTCAGCGCGGTCGCCGCGCGGGCGGTCGGGCCGCCCCACGGCAGCGTGTTCATCACGCCGTTGGCCATGGCGGCCACGCCGGTCATCACGACGAGGCTCATCTTCAGGCGCTTGTACAGCGGGTACATCGCCGAGACGGTGATCATGAAGGTGGTCGAGCCGTCGCCGTCCAGCGAGACGATCGCGGCGAGCATCGCCGTGCCGACGACGATGCGCAGCGGGTCGGCCTTGCAGAACCTCAGGATGCCCCGGACGATCGGGTCGAAGAGGCCGACGTCGATCATCACACCGAAGTAGACGATCGCGAACATGAGCATCGCCGCGGTGGGGGCGAGGCCGGTGACGCCGTCGATGACGTAGTCGCCGAGCTTGGCGCCCTTGCCGACGAACACGCAGAACAGCGCGGGGATCAGCACGAGCGCCGCGATCGGCGACATCTTCTTCAGCATGATCAGGACCAGGAAGGTCGCGATCATGGCGAAGCCGAGGATGGTCAGCATGAATGGATACCTAACGTTCGCCCTTGAACTCCCACCAGGGCCGGCGGTGCGATGACGTTAGGTCCGTTCAAACGGCGTTAACAAGACGTTGACGAGCGAGCAATAAGCGCAAAAATGCAGGTCACAGCTTTGCTCAGGTCACAGGGGTGAGCTTTTCGGACACGACGGTCACCGCGGCCACCTCGACGGGCACGCCGTTGAGGACCGCGTTGCCCGACAGCGGGTCGAGCAGGCTGCCGTCCAGGAGCTGGTTCACGTTGACGCCGGGGGCCGTGGTGGCGTGGCTCAGCCGGGTGCCGGGGCGGTCGTGGCCCCAGCCGTGCGGGAGGCTCACGACGCCCGGGCGGACCGCGTCGGTGACCTCCGCGGGCGCGGTCACCTCTCCCCCGGCGCCCTTCACCCGCACCGGCTCCCCGTCCCGCACACCGAGGCGTGCGGCGTCCTCCGGGTTGAGGTGCAGGGAGCAGCGGTTGCTGCCGCCGGTGAGGGCGGGCACGTTGTGCATCCAGCTGTTGTTGGAGCGCAGATGGCGGCGGCCGACGAGCACGAGCCCCGCGGGGCGCTCGCGCAGCGCCTCCCGGAGCCGGGGCAGATCGCCGGCGATCGGCCCGGGCAGCAGCTCGATCCTGCCGCTCGCGGTCTTCAGCGGCTGCGGCAGGCGGGGGCGCAGCGGGCCCAGGTCGATGCCGTGCGGGTGCGCGAGCACCTTCTCCAGCGTCAGGCCGTCGGGACGGGCGCCGAATCCGTCGCCGTACGGGCCGAGGCGCAGCATCATGTCCAGCCGGCGCTCGGGGCCGGTCTCCCCGGTGAGCCGTGCGGCCAGTTCCCGGGGGTCGCGAGCGTGCACCGGGGAGTGGGGTTCCTGGACGGCCTTGCCGAGGGTCTGGTCGATGACCATCGCGTCCACGGCGGCCGGGTCTGCGCCGTGCATGCCCGTCGCGGCCAGGATCAGCCGGGCCAGGATCTCGGTCTCGGCCATCCGGCCGGGTTCGAGGGGGACGGCGGGGCGGCTGTAGCGGACCTGGTTGCGGACGGCCAGGGTGTTGAAGGCGAAGTCGTGGTGCGGGCTCTGCGAGGGCGGGGGCGGGGGCAGAACGACGTCGGCGTGGCGGGAGGTCTCGTTGAGGTACGGGTCGACGCTGACCATGAAGTCCAGCGAGTCCAGGGCCTTGTCGAGTCGGTCGCCGTCGGGGGCGGACAGCACCGGGTTGGCCGCGACCACGACGAGCGCGCGGATGGGCTCGCCCTGGTCGGTTGCGGTGTCGATCTCCTCGGCGAGCGCGGAGAGCGGCAACTCGCCCTTGGCCTCCGGCAGTCGCCGTACCCGGGAGTGCCAGCGGCCGAGGGCGAAGCCGCGGCCGGGGCCCGCCGGGCGCGGCGTCTTGTCCGTGGCGGCCTGCGGGAACAGGGCGCCGCCCGGCCGGTCGAGGTTGCCGGTGAGGACGTTGAGGACGTCGACCAGCCAGCTTGCCAGGGTGCCGTGCGGGACGGTGCAGCTGCCGATGCGGGCGTAGACGGCGGCGGTGGGCGCGGCGGCGAGTTCACGGGCGAGGGTGCGGATGACGGCGGGGTCCAGGTCGCAGGCCCCGGCGACGGCCTCGGGGGTGAACTCCCGCAGGGCGTCGCGTACTTCATCGACGCCCTGGACGTGCGGGGCGAGGTCCTCGAGGCCGACGAGGTCCTCGGCGAAGAGGGTGTGCGCCATCGCCGCGAGCAGCAGGGCGTCGGTGCCGGGCCGGATCGCGAGGTGGCGGTCGGCGAGTTTCGCGGTGCGGGTGCGGCGCGGGTCGACGACGGTGAGCCGGCCGCCGCGGGCCTTGAGGGCCTTGAGCTTGCCGGGGAAGTCGGGGGCGGTGCACAGACTGCCGTTGGACTCCAGCGGGTTGGCGCCGATGAGGAGCAGATGGTCGGTGTGGTCCAGGTCCGGCACCGGTATCGCGTGGGCGTCGCCGAAGAGCAGCCCGCTGGAGACGTGCTTGGGCATCTGGTCGACCGTGGAGGCGGTGAACAGGCTCCGGGTGCGCAGGGCGCCGAGCAGCACCGGCGGGTAGAGGGCGCCGGCCATGGTGTGCACGTTGGGGTTGCCGAGGACGACACCCAGGGCGTCGGGGCCGTACCGCTCCACGACCGGGCGCAGGCCCGCGGCGACCGCGTCGAAGGCCTCCTCCCAGGTGGCCTCGCGCAGGGCGCCGTCCTCACGGACGAGCGGGGTGCGCAGCCGGTCGGGGTCACCGTCGACGGCGCCGAAGGAGGCGCCCTTGGGACAGATGAACCCCTTGCTGAAGACGTCCTCGCGGTCGCCGCGGGCGCCGGTGACACGGGTGCCCTCGATGGTGAGGGTCAGCCCGCAGGTGGCCTCGCACAGGGGGCAGATTCGCAGGGCGGTGCGGGACACGGGTCCTCCCGGAGGGTCGGCGAACATGCCGCGCGAGCCGGGGCGGGAGCGCGGGCACGGGCGGGCTCGAGGCGAGCATACCGACCGGTTGGCATGGAGGGGAGCCCCCTGTGCCGGTCCGTGGGGTCCCTCAGTCGAGCACGCGCCCCAGGTACGCCCGCAGCAGTTCCCGCGTCTCGTGGATGATCGCCTCGTCACCCTGCGCGTCAAGCCGGAAGGCCAGTTGCACCAGGGTGTCCGCGCTCTCCACCGCGACCAGGAAGACGCGCCGCAGCTCCTCGTCCGGGGTGCGGCCGAGGTAGCCGGAGAGCAGGTCGGTGAGACGGTCGGCGACCCGGGTGTTGGGCTCGGCGTGCCGGGCGCCGACCGGGATCTGGTTGCCGAAGTCCACCAGGGAGAAGCCGGGCGCGGTGCGTTTCATGCTCAGGTACTCGTCCAGCACGGCGTCCATGGCGGCCCGCCAGTCCCCCTGCGGCGCCTCCCCGAGCCGCTCGGTGACGCGCTCGGTGTACCGCTCCAGGTTGCGCTGGGCGAGGGCGTCGGCCATCTGCCGCTTGTTGCCGAAGAAGCGGTAGACCGAGCCGATGGGCACGCCGGCGCGCACGGCCACGGCGCGGGTGCTCAGGGAGTCGTAGCCGACCTCGTCGAGGAGGTCGGCGCAGGCGTCCAGGATCCTGGTCAGCCGTTCCGCGCTGCGCCGCTGGACGGGCGCGCGGCGAAGCGATGTCGCGTGGGGCACGGACTTCATGATGCCTTTCCGCCGGGGTCAGGTGAACCTCGCCCCCCAGTACGGAAAAGTGTGGCCGTTGCACTCATCGCCCTGTGGCGAGGCTCGCGGTGACGGCCGGCCCGGACGGAGCCGGTGCGGAGACGGCGGCGGTGCCGGCCGGCTCCGTCTCAGCGCCCGAGGCGGTGATGTCGGCGGTGCTCTCGACCGGCTTGCCGTGCACGGCCCACGCCGTGCCGTCGTCGGCGTACAGACGGGCGGTGACGTGGTGGGTGCCGTGCGGGACGAGACGGCCGGCCAGGTGGTACTCGTGGGCGTGCAGCCGGGTCACCGGGCGGCCGTCGACGAAGAGGCGCACGAGCCCGCACCCGGGGACCGCCTTCGGCCGCGCGCCGGCCGGGGAGAAACGAAAGTGGCGCAGCGTCAGCCTGACGTCCCAGCCGCGGGCGCTGCCCGGGGTCACCTCGACACCGACCTCGGGCGCGTCCTTCCTGGCGACCTCGCGCAGGTGCCGGCCGGTCTCGTCCGTGTCGTCCAGGACCTTACCCACCGGCGAGGGCGAGACGGCATCGGCCTGCCCGTGCGCCTCGCCGGTCCCGCAGCCCTCCGCTCCGAGAGGCAGCAGGACGCAGACCGCGAGCGCGATCAGAGTTCTGCGCGTCCACCACGTCCATGACATGCCCGGGACCCTAGAACAACGCTCCGGCACCCGAATCCCCCTGAAGTCTGGTTCCCGCCCTACGCCGGAGGGAGGACCCGGGGCCCTCTTGCGCCCGCCCCCCACTCATTCCTACGGTGATACATAGGAATCGGGAGCGCAAGGGAGCGATCATGAGCGGGGACGCACGGAAGACCGCCGAGGGACTGTCGTATCTCTCCGGGTTCGGCAACGAACACGCCTCGGAGGCGGTGCCGGGCGCCCTGCCCGAGGGCCGCAACTCGCCGCAGCGCGCGCCGCTCGGCCTGTATGCGGAGCAGCTGAGCGGATCGGCGTTCACCGAGCCGCGGGCGCACAACCGCCGCTCCTGGCTGTACCGCGTCCGCCCGTCGGCCGCGCACCCCGCGTTCACCCGCATCGGCAACGACGCGGTCCGCACCGCCCCCTTCGCCGAGACGGTGCCCGACCCCAACCGGCTGCGCTGGAACCCGCTGCCGGAGCCGCCGGCGGGCACGGACTTCCTGGCGGGACTGTGGACCCTGGGCGGCAACGGCGACGCCACCCAGCGCTCCGGCATGGCCGTGCACCTGTACCACGCCAACTCCTCGATGGAGCGGGTCTTCTCCGACGCCGACGGGGAACTGCTGATCGTGCCGGAGCGCGGCGGGCTGCTGCTGCACACCGAGTTCGGCCGGCTGCATGTGGAACCGGCCCATGTGGCGCTGATTCCACGTGGGGTGCGCTTCCGTGTGGAGCTGCTCGACGACTCTGCCCGTGGTTATGTGTGCGAGAACTACGGGGCGCCGTTCCAGCTCCCCGACCTGGGCCCCATCGGCGCGAACGGTCTCGCCAACGCCCGCGATTTCCGGGCACCGGTGGCCGCGTACGAGGACGTGGAGGGCCCGGTCGAGGTGGTGAACAAGTTCTGCGGCAACCTCTGGACGGCCACCTACGACCACTCCCCGCTCGATGTGGTCGCCTGGCACGGCAACCATGTGCCGTACGTCTACGATCTGCGCCGCTTCAATGTGATCGGCTCCATCTCGTACGACCACCCGGACCCGTCCATCTTCACGGTCCTGACCGCCCCGTCGGACACCCCGGGCCTGGCCGGCGTCGACTTCGTGGTGTTCGCGCCCCGCTGGCTCGTGGGCGAGGACACCTTCCGGCCGCCGTACTTCCACCGGAACGTGATGAGCGAGTACATGGGCCTGATCGAGGGCGCCTACGACGCCAAGGCGGAGGGCTTCGTGCCGGGTGGCGGCTCGCTGCACAACATGATGTCCGCGCACGGCCCCGACCGGGAGACCTTCGACCGGGCCGGCGCGGCCGAGCTGCGGCCGCAGAAGATCGACGACGGGCTGGCGTTCATGTTCGAGACCCGCTGGCCGATGACGCTCACGCGGCACGCGGCGGAGGCGGACCACCTGCAGCAGCGGTACGACGACGTGTGGCAGGGACTCGAGCGTCACTTTCGCGCACTGTGACGCCTCCGTTGCACTGAACGTTCTTCAACAGGTACGGATAGCCATGTGACCTCCTTCGCTCCCGATTCGATCGTCCTGAACCGCAAGCTGCCGCTGTGGTACCAGGTGTCGCAGTCCCTGCGCGCCTCGATACTCGGCCGCTCGCCGCGGGACCCGCTGCGCCTGCCCACCGAGGAGCAGCTGGCCGGGCACTACGGGGTCAGCGTGCTGACCATGCGGCAGGCGCTGAAGGAACTGGAGGACGAGGGGCTGATCAGCCGGCACCGGCGGCGCGGCACGTTCATCGAGCCCGGTGTGCGACGGGGTGCCCCCGTGCGGCTGCTGGGCTCGGTGGACGCGATCGTGGCCCAGCAGTCCGGGATGACGACCGAGCTGCTGGACCACGGCAGCGCGGCCGTGACCGGCGAACTCGCCGAGTACTTCCCGGACCTCCCGGAGGTGGCGACGTACCACCGCCTGCGCAGCGACGAGAAGACCGGCGAGCCGACCAACCACGCCCGCAACCACGTCCGGCCCGAACTGGCCGCGCGCATCGACCGGGAGGATCTGGTGCGCTGGCCGATGACCAAGGTGCTGCGGGACGTCGTCGGGGCGGACATCGGCCGCATCACGGACACCGTGGAGGCGAGGCTCGCCGACCCGGAGACGGCGCGGCTGCTCCAGGTGCCGCTGCTCAGCCCGATCCTGCACTACACGGGCGTGACCTACGACGCCCAGGGCCGGGTGCTGGACGTCGTGGTCATCCACTACCGGGGCGACCGCTTCTCCTTCACGGTGACCCTGGAAGCCACCTGATCCCGCCTTCACCGACAGGCTCTACGATGCCCAGCGTGACGCACGACGACGCTCCGCTGCTGGCGGACCTCATGCCGTGGTCCGTCGCACCGCTGCGGCCGGGCCGCGCCTGGCCGACGGCACCCGATCCGGCCTGCCTGAAGGCCCGCTGGGACGCCCTGCTGAAGGCCGAGGGGCCGGACCGGGAGGCCCTGTTCGAGCCCACCCGCTCCCGCACGCCGCAATCCGCCGTCGGCCGGCTGCCCGGCCGGTCCGGCGGCACGGAGCGGCTGGCGCGGGCCGAGGGGCCCTGCGCGGAGCCGGTACGGGTGCTCGCGGCGCCCTTCGACGAGCAGTGGCTGATCCCGGACCACCGACTGATCGACACGGCCCGCCCGGAACTGTGGCGGGTGGCGGACGAGCACCAGGTGTTCGTGGTGGAGACGGCCGACGACCACCCTCTGCTGGCGACCTCGCTCCTCCCGACCCTCCGCACCGGTCCCGTCCGCCCGCTGTACCGCCGTCCCGGGGGCGCGGAACCGAACCTGGCTCCGGGCCTGCCGGACCTCCTGTCGGCCCGCCTGGGTGTGCGCGTCACCGCACCGGATGTGCTGGCCTGGATCCTGGCGGCGGTCCGCCCCGACCTCAGCGTGCCACTCGCCGAGGACGCCGAAGTCTGGTCCCGGGGCGTCGAGTCGGGTCACCGCACGCTGTGGCTGATGCGCCGCAACGGCGAACGCCCCAAGCTCCCGGGCGGCCGCCGCCCCTACGTCCGCGCGCCCCTGCCCACCCGCCCGCTCACCCTGCACTACGACCGGGACGAGGAGACCCTCCAGCTCGACGAGGGCCGCATCTCCCCCGTGCCACCGGAGGCCTGGGACTACGAGGTGGCCGGGGTCCGCGTCCTGGAGGCCTGGTTCGCGGCCCGCACCGCGGCCGCCGAGCCCGGCACCCTCGCCGCGATCCGGCCCACGGCCTGGCCCCAGCCGTGGACGTCGGAGCTGCTGGAGCTGATCACCGTGCTCGCACTGCTCGGGGAACTCAGGGCTCGGCGAGCCGAGTCGCAGCCGACGTCAGCGATCACGGCAGCCGACCTGAGGCGGGCCGGCGTCCTTCCCGCACCGGCGGCGTCCCGGCGCCCCGCGACGGTCCTGGACCACCACGAGGAGGGACCCGAGGGCCAGTTCGCCCTGCTCTAGGGCCCTTCTCTCGGATCAGGTCGGCTCGGCGCGACGGCGCCTTCCGCCCGGCCAGGGCGGGGCCCGGCGCCCCCGCCGGAGGGCGGTCTCGAGCCGGGCGATGTCCTCGGCGTCCTTCGTGCGGCGGGGGCGGGTGGGGTCCCACACGGGCATCATGCGCTTGATCTCGATCTGGGCCCGGGGGCCGACGATCGGCGCCTCCAGCGGGCCGATGCGGCCCGGCTCGCCGGAGAGCAGTCCGTCCGGCCAGGGAGTCCCGGTCCACGGCCGCCCGCGACGTCACCCGGCCCCGCGCGTCCCGGCCCAGCAGGGTGAAGCTGCTGTCGAGCCCGTCCTTCACGAAGTCGAGCTGGAGATCGGACGGCGGACCGGGCACCGGCGTGTGGCCGAGCCGGTCGAGGACACCGGCGAGGACCGCCGCGTCCTTCGCCCGGGCGAACCAGTCGATGTCCCGGTGGTCCCGGGTGACCTCGCCGAGGAAGAAGTCCATGGCCCAGCCGCCGCGCAGCCACAGCGCGACGCCGTTCCCGCGAGCCTCCTCCAAGGTCTGGGCGATCAAGCCGAGTTGGCGCCTCGCGCGCTCCTGATCCAGCATGGGTCCACCCTTCCCCGGTGACCGGCTGCTGACAAACCCGCCGGTCACGGGCAATGATCCATCCCATGGATCATCTGCCCCTGCCCCTGGAGGGCATCACCGTCGTCGCCGTCGAACAGGCCGTGTCCGCGCCCTTCGCGACCCGGCAGCTCGCCGACCTGGGGGCCCGGGTCATCAAGGTGGAGCGCGTCGACGGCGGCGACTTCGCGCGCGGCTACGACACCGCGGCAGGCGGTCTCGCCTCGCACTTCGTGTGGTGCAACCGCGGCAAGGAGTCCGTCGCCCTGGACCTGAAGGACCCGCGCGGACTGGACGTCGTACGGCGACTGATCGCGGACGCGGACGTGTTCGTGCAGAACCTCGCCCACGGCGCGGCGGCCCGGCTGGGGCTGGACGCGGCCACGCTGTGCGCGGCGCACCCGCGGCTGATCGCCGTGGACATCTCCGGGTACGGCGGCTCGGGGCCGTACGCGGACAAGCGGGCGTACGACATGCTCGTGCAGTGCGAGGCCGGTCTGGTCTCGGTGACGGGGACGCCCGGGCAGCCGGTGAAGGCGGGGATCCCGGCGGCGGACATCGCCGCGGCCATGTACGCCTTCTCCGGTGTACTGGCCGCGCTGGTGCGGCGCGGCACGACCGGGCGGGGCGGGCCGGTGGAGGTGTCGATGCTGGAGGCCCTCGCCGAGTGGATGGGCCATCCGCTGCACCACGCGATGCACGGCGGTGAGCCCCCGGCGCGCACCGGCCTCGCGCACGCCGTCATTGCGCCCTACGACGCGTACGCGACGGCGGACGGCGGGCGGGTGCTGCTGTCGGTGCAGAACGACCGGGAGTGGCGGCGGCTGGCCGAACAGGTCATGGGCCGACCGGAGTTGGGGACGAACCCGGCGTACGCGACCAATGCCGCGCGCGTGGCGAACCGGGAGCGGACCGACGAGCTGGTCGCGGGCGCGCTGGGCAAGCTGGACGCCGACGAGGCGCTGGCCCGGCTGGAGAAGGCCGGCATCGCCTGCGCACGGCTGCGGAACCTGCACGAGCTCGCGGAGCATCCGCAGTTGACGGCCCGGGAGCGGTGGCGTCAGGTGGGGTCGCCGGTCGGGCCGCTGAGGGCGCTGCTGCCTCCCATCACGCTGCCGGGCGGGGACGAGGCACGGATGGGCGACGTGCCCGCGCTCGGGCAGCACACCGGGGCACTGCTGCATGCCGTGGGGATGACGGACGACGAGATCGCAGCGTTGCGCAGGGAAGGTGTGGTGGCCTGAGCGCGGGTCCTCGAAGAGGCTTTCCGAGGTGAGCCGGTTCGCTCAGTGACCGCTCAGCGACCGCCGAACAGCGAGCGGCGCAGCCGACGCAGCGGTGCGAAGAGAGAGACACGGCGGACCCGCGCACCCCGGTCGCTGCGCTTGTGCGCGGAGTCACGTGCCGTCAGCTCAAGCATCAGCGAGGTCGCCTCGACCGTCTCCCGCTGCGGTATGGCGGGACCCGCCAGCACCGACAGATGGCGGTCGAGACGCGAACTGGTCGCGCTGCTTCCGCAGGTGATCGCAGGGACCCTGGCCCTGCTGCGCACTGTTATCTGCTCCATGTCACTCCCCACCCGTACGAGTCCACCCGGCCCGGGCAGGGTAACCCTATCGCCCCACCGGGGCACGCGTGTATCTCGGCCACAGGATTCACCTTCCCTGCAAGGAGGTTGACCATCCCACTTTGACTACTCTCCGAATCCGACCGGTTTCAGGGTGAGTTGGACAACCGGCTGACTGGTCGGCCGAGCTGAGCCGCCGTCAGGCTCGACGGTTACGGCGAGTGACGCCGAGGACTTGTCGAGCCCCTTCGCGACCAAGGGCGTGTCGCCCGCGAGGAGCCCCAGGGAGCGCGGTTGCCCATGGGGGCGCATGAGCCAGAGCTGGTGCACGCGGCCGCCGGACGGGGTGCCGTACCCGCTGAGGGTGACGACGGCCCGCCCCTCCGATACGGAAGCGATCACTCCGATACTTCGGCCTCGGGCGTCCTCGCTGCCCGCGGCGCGGGCGTCGGGAGCGGCGAGAACGTGGGCGATCTCACGTGCCCGGTCCCGCTCGGCGTCGAGCCGGTGCTGGGTGCGGTTCGCCTGGACGGCGAAGAGGGAGGCGACGACGAGGGCCGCGGCGGCGGTCGCCGTGGCGAACGGGACGAAGAGGGGGCGCGCCCGGGGCGTACGGGTGCGGGAGGGCGGCGGCTGGGTACCCCAGACGTGCGGCGGCAGTTGGGGGGCGCGCTCCCGTGCGGCAGCCGGGGCCTGCTCCTGCGGGGTGGTGCGGACCGCGGCCAGGACCCGGTCGCGCAGGGCGGCCGGTGCGGGGGCCGCGGCGGAGAAGGCGAGGCGGACCGCGTCCTCGGTCAGGGCGCGGACCTCGGCGGCGCAGCGGTCGCAGGACCCCAGGTGCTTCTCGAAGCGGCGCCGCTCGCCCGGGTCGAGGGCGTCGAGCGCGTAGGGCGCGGCGAGGGAGTGCAGGTCCTCGCGGCCCAGCAGACGGCCGAAGAGGCTCATGCGGCACCTCCCAGGCACTCGCGCAGCCGGGCGAGTCCGTCGCGCATCCGCGTCTTGACCGTGCCCAGCGGCAGCGAGAGCCGCTCGGCCACCTCACGGTACGTGTAGCCGTCGTAGTAGGCGAGGGTCACCGACTGGCGCTGCAGTGCGGTGAGCCGGTTCAGGCAGCGGCGCACCCACTCGCGTTCGAGACCGGCCTCGACCTCCTCGCTGACGTGGTCGAAGGCGGGTTCCCCGGCGCGCAGCGCCTCCCGCTGCTCGCGTTCTCCGGCCGCGCGGGCGCTGCGCACCCGGTCGACGGCGCGGCGGTGGGCGAGGGTGAGGATCCAGGACAGGGCGCTGCCGCGCCGGGGGTCGAACCGGCCGGCGGAACGCCAGAGTTCGAGCAGCACCTCCTGGGCCACCTCCTCGGACTGCGCGGGGTCGCGCACGATGCGCCGGACGAGTCCGAACACCGGTCCCGACACCAGTCCGTAGAGATCCTCGAATGCCCTCTGGTCTCCGCCCGCAACGAGCACCAGAAGCTCGTCCGCCTCCACCCCGGTCCCCCTTCCGTGGCCGCAGCCGGCCCTGCCTCTGACTCCACGCATCCGCACGAGCGCACACCTCCGGCGGTTGATACGGATCGGGGGGCCGAAAACGCGGGTCCTGAAAGACGAAAAAAATCTTTCCGCCGGACCAATCCGAACGGCTCGCCGGCTCCGTATACCCGTCCGTCAAGGCAAGTTGGCACTGAGGACGGACGGCATGACACCTCTCTTCTCCAGGAGCGGCTCGGGACGCAAGGGCCTGGTCTCGCTCATCTGTGGTGCGCTGGCCGCCGGAGGGCTCGCAGCCGCCGGTGTCGCCACGCTGGAACCCGGGGCGGCCTCCGCCTCCTCCCACCGGGAGGCCCCGCTGATCTCGGGGACCCCCCAGTACGACAACACGGACCTGTACGCGTTCGCCAGCCCGGACAAGCCCGACACCACGACGATCGTGGCCAACTGGATCCCGTTCGAGGAGCCGGCGGGCGGCCCGAACTTCTACACGTTCGCGGACGATGCCCAGTACGACATCCACATCGACAACAACGGTGACGCGCAGGGCGAGTTGCTGTTCCGCTACACCTTCAAGACACACACCAAGAACGGCAACACCTTCCTCTACAACACCGGTCCGGTCACCAGCCTGGACGACCCGGACCTCAACGTCACGCAGACGTACGACATCGACCTGATCCGGCTGAAGAACCAGCACGTGGTGTCGAAGACGAAGCTCGCGGACGACGTACCGGTCGCACCGTCGAACGTGGGCAAGGCGTCCATGCCGGACTACGGCAAGCTGCGTGCCCAGGCCGTGTACAAGACGGCGGGCGGTGCCGCGACCTTCGCCGGCCAGGCCGACGACCCGTTCTTCCTGGACCTTCGGGTCTTCGACCTGCTGTACGGCGGCAACCTCACCGAGGTCGGCCGGGACACGCTCAAGGGCTACAACGTCAACACGATCGCCCTGCAGGTCCCCAACGACCTGATTCGCGAGTCGTCGAAGCAGCCGGTCGTCGGCCTCTGGTCGACCACCCAGCGCCGTAACGCGCAGGGCTACTACTCGCAGGTCTCCCGGCTCGGCAACCCGCTGGTCAACGAGGTCGTCAACCCGCAGAAGGACAAGGACAAGTTCAACGCGTCCCAGCCCTGGTACGACGGGCAGTTCCTGAAGAACGTCACCAACCCCGAGCTGCCGAAGCTCATCGAGTCCATCTACAAGATCAAGGCGCCCGCCGAGCCGCGCAACGACCTCGTCGACGTCTTCCTCAAGGGCGTCAAGGGCCTCAACCAGCCTCCGAACGTGAAGCCTTCGGAGGAGCTGCGGCTGAACACCTCGATCAAGCCGAGCATGCATCCCAAGCGTCTCGGCGTCCTGGACGGTGACAACGCGGGCTTCCCGAACGGCCGCCGGCTCACCGACGACGTGGTGGACGAGGCGCTGCAGGTCGTGGAGGGCGAACTCGTCGGCTCCAAGAACGACCTGGGCGACGCGGTGGACAAGAACGACAAGAAGTTCGAGAAGTACTTCCCGTACGTCGCCGAACCCACCTCGGGTTCGCGAGGAGCGCTCGCCAAGGGCACGACCAAGGGCGCGGACGTGCGCAGCCAGCTCGGCGACGCGCTGCAGCCGGCCGGCTCCTCCGCGGGCGGCTCGGGCGACACGGTCCTGATCGCCGCCTCGGCGGCCTCGGGCGCGGCCGGGATCCTGCTGATCGGCACCGCCCTCGCCTGGTGGCGCCGCCGGATGCAGCGTCCGTACTGATCCGCACCCACCGACCGGCGCGGCCCGTTTTCCCCTCCCCCACGGCGGGCCGCGCCATTTCCTTCGACCACATCAGGCGACCGCATCAGGCGACCGAGGAGAGGCATGTCCGCGCGCACGAACGACGACGAGCCCGGCGAGCGGAGGACGAGCACGGGCGGTGCCGCCGCCCGGGGCACCACGGCGACGACGGCCCCGGCCCCACCGCCGAAGGCCCCCGCGGACACCCCTCACCCGCCGGCGACCTCCACCCCCGAGCCCACGACGGCCACGGCCACGGCGGAGACGCCCACGACAGCACCCCACCCGCCGGCGCCCCGTGCCGTCGAGCCCACGACCGCCACGGCGACGGCGGAGAGGACCGCTGCGACGCCTCACCCGCCGACGACTTCCACGGCCGAGAACGCCGCGAACGCCGAGAACGCCGAGAACATGGAACGGATCCCCCCGGCTGCCGCACCGGTGATCTCCGCGACCGCGTCTCAGCCGCCGGTGCCCCCCACGCCGGAGACGACAACGGCCGCTCCCCCGGCATCCGCGGATTCCGTGACCGGGCTCACCGCCCAGGACGCCGCTCCGGCCGTATCCGAGTCCGAAGCGCCGGACCAGGCGGACACTCCTCACGCGGAGCCCGGTGCCGCCCCCGGCGGTGACGAGCGGGTCGCCGCCGTCCGGCGGGTCGCCGCCGCCGGCCGGCGCCTGCGAGGTGCGCGGCTCATCGGCTGTGCGGCCCTGCTGGCGGTCGCCCTCACCGGCGGAGCGATCGCCGTCGGGGCCGCGCGGGACCGGGCCCCCGTGGCCGTGGCTGCCTCCAGCGCCGTCGACCCGGGGGTGCTGGGCAGCGGCGACCTGGACGCGAGCATCGCCGCCCTGCAGTCCCATCTGCGATCCCAGCCCAAGGACTTCGACGGCTGGGCCACCCTCGGTCTGGCCTACGTCGAGCAGGCGCGGACCAAGGGTGACCCGGCCCGGTACCCGCAGGCCGAAAGGGCGTTGCAGCGGTCCCTGGCGCTCGCGCCCGGCAACGACCAGGCACTGGCCGGGCGGGCCGCCCTCGCCGCCGCCCGGCACGACTTCAAGGACGCCCTGGCCTACGCGGACCAGACCCTGAAGCAGAACCCGTACAGCGAGCGGGCCCTCTCCTCACGCATCGACGCCCTGGTCGAACTCGGCCGGTACGCGGAGGCGTCCCGGGCCGCCTGGACCGCCGACGCGCGCAAGCCGGGCGTGCCGGTCTTCACCCGGTACGCGTACGTGCACGAACTGCGCGGCGACGTGACGACCGCCCGGCGCGTGCTCAAGCAGGCCCTCGCCGCCGCCACCTCCCCGGGGGACGCGGCCTACGTGGCCGCACAGCTCGGCCAACTCGCCTGGACCCAGGGCGACCACGCCACCGCGCTCACCTACTACGCCCGGGCCCTGGCCGCCGACGAGAACTACCTCCCCGCGCTGGAGGGCCGGGCCCGAGCGCAGGCGGCCGGCGGCCGGCGGGACGAGGCGATCAAGGGCCTCGAGACCGTGGTCTCCCGCTATCCGCTGCCCGGACCGCTGGTCGAACTCGGCGAGCTGTACGAGGCCCGCGGCGCGGCCGGCGACCGGGCCAGGGCGCGCGAGCAGTACGCACTGGTGGACGCCTGGATCGCCCTCGCCCGCGCCAACGGCGTCAACGCCGACCTCGACACCGCGCTGGCCGCCGCCGACCACGGCGACAAGGCGTCCGCCCTGCGCGCGGCCCGCGCCGAATGGGGCCGCCGCCACACCGTGCACACCGCGGACGCCCTCGCCTGGTCGCTGCACGTCAACGGCCGTGACGCGGAGGCCCTTCCGTACGCCCGCCGAGCCACGGCGACCGGCTACCGCAACGCCGCCTTCCTGTACCACCGCGGCATGATCGAGATCGCCACGGGCCACACCGGGGACGGCCGCGCCTCCCTGAAGGCGGCCCTGAAGCTGAACCCGGGCTTCTCTCCGCTGGGCGCGGCCGAGGCCCGCAAGGCGCTGGAGGCCGCCAAGTGAACCTCCGCCGCCCACTGGCCTGCGGCGCTGCCGTCCTCACCGCCGCCTGCGCCCTCGTGCTCACCCCGGCCACGGCCGCGAGCGCGCACCCTCTCGGCAACTTCACCGTCAACCGCTACGACGGTCTCGTCGCCGCCCCCGGACAACTCCGGGTCGACCATGTGGAGGACCTCGCCGAGATCCCGGCCACCCAGGCCAAGCCCGACATCCAGCGGCTGGGCCTGGCCACATGGGCCGAGCGGCGCTGCGCCGAGGCCGCCCGGGGCAGCAAGCTCACCGTCGGGGGGCACCCGGCCGCGCTGACACCGGGCTCCGCCCACGCCGGCCTGCGGCCCGGTCAGGCCGGCCTGAACACCCTGCGCGTGGAGTGCCGGTTCACCGCGGCACTCCCCCGGGGGAAGTCCGTCACTCTCGGCTTCCACAGCGCGGGCGCCACCAGCGGGCCCGGCTGGCGGGAGATCACCGCCCGCGGCGACCGGATGACGCTCACCGCGACGGACGTGCCGAAGAAGTCGGTCTCGCACGAACTCACCGCCTACCCGAAGGACTTGCTGTCCTCCCCCGCCGACACCGCCCGTGCCGCCCTGCGGGTGCGGCCCGGCGGGCCGGCCCTCGCCGAGGAGCGGCAGGACGCACCGGGCGCCTCCGTGCTGCCCCGGGGCGCCGACCGCTGGACCCGCGCCCTGGACGACCTGGTGGCGCGCCACGACCTCACCTTGGGCTTCGCCGTGCTGGCCCTGCTCATCGCCGTCGTGCTCGGCGCGATGCACGCCCTCGCGCCCGGCCACGGCAAGACCCTGATGGCCGCGACGGCGGCCGCACGCGGGGGCCGGGCCCGGCTGCGGGACGTGCTGCCCCTGGCCGCCTCGGTCACGGTGACCCACACGCTCGGCGTGGTCGCCCTGGGCCTGCTCGTCACGGCCGGTTCCGCCGCGACGCCCTCGGTGATCGCCTGGCTGGGCATCGCCAGCGGCGCCCTGGTGCTCGTGGCCGGCGCGAACCTCGTACGACGTGCCTGGCGCAACCGCGCGCACGGACACACCCACGTCCATGCCCACGCGGAGGTGCAGCAGCGTCAGCCGGTCGCCGTGGGCGCCCACCACGGAGCGGCCCACCACGACCACCACGTCCCTCATCACCACGAACACGACCACGACCACCACACGCACGACCACGACCACGACCGCCATCACCATCACCATCACGGGCACCACCCCCACGCCCTCGAACACACCCATGGCGGCCACACCCACACCCACCCCACCGCCCCCACCCTCCGCGGCACGATCCTGCTCGGGTTCGCCGGGGGTCTGGTGCCCAGTCCCTCCGCGGTCGTCGTGCTGGTAGGTGCCGCCGCACTCGGGAAGGCCTGGTTCGGACTCCTGCTCGTCGTGGCCTACGGCGCCGGTCTCGCGCTGACCCTCACGGCGGCCGGGTTCGCGGTCGTCAGGCTCGGCTCGGGGATCGACCGGGCACTGGAGCGGCGCCCGCGCTGGACCACGCACCCCGTGGCCGCCCTGGTGCGCCGGACCCTGCCGCTCACGTCCGCGTTGGTCGTGGTCGCCCTGGGTGCCGGATTGGTGCTCAAGGGGGCCGCATCCGCGCTCGGCTGAGCTACTTTTGTGGAGAATTCACGTCAGATGCCGTGGGGGGAGCCCGTGTCCGAAGAGCCGGGCCGCGACCGTGTGATCGCGGGGCGCTACCGTCTGCTGTCCCCGCTCGGCGAGGGCGGCATGGGCACGGTGTGGCGCGCCCGTGACGAGGTGCTGCACCGCGAGGTGGCCGTCAAGGAGGTACGGGCCCCGGCCGGGCTGGCCGTCTCGGACGTGGAGCGGATGTACGCGCGCCTGGAGCGCGAGGCGTGGGCGGCGGCCCGGGTCGCGAACCGCAACGTGGTCACTGTGTACGACGTGGCGATGGAGGGCGGCCGCCCGTGGATCGTGATGGAGCTGGTCCACGGACTGTCCCTGGCCGACCAGTTGGAGGCCGAGGGCCCGCTCACCCCGCAGCGGGCCGCGCACATCGGTGCCGAGGTGCTGGCCGCGCTGCGCGCCGCGCACGCCGCCGGGGTGCTGCACCGGGACGTGAAGCCGGCCAACGTGCTGCTCGCCAACGACGGCCGAGTGGTCCTCACCGACTTCGGCATCGCCACGGTCGAGGGCAGCTCGGCGCTGACCATGACCGGAGAGGTCATCGGATCGCCCGAGTTCCTCGCCCCCGAGCGGGCGTTGGGGCGCACCCCCGGACCGGAGTCCGACCTGTGGTCGCTGGGCGTGCTGCTGTACGCGGCCGTGGAGGGCAACTCCCCGTTCCGGCAGGACACTCCGCTGAGCACCCTGCGTGCGGTGGTGGACGAGGCGCTGCCCCCGCCGCACCGGGCCGGGCCGCTCGCTCCCGTCATCGAGGGACTGCTGCGCAAGGATCCCGCCGAGCGGCTGTCCGCCGAGCGGGCGGAGCGGGACCTGCGGCTCGTCGCGGCGGGCGGGGCTCCCCGCACGGAGGCGACGCCGGTCCCGCCGTACGCCCCGACGACGGTCTCGGCCCAGCCGCAACGGCCCGCTCCCACACCGCCGATGCCGCTGCCCACCGGGTATCCGGAGCCGCGGACCACGGTCGCGGAGCCGGAGCGCGGACGGCGCGCCGGTGCGGTGCTGGTGGCCGGTCTCCTGGCGGTCGTCCTGGCGGTGGCGGGACTGACGTACGCGCTGCTCGACCACGACCACGGCGGCGGCGACGGGAACGCCGGCGCGCACACCAGCAGGGCCGGTGGAGTCACGCACTCCCCCTCCCCGAGCACCGACTCCGGCTCCGGCTCCGGGGCGCCGTCGCCCGCGCGGAGCAGCGGTACGGCGAGCAGCCGGCCGGTCCAGTCCGTGCGGGTCACCCTGACGGGAGCGCACACGGCGTACGACGGAACCTGCCCGCCGCCGACCGCGCAGGCGCCCACGTTCACGGCGACGTTCACGGTGGGACGGCTGCCCGCGCAGGTGGAGTACCGGTGGGTGCTCGCACACGGGTCGGTCTCCGACCCGGAGTGGAAGACGCTGTCGTTCCCGTCGGACGGTGGGCGGACCAAGCAGGTCCAGGTGGTCGTGACCGCCTACTCCGAGAGCGGGGCGATCGAGAACGAGATCAGCGTGGAGGTGCGCGGTCCGGTGCGGACGACGTCGAACGCGGTGCCGTTCTCGGTGACGTGCGCGACGACGCCGACGGAGACCCCGTCGGACGGGGCCTCCGCTTCCCCTTCGGGCTCACCCTGAGACTTCACCCTGACGGGTCGGCCCTGGAAGGTCTCGCGTTGACGGACTCGCCCGTACGGCTCAGGCCGCGCTGGTGAAGACCGGCAGATAGCCGCCGGACTGGCCGGCCGCGGTGGGGTGGTACGACTCGCCGATGTCGAGCCAGTTGACGCTGTGCAGCCAGGAGTCGCCGGAGCAGATCTCGTGGCCCGTGAAGGTGGTACGCACGTCGCCGAAGACGAAGTTGTGGTCCAGGGCGCGCTTCTGGATGGCGTTGTCCAGGTAATCGGCCGCGCCGTTGATCGCGGACCGCTTGGACTCGGAGAGCCCGATGCAGGTCTGCCCGAGCTTGTAGAAGCGGGGGTAGCCGAGCACGACCACCCGGGCTGACGGGGCTTTGGCGCTGATCGCGTTGTAGACGGCGTCGAGTTTGCCGGGGAGCGTCGAGTCGACGTACGCCTTGGCGGCGTTGATCTTGGCCAGGCAGGTGCTGTCGGAGCTGGTGACACAGGTCGTCATGACGTCGGCGAAACCGGCGTCGTTGCCGCCGATGGTGATGGACACCAGGCCGGTCGAGGAGTTGAGCGAACCGAGCTGGCCGGCCAGGACGTCGTCCGTCTTGGCGCCCGAGCAGGCGTTGAAGGCGAACGAGGACGGGCCGTGCGCGGCGTTCCACAGGTACGGGTACGCCTTGGTGCTGCGGTCGCAGCTGCCGCTGGAGCTGATGTAGCTGCCCGCTCCCACTCCGGAGGAGTAGGAGTCGCCGAGTGCCACATAGCCGCCCGTCGCGGCAGCCGAGGAGGCCTGCGCGGCGGCGGCCCCGGTGAGGGTGAGGCCGGTGGCGAGGAGGAGCGAGGTAACGAATCCGGTAAGTCGGGAACGTCTCATGGAACCTCCCTTTAGCAGGATCTCTGCCACAACTGTCGTAGCAACTACGCGTGTTGACGGGAAGTGTCCATGCCAAGACTTTTCGGTTCTCAACGAGATCGATCGAGGATGTTCACCGATACGACTATTACGTGTGCATGCCAGGTCTATTGACAGAACGTCAACTCTGGGCACTCGCCTCCCGGACGCCTCGGAAGCCCCTGGCGAACACATGTTTAAAGAGGGATGTCATCTTGACGGCCCGCCCGGCCTGCGCGACATTGAAGCCCGGCATCCGGCGCGTCGGGGGGCAAAGTCGCCAATGCAGACGTTAGGCATCAAGACACCTTCAACAGGCGGCAACGAGGGCACCACCGAGCAGGCCGGGGCAGGACCGGGGAGGGACCTGTCGCCGCTGCTCGCGGGGGCGGCCACGGCCGTCGGCGCGGTCGGCGCACTGCTCGCGCTCACCGACGCCGGGACCCCGCTGCGCGGTCCGTGCACGCTGTTCTTCCTGGTCGCGGCGCCGGCCACGGGGATCGGGGCGGCGCTGCGCGGGCTGGATCCGTTCGGCCGGGCGCTCAGCGCGCTTGCGGGTGCCGTCGTACTGAACATGCTGGTTGCCCAAGGCATGTTGGCCGTGCACCGCTGGTCGGTCCGGGGTGGGGTCGTCGCGGTGACCGCGCTCAGCCTGCTGCTGCTCCTGGCCGTCCTCACCCGGAGGAAATTCAGTTCGATAAAACACCCGCAAGAGTGACCAACGCAGGCCAAAGTTGTGTAACGGCCAAACCAACAAAAACGTGAGGCCTCGTTCCAGGTCTTGCCATTCTGCTTCAATCGTCAATACCGTCATACATCTCACCCGCATCGGTCCGTCAGCACACGGTTCAGGGGAGGGCTCAGGGCCGTGACGTACCGGCGCGGGGCGCGGTAGGGGGGTGCCGTGCTCGGTGACCGCACTTGTGACCGAGTCGTGCCGCGCGACCGGCTGCCGTTCTTTTCCGGTGGGCCGGCCAGCTTTGCCAGCTCGTCAGCGTGCACGGAGATCAATTCGCCGTGCCGAAGATGAGAACCCCCCTTTCGAACCGGACACAGAGCCGGGCCGCCCAGGGGCGGGCGGTCCACCGGACGAGAGGGACCACACTCATGAGTTCCGTCCTGCATCCGCCCAGTTCGGGCCAGGATCCGTTAATGGCCACCCACTACCGGCCCATCTCCTCTCACCTGGCGATCACTCCGCCGGTGAGCGTGGTGATTCCCGCCATGAATGAGGCGGAGAATCTGCCCTACGTCTTCAAGACCCTTCCGGACTGGATACAGGAAGTCGTTCTTGTGGACGGCAATTCCACCGACGACACCGTCGAGGTGGCCCGTTCGCTGTGGCCGGCGGTGAAGGTCGTCGAACAGCGGGGCAAGGGCAAGGGGGATGCCCTGATCACCGGGTTCGAGGCGTGCAGCGGCGACATCATCGTGATGGTCGACGCGGACGGCTCGGCCGACGGCAACGAGATCGTGTCGTACGTCTCCGCGCTCGTCTCGGGCGCCGACTTCGCAAAGGGCTCCCGCTTCGCCAACGGCGGCGGCACCGACGACATGACCTTCATCCGCAAACTCGGCAACTGGGCGCTGTGCACCGTCGTCAACCGCAAGTTCGGCGCCCGCTACACCGACCTCTGCTACGGATACAACGCGTTCTGGCGGCACTGCCTCGACAAGATCGACCTCGACTGCACCGGCTTCGAGGTCGAGACGCTGATGAACATCAGAGTGGTCAAGGCGGGGCTGAAGGTGCAGGAGATCCCCAGCCACGAGTACCTCCGCATCCACGGCACGAGCAACCTGCGGGCCGTGCGGGACGGGTTGCGGGTGCTGAAGGTCATCCTCAAGGAACGCTCCAACCGGCGGGAGCTGCGCCGCCAGGAACACCACTCCCCGCTGCTCGACTCGGTCCGGGGAGAGGTGTCTTGAGAGATCCCGGCATCTCCGTCGTGATCTGCGTGTACACCGAGGACCGCTGGGAGGACATCCTCGCGGCGGTCTCCTCGGTGCGCGCGCAGTCGTATCCGGCGCTGGAGACGCTCCTGGTCGTGGACCACAACGCCGCCCTGCTGGAGCGGCTGGCCCGGGAGCACGAGCAGGCCGCCGACGTGCGGGTGCTGGCCAACCGGGGTCCGCGCGGTCTGTCGGCAGGCCGCAACACCGGTATCGCCGCCTCCCGCGGCGAGGTGATCGCCTTCCTGGACGACGACGCCGTGGCCGAACGGGACTGGCTGTGCCGCTTCGCCGAGGGGTACGCCGACCCGCGCGTGATGGCGGTCGGCGGCCGTACGGTCCCGGTGTGGGCGTCGGGCCGGCGTCCGGCCTGGTTCCCCGAGGAGTTCGACTGGGTGGTGGGCTGCACCTACCGGGGGCTGCCGCCGGGCCGCGTCCGGGTCCGTAACGTCCTCGGCGGAAACGCTTCGTTCCGGCGGACGGCGTTCGAGGCGGCGGGAGGTTTCGCCACCGGCATCGGCCGGGACGGCGACCGGCGACCGCTGGGCTGCGAGGAGACGGAACTGTGCATCCGCCTCACCCGGGCCCGCCCCGACGCCGTACTGCTCATCGACGACCGCGCGGTCATCCACCACCGGGTGCCCGGGCCGCGTGAGCACTTCGCCTACTTCCGCACCCGCACCTACGCCGAGGGCCTGTCGAAGGCCCTGGTGGCGAGGAGCGTCGGCGCCGGCAAGGGGCTGGAGTCCGAACGCCGTTACACCACCCGGGTACTGCCCGCCGGGGTAGCCCGGGGTGTGCGTGACGCGCTGCTCGCCCGGCCGGGCGGCGCGGGCCGCGCGGGCGCGATCGTCGCGGGCGTGCTGACGGCCGCGGGCGGTTACGTGGTGGGCAGTGTGCGGGCACGGCGGGGCGGGTCGGCGTTCTCCGTCGTACGGATCGAAGGGGAACGCCCATGAGCCGTGCGGGCGTACGGATCGAGGGGGAACGCCCATGAGTGACACTCCCGTACCGATTCTCATGTACCACGCGGTGGCGAGCGCACCCAACGACGCCACCCGGGCCCTGTCGGTCGCCCCGGAGGCGTTCGCCGAGCAGATGGCGCTCATCGGCGACCTGGGGCTGACCCCGGTGACGACCGCCGACCTCGCGGCGCGCTGGCGGTACGGCCGCCCGCTGCCCGGCCGGCCGGTGCTGATCACCTTCGACGACGGCTACGAGGGCGTCCACCGGCATGCCCTGCCCGTGCTCGCCAAGCACGGTTTCCCGGCCACGCTGTTCGTCTCCACCGGCTGGATCAAGGGCGCGTACGACACCGGAGGCGGCCTGGACACCATGCTCGACTGGCAGCAGGTGCGCGACCTCGCGGACACCGGCGTCGAGATCGGCGGCCACAGCCACACCCATCCGCAGCTCGATCAGCTCTGCGACCGGGCGCTGCGCGCGGAGCTGGCGCGCAGCACGGAGATCCTCACCGGTGAACTCGGCTCCCGGCCCGCGTCCTTCGCCTACCCCTACGGCTACTCCAGCCGCCGGGTGCGGCAGGCCGTGCGGGAGGCCCGGTACGCCCAGGCGCTCGCCGTCGGCAACGGGCTCGCCCGCCGCCGCCAGGGGCCGTACGCCCTGCGGCGCGTCACCGTCCGCCGCGGCACGGGTGTCGAGGAGTTCGAGCGGCTGCTCCAGGGCCGCGCGATCGCTCGCAACTTCGCCCGGGACCGCGCCCTCACCAAGGGCTACGCCCTCGTCCGCAGAGCACGCCAGGTCCGCCGGAAGGCCATCAGCTCCCGTGTCTGACACGACCACCACCACCGAGGCCGCGACGCCCGGGACCGAGGCGCCCGAACAGTCCGGGCGCCGGCTGCGCCTGCCCGGGGCGGGCCGGTCGGCCGGCGGCAACCAGCTGTTCCGCAACGCCTACGCGCTGATGCTCAACACCGGCATCTCCGCCGTCCTCGGGCTCGGCTTCTGGCTGGCCGCGGCGCGCTACTACTCCGAGTCGGCGGTCGGCCAGGGCTCCGCCGCCATCGCCGCGATGAAGCTGCTCGCCGGGCTGACCGCGGTGACCCTGACCGGTGCCCTGGCCCGCTTCATCCCGGTGGCCGGCGCGCGCACCGGACGGCTCATCTTTCGGACCTACGCGGGCAGTTCGCTGATCGTGGCGCTGGCGGCAGGCGCCTTCCTGCTCACCCTGGACGTGTGGGGGCCGTCGTACCGCTTCCTGCACGGACCGGTAAACGCCCTCGGCTTCGTCGCGGCCGTCGTCGCCTGGAACCTGCTCACCCTCCAGGACGGTGTGCTGACCGGGCTGCGCAGCGCGCCCTGGGTGCCGGTGGGCAACACCGTGTTCTCGGCGGTGAAGCTGGGGCTGCTCGTCGCGTTCGCCGTGGCGATCCCGGCCACCGGCGTCTTCGTGTCCTGGATCGCCGCGATCGCCACCTCGGCGGTGCCGCTGGGCTGGCTGGTGTTCCGGCGGCTGGTCCCGCGGCACGTGAAGGCGACCGCGGAGCATGCCAGGCCGCCCACGCTGAGGGAGATCGGCAGATTCCTGGCCGGGGACTACACCGGGTCCCTCTTCTCGCTCGCCGTGGTCTACCTCGTCCCGGTGATCATCGCGTCGCAGGTCACCTCCGAGGACAACGCGTACTTCTACATCACCACGACCATCGGCGGCACGACCAACCTGCTCGCCATCAACATGGGCGCGTCGCTGACGGTCGAGGGCTCGCACGACCCGGGGCGGCTCGCCGCCAACACCCGCGCCGCGCTGAAGCGGATGGCCCGGATCATGCTGCCGATCGCGGGCGTGCTGTTCGTCGGCGCACCCTGGATCCTGGGCGTCTTCGGCGACGGCTACGCCGACGCGGCGACCCCGCTGCTGCGCTGGTTCGCGGTCGGCGCGGTGCTGCGGGTCGTGATGGAGACGCACTTCGCGGTGCTGCGCGCACAGAGCCGGACCGCCGGACTCGCCTGGCTGCAGGGCCTGTTGTGCGTGCTGGTGCTCGGCCTGACGCTGCTGCTCCTGCCCCGCATGGGCCTGACCGGCGCGGGTGTCGCCGAGATCTCCAGCCTCGCCGTGATCGTGACGATCGCGGCCCCGAAGCTGTGGAAGACGGTCCGGGCCGCTCCCGCCGCCGTGCCGGAGACGGCGGCGCCGGACGGGGACCTCGCCGACCTGGGGGCGCGGGAAGTCCCGGCCGACGCCCCGCCACGCCGGCACAGCCCGGCCTGGGCGCTGGACAACGACACCCTCGCCCTCGGCATCCACGTCGACTTCGACCACGTCGAACGCCGGCCGGACGTCCGCCCGGGCCCCGGCACCCCACCGGCCGGCGTACCCGTGCCGCGCCCGGTCGAGGAGCCGGAGCCGGGCGCCGAGGCGTCGCTCGGTCCGGCCGAGGCGGCGCTGCTGCGGGAGGCCGAGGCCGACGCTCCGTTCACGGATGCGGCACGGTCGCGGGAGGTGGAGGTCGACGCGCCGTTCGCGGATGCGGCGGCCGAGGACCGCGTGCCGGACGAGGCCGTACCCGAGGAGCCGGCACCGTCTGCGCCGGCCGGCCGTCTGCTGCCCACCCGCTCCGGGGTCGTCCTCGGCTGTCTGCTGATCGCCGCGCTCCTGCTGTACTGGGTGCCCGCGCTGCGGCTCGGCGAGGCCGACCTGGACGCCATGGGCGGCCTCGGCCTGGTCTCGGTGCTGCCGCTGCCCACGCTGGTGGGAGCCGCGCTGCTGATCACGGTGTTCGCCTCGCTGCTCCGGCTGCGCCGCGAGCACCGGGCGCTGCTGCTGGTCACGCTGCTGGCGACCGTGGTGTCCCTGCACGCGCTGCCGGCGATGCTGGAGACCGAGCCGCGGTTCGCGACCGCCTGGCAGCACCTCGGGTTCATCGACTACATCGACCGCACCGGGTCCGCGGTGCCGGACCTGGACGCCCGCTGGAGCTGGCCGGGCTTCTTCGCGGCGGCCGCGTTCGTCTCCAGGGCGTGCGGGATCGACGACTTCACGGAGATCATCCGCTGGTGGCCTACGGCCCTCCAACTCGCCTACCTGGCACCGATGTTCCTGCTGACCCGCGCCCTGCGGGCGAGCTGGCGGGCCAAGTGGACCGGTATCTGGATCTTCGTCCTGAGCGGCTGGGTCGGCCAGGACTACTTCTCCCCGCAGGGCTTCACCTACCTGCTGTACCTCGTCTTCGTGGCGATCCTGCTCGTGTGGTTCCGTGCTCCCCACGTGATCTGGACGAGGTACCGCCCGGGCGAGGCCGAGGTGGAACCCGCCGACCGGAGCCGGCGGGCCGTGCTGCTGCTGGTGCTGATCGGCCTGTACGCGGCGAGCGTCCCGGCGCACCAGCTCACCCCGTTCGTGATGCTCGGTGTCCTCGCGGCCCTGGTGCTGCTCGGGCGGTCGGAGCTGCGCGGCCTGCCCATCCTGTTCGCCGTGCTGGTCGCGGCCTGGGTCGGCTTCATGGCCGAGCCGTACTGGTCCGGGCACTTCGACGACCTCTTCGGCGGGGTCGGCGGGGTCGGCAGCAACGTCTCGACCTCCGTCTCCGGCCGTATCCAGGGCGGGAGTTCGACGCACAAACTGGTCCTGTACACCCGGGTCCTGCTGGCCGGCTCCGTGATGGCCTGCGCCTGCTGGGGCTGGTGGCGCAGACGCTTCCACAAGTACCGGGAGCGGTCGCTGCTGGTGCTCACCTTCGTGCCGTTCCTGGGCTTCGGCATGCAGTCCTACGGCGGTGAGATGGCGCTGCGCGTCTTCATGTTCGCCCTGCCGGGCGCGGCCCTGCTCGGCGCCCTCGCCCTCTTCCCGCGCACCGGCGTCCCCGCCGAGGAACGCGAGAAGGACCGGGTCGGTCTCGCCCCGCTGGCCGCCCTGCTGGCCGGACTGCTGCTGATGGGCGGTTTCCTGGTGGCCCGGTGGGGCAACGAGCCGTTCGAGCGGACCCGGCCCGGCGAGGTCGCGGCCATGGACTGGGTGTACGCACACGACCGGCCCACGGTACGGCTGCTGTGGCTCACCCAGGACCCGGTCAACGACGTGACCCCGGCGATGCCGTGGGGCGCGCGGGACATGGAACGGGTGAACTACGTGCCGACGCAGGCACCGGTCGACCCGGTGCTGGTGTCGGGCCTGGTCAAGGCGCTCAAGGACGCGGGGCCGAACTCGTACCTGATGGTCAACGAGAGTCAGGTCACCTATCTGGAGCTGGACGCGGGCTACTCGGCGACCTGGGAGTCCCGGCTGATCCACAACCTGGACAACCGGCAGGAGCTGACGAAGGTCCTGGTCAACGACGACGTCACCGTGTACGCGATGCACAAGCGGCCGGCGGGCGCGGTGCCGAAGCCCGATCCGGGGCCCATCGGGCCGCAGGTGACCTGGACGTCCTGGTCGGTGGTCGGCGCGCTGGCCGCCGTGGCGCTGATCCTGCTGCTCACCGCCCGCGAGGTGGTGCGGGTCGCGGCACGGCCGGGTGTACGGCAACTGCGCCGGCTGCAGGGCAGCTTCTGGTTCTCGCTGCCGCTGCTCGCGGTGCTGCTGGCCTCGCTGGTGCAGCGGTTCCTGACCATGAAGTGACGGGTGCGGGGCGGGTGGCTCGGCGGGCGGCGCGGGGTGGGCGGCTCAGCGGTCGAGCCACTTCACCTCGTACGCGTGCATGTCGAACCGCTTACCGTCGACCTGTGCGCTGATCGTCCGGTCCAGGGTGTTGACCACCAGGATCGTGCCGGCCGTGGCGAGGACCCGGACGTTGGGCACGTCGTCCCGGGCGACGGACACGGTCTCGTACCTGGCGCCCGCCGGGAAGGCCTTGCCGAACCGGGACACCAGGTCGTACATGGGCAGTTCCTTCCCGCCGCCTGAGGTGCCGGTGGGCGTCCACAGGCATCCGGGGCAGTCGGCGCCCTTCTCCTCCTCCGGGTTCCAGTAGAAGCCGGAGGAGGCGCCGCCCCTGGCCATGGCGATCAGCCCGGCGGCGTGGACGGCGAGGCGGTGGGCCTCGGACCAGCCCCTTCGTTCGTCGTTGCCGTCGGCGGGCTCGACGTAGTACTCGGCCCACCACAGGGGCAGGCCGTGGGTCTGCCGCCGGATCCACTCGCCCACCGCGGTCAGCTTGTCGGTGGCCGCGAACTCGTCGGGCAGCAGCTCGTCGTCGTTGGTGTAGCTGGAGCCGTCGACGACCACGAAGTCGGCCCCGGCCTTGTGGCGGTTCCAGTAGGCGAAGGCGTCGAGGACCCGCTGGTCCATGGCGCCCCAGGGGCCCTTCAGCGCGTCGGAGGCCTTCTGGTCGCGCGGGTCGAGGCTGTCCATGACCAGGTACGGGCCGCCGACCATGATGTCCTTGTCGACCTTCTTCAGCGCCTTGTGGACGAGGTTGTACATCTTCGTGTAGCCCTCGTAGTCCCAGCGGCCCCGGGCGTTGTTCCAGAAGCCCTTGAACTCGTTCCACACGATGAAGTGGCGTACGTCCGGATAGCGCCTGGCGACGGTCGCGGCCAGGTCGGCGAAGTCCTGGTAGTGGTCCGGAGTGGGCGCGGTCTCCAGGGCGGACCGGCTCCAGTCGGTGTTGCCGACGCCGGACCTGCCGCCCTTCATCCAGTCCGGTGAGCAGCACAGCGTGACCACCGGGGTGCCGCCCGACCTGCGGATGAAGTCGATGCGGCGGTCCATCGCCGCGAAGTCGTAATGTCCCTTCACCGGCTCGGGGTTGTCGGCGCCCCAGCCCATGATCGCCTGGTCCTGCGGCAGGCCGGCGTCCTTCGCCAGCAGCTGCTCGACCCGCTCGACGGCCGGGTCGCCGCCCTCGTCGGCGCTGTACTGGGTGTGGGTGAAGCCCCAGCCCACGTCCGGATGCGGGCGCCGGGGCGGAGTCGCCGGCGTGCCGTGCACCTTGTCACCGTCGCGCGAGGTGCCGGCGGTGCTCGCGCCGCCCCCGGGAAGCGTGTTGATCAGGGTCACCACCAGGGCCAGGGCGGCCACTCCCACTCCGAGCAGGGCGGTGAGCCGCCACCGCCGAGCCCCCGTATACCACTCATGACGTCCCATCAAGGACAACAGTAATGGCGGAAACCGCCTACGGGGCAGCTCTTGGGAACACCCTGAACAAGCGGCGGAAATGCCGTGCGCGGAGGGCATCGGTGCCGGATCATGGCGGCATGTCTGCGAACCCACACGACGCTCTGCCGATCCGGCTCCACGTCGACGACTCCGACTCGCCGTCCGACGTCGTCGACGCGCTGTTCCTCGGCCGCTTCGCGACGGGCGAGCAGCCGTACTCGCACGCGGCGAACATCGACCGGGTGCGCTCCGGCGCGACCCTGCTGCCGGAGGACGCCCGGGTGCTGCGGGTCGCCCGCGACGACGACCGCAGCGCGACCCTCGCCGAGGGCGACGGCTGGACCCTGCTGGTCTCCCGCTGGAACCGCGGCGCGGACGTCACGGTCACCGCGACCACCGCCGAGCTGGCGAAGACCATCCTCGACCGGGCCACGGACGGCGCGGCCGACGAGCCCGAGCCGCAGCCGGAGAACGTCACCATGGGCTTCTGGTACGTCTCCCCGCGGCGCGGCCCGCACCGCACCACCCGCCAGATCTCCGCGGGCACCTGGGACGAGGTCCGGCCCAACTACACGGCCCCGGTGGCGGACGCGATGGACCGCCTGATGAAGACGACCCCCGAGGACATCGCGGGCCGGCTGCTCCTGCTGCACGGCCCGCCCGGGACGGGCAAGACCTCCGCCCTGCGCACCCTCGCCCGCTCCTGGCGGGACTGGTGCCAGGTGGACTGCGTGCTCGACCCGGAGCGGCTCTTCTCCGACGTCGGCTATCTGATGGACATCGCGATCGGCGAGGAGGACAGCGCGGGCAAGGCGCGCTGGCGTCTGCTCCTGCTGGAGGACTGCGACGAGCTGATCCGCGGCGAGGCCAAGCACACCGCGGGCCAGGCCCTGTCCCGGCTGCTCAACCTCACCGACGGCTTGCTCGGCCAGGGCCGCAACGTGCTGGTCGGCGTCACCACCAACGAGGACCTGGAGCGCCTGCACCCGGCCGTGGTCCGCCCGGGCCGCTGCCTGGCGCGCATCGAGGTGGGCCCGCTGACCCGCGGGGAGGCGGTGAACTGGCTGGGCGGCGAGGCCGCCGGACAGGACGCCGTCGGCCGGGACGGCGCGACGCTCGCCGAGCTGTACGCCCTGCGCCGGGGTGCCGGGCCGACGTCGGTGCCGGGGGCGCGGGACGGGGCGGACGCGGGGCTGTACCTGTAGTGCTTTGATGGTGCCATGACCTTGTTCGTCGGCACCTCGGGGTGGCAGTACAAGGACTGGCGGGACGTCGTGTACCCGTCGGGCGTGCCGGCGCGGCTGTGGCTGGAGGAGTACACACGGCTCTTCGCGACCGTGGAGATCAACAACGCGTTCTACCGGCTGCCGTCCCGGGAGAACTTCGCGGCCTGGCGTGACCGCGTCCCGCCGGACTTCGTGGTCGCGGTCAAGGCGAGCCGGTTTCTGACCCACATCAAGCGCCTGAAGGAGCCCGAGGAACCGGTCGACCGTCTGATGACCCACGCGGCGGGCCTCGGCGACCGTCTCGGGCCGGTCCTCCTGCAGCTGCCGCCGAACCTGCGCGTGGACCCGCCCCTGCTGGACGCCTGCCTGGCCTGCTTCCCACGGGGTACGAGGGTCGCGGTCGAGCCGCGCCACGACTCCTGGTGGTCGCCGGACGTGCGCAAACTCCTCGAGTCCCGGAGGGCGGCCCTGTGCTGGGCGGACGTCCAGGCCCGCCCGGTGACCCCGCTGTGGCGCACGACCGACTGGGGGTACGTCCGTTTCCACCAGGGACGCGCCCGGCCGTGGCCGCGCTACGGCAAACGGTCCCTGGAGACCTGGGTGGACCGGATCGCGACGACGTGGTCCGACAGGGAGGACGTCCACGCGTACTTCAACAACGATCCGGGCGGGGCGGCGGTGGAGGACGCGGTGGTCTTCGGGAGGGCGGCGGGCCGGGCGGGGCTGACGGTGACGCGGACACCGGAACCGGCGGCACACCGCTGACTCGCTTCCGCCACCGCGACGCTCGGCCCCGACGGCGTTCTGCGGCGGTACGGAACTCTCCTCACCCCTCTCCGTAAGCCGCCCGCAGGGCGTCCCGTACCGCGGCCAGCGCCTCCTCCTCCCCCAGCCCGAGCCTGCGCGCCCGCTCCGCGTAGGCCTGGGCGGCCAGCGAAGCCTCACGTACCGCGGCCGGGCCGGCGGCGGCCACGAACGTTCCGTTGCGCCCCCGCGTCTCGATCACCCCGTCGCTCTCCAGCGCCTTGTACGCCTTGGCCACCGTGTTCACCGCGAGCCCCAGCGACTCGGCCAGCCCGCGCACGGTCGGCAGCCGGTACCCCACCGGCAGCGCCCCGGACCGCGCCTGCTCGGAAATCTGCGCCCGCACCTGCTCGTACGGCGGCGCGCTGTCATCGATGTGGATCTTCAGGCTCACAAGACCGATTGTCCCGTACCCGGCGGAAAATGAGAGGCATCCCCGGCAGACATCCCCGTACGGTGCCTCCCCATGACAGTGATCGTGCGTGACCTCCGTCCCGACGTCCCGGCCGACACCGAGGGCTATGCCCGGGTGCGCCATCTCGCCCTCCCGTACATCCTGTTCACCCCGGACTCGGTGCGCCACATGCACATCCACAGCCACCCCGACGCCCACTTCCGCGCACTGATCGCCGTCGAGGACGGCGAGGTGATCGGCTCGGCCGGGGTCTCCCTCGTGCACGACAGCCCGGAGCCGGGCCAGGGATACCTGAACATCTACGTCCGCCCGGACCGGACCCACCGGGGTGCCGGCCGGCTGCTCGTCCGGGCCGCCGAGGAGCATCTCGCCGCGATCGGCGCGACCAAGCTGTACACGTGGGTCCTCGACGAGCCCGGCAACCGTGACTTCGCCGAACGGCACGGCTACACGAGGGGCCGCCCCGCGCACTTCCTCCGGCTCGACCTGGCGCACGGCACCCTGCCGCCGCTCCCGGAGGTGCCGCCGGGCGTGGAGCTGCGCACGGCGGCCGACTTCGCGGACGACCCGCGGCCGCTGTTCGACCTGGACGCGGAGACGGTGTCGGACGAACCCGGCGAGGTCGACATCGAGTTCACCGACTACGACGCCTGGCTGGAGCAGGCGTGGCGGCATCCGCTGCTGCACCCCGAGCTGACCATGGCCGCGGTCGTCGACGGCCGCCCGGTGGCCTTCAGCGTGGCCTACACCGACGGCGGCACCCGCTACTCCACCGCCATGACCGGTACCGCCCGCGCCCACCGCGGTCGTGGCCTGGCCAAGCTCGCCAAGATCCACTCCCTGTACCGGGCCCGCGCCGCCGGCATCACCGAGGCCTTCACCGGCAACGACGCGGGCAACGACCCGATGATCGCGATCAACAAGTGGCTCGGGTACGAGATCTGCGCGACGGAGGTGCGCTATGTCCGCGAACTCGGCTGAGCCCGCTCCCCGGGTGGAGGTGGTCCTGGTCAAGGGCGGCCGTACGAAGATCCGTTATCCGGCGGAGCTGCTCCACGACGACGGCGTCCGCGTCTCGGTCCGCGCACCGTGGGCGGGCGAGGGCGACCGCGACTTCGGCTTCGTGCGCTTCGAGGCGGGCGACGTCTTCACCGAGCACTACTGGCGGGACCGCTGGTACTCGGTGAAGGAGGTCCGCGCGGGTGACGGCACCGTCAAGGGCTGGTACTGCGACATCACCCGCCCGGCCGCCCTGTCCGGCAGCGAACTGGTCGTCGAGGACCTCGACCTGGACCTGTGGCGCTCCGCCGACGGCACGGACGTACGGCGCCTGGACGAGGACGAGTTCACCGAGAGCGGGCTGACGGTGACGGATCCCGAGGCCGCGTCCGCCGCCGTGGCGGCACTGGACGAACTGGAGGCGCTGGCCCGCGAGGGTGGTTTCGAGGACCTGCTGGCCTGACGCCTCCGGTGCCCCCGCCCGTCGGCTACACCGTCGCCACCACCGCGTACCGCTCGTCGTCCACCGTCTTCCCCCACAGCAGGGGGTCGTCGGACAGTCGCTCCACACGCACGTCCCGGGCGACCGGCTCCAGGAGAGAGGCGAGCCGGCCGGCGGGTATGCCGACCGGACCGATGGTCCCCCAGACGCCCTCGACCAGCACGAACCGGCCCCGCGGCCGCAGCAGGGTCCGCCAGTGCGCGAGGACGCGCGCGGGATCCGGCAGCGTCCACAGCACGTGCCGGACGAGGACGACGTCGTAGCGCCGCTCCCCGACGGGCGGGGCGGCGGCCTCCCCGCGCAGGACCACCGCGTCCCGGCCGGCGAGCTTGGCCCGGGCACGCTCGACCATGGCCGGGGAGCTGTCCACTCCGGTCACCCGGTGTCCCTGCTCGACCGCGAGGAGCGACAGGCTGCCCGTGCCGCAGCCGAGGTCCAGGACGTCGGCGGGCTGCTCGGGCAGCCAGGACCGCAGCCGCGCGGCCCAGGCCGCCCGCGCCTCGGGCGCGCGCAGGCCGTGGTCCGGCTCGTCGTCGAACCCCGCGGCCTCAGCGTCCCAGTCCACCTCGGAACCCACCGCAACCGTGTACTCACTCCCGTTCGTCATGCCCAAAGAGTGACACCCGCCACTGACAGTCCCGACGTGACAGCCGCCACTGACAGACCGGCACCGATGAGGAACTCTCGCCAAAAGCGTCTATCTCCGTGACAACGCGGAACTCGGTAGGCACTGAAGGAGGCAGCCATGCGCCGTGCGACCGTGCACAAGCCCCTGAAGAGGACGGACAGCCGCCGGCTCCGCGAGGAGGCGGAGGAGCGCCCCGCAGGGCGCCCGGAGGTGCGCAAGGACATCGCACGCACCTGGTGGCCGGACAGCTGACCGCCGAGGGGCCGTCAGTCCAGCCTCTTGCGGTAGTGGATGCGGTCATAGGCACCGTCGACACGGCGTTCCACGATCTGGTAGCCGTACTTCGGATAGATCTTCTGGTTCTCCCACATCATCGCGTTCGTATAGAGCCGGACCTCGTCGAGGCCGAGCGCACGCGCGCGTGCGTCGACGAAACGCAGCAGCCGCCGCCCGACGCCCTGCCCGTGGGCGTCCGGGTGGACGGCGATGCTGTCCAGGAAGAGGTGGTCGGTGAACGCCTCGACCACCACCAGCCCGACGACGGGCCCTCCGGTGACGAACACCTTCCCGGCGGCCACGTTCGCCGCGTGGTCAGCCTCCATGGGCTGCGGCACCACGCCGATGCGCTCGATGTAGTGGCGGTAGGCCGCGTCGGTGACGGCCCGCACGTCCGGCACGTCGCCCGCGACGGCCGGCCGGATCCGCTCGTGGTGCTCGTTCGTCATGCCGGAACGCTACCTACCTGAGCGCAGCCTGAGCACCTCCTTAAGGCGACCATAAGGATCTCCATCGCCCGCCCCCAGCAGGCGATTTCGCGGCTTCTCGGGGCTAGCTTCGGATCACCCCACGGGATCCGGCCGCTCCGGAGAACCGCTTTCGAGGAGTTCCTCATGTCCGCACACCGCAAGGCCGCCGCCGTGGCCGTCGCCGGTCTCGCCCCGCTCGCCCTGACCGCGCTCGCCGCCGCGCCCGCGTCCGCGCACGGCTCGATGGGCGACCCGGTCAGCCGGGTCGCGCAGTGCTACGCGGAGGGACCGGAGAGCCCGAAGTCGGCGGCCTGCGAGGCGGCCGTGGCGGCCGGCGGCACTCAGGCGCTGTACGACTGGAACGGCATCCGGATCGGCGACGCGGCCGGCCGGCACCAGGAGCTGATCCCGGACGGCAAGCTGTGCAGCGCCGGCAACGAGGAGTTCAAGGGGCTGGACCTGGCCCGCGCCGACTGGCCGGCGACGAGCGTGCACAGCGGGTCGTACACCTTCAAGTACCGTGTGACCGCCCCGCACAAGGGCACCTTCAAGGTCTATGCGACCAAGCCCGGGTACGACCCGGCGAAGCCACTGGCCTGGTCCGACCTGGACCTGGCGAACCCGGTCGCGACGGCCACCGACCCGGTACCCTCGGGCGGCTTCTACACCTTCTCGGGCACCCTGCCCGAGCGTACCGGCAGGCAGCTGCTGTACGCGGTCTGGCAGCGCTCGGACAGCCCGGAGGCCTTCTACTCCTGCTCCGACGTCGACTTCGGCAGCGGCAGCGGTGGTACGACCCCGGCGCCGAGCGCCTCCGCGCCCTCCGACCGGCAGATCGAGGACGGTGCCGACAGGTCGACGATCGAGCACCACGGGCACGGGGACGACGACGCGAGCACGTCGGCGGAGCCCACCGCGGCGGTGCGACCGGCCAATGAACCGAAAGTGGCCGGCGCTTCGGAGAACCTCGCCGAGACCGGTGCCTCCACCGGAACCTCGTACGTCGCCATCGGCGGTGCGGCGGCGCTGGCGCTCGGCTCGGCGGCGCTGTTCCTGTCGGTTCGGCGGCGGGCTGCGGGCGACAGCCGGACCGGCCGCTGATCCTCGCGGCGGAACTTCCGGGGCCTGTCCGGCGGCTCAGGTCGGACAGGCCCCGGCGGCGCGTCAGCTGAAGGCCGAAGCGCAGGTGGTGGCGGTCGCGTGGGCCGGGTCGAGGGCGTTGGCCACCTCGTGGAAGGCGATGCGGTCGAACAGGCCGATCGCCACGTGCTCGGACAGGTCCAGCGGGCACAGGTCCTGCAGCAGGACGTTGCGGACGTCCGGGCCGCTCAGGTACTGGTCGCGCCAGGGGGTGGCCACCTCGTCGTACTTGGTGGCGATGACCGTGTAGTGCACTCCGGGTACGGTGTCGCCGCCCGCGTTGAGCTTGGTGAGGAAGGCGGAGCCGGCGATCTGGTCGGCGAGGCCGGGGGTGGTGGCCTTGATGAGGTCCTCGGCGCCGGGGAAGTACGGCAGCAGGTTGGTCAGGCCGTCCAGGTCGGTGCCGTGGTTGTCGGGGGCGAGGCCGACGAGGGCGTTCACCTTGGCGGCTCCGCCGAGGAACTTGAGGTAGTAGCGGGGCATCATGCCGCCCTGGGAGTGGCCTACCAGGTCGGCCCTGGCGGCTCCGGTCGAGGCGAGCACCTTGTCGACGAAGGCGGACAGCTGCCCGGCCGACTGGTCGATGGGGCCGAGGCCGTAGAAGAGGGGAACTCCCGGCAGCTGGCCGTAGTCGAGGGAGTAGACGCAGTATCCGCGGTGCTTCAGATACGGGGCGAGGGACAGCCAGTTGTCGACGGAGTTGCCCAGGGTGCCGTGGACGAGGACGACCGGGCGGGGATGGGCGGCGGAGGGCTTGCAGGAGTAGTCGTTCCAACCGCTGCTGGGTGCGGTGGAGTCGGCATGGGCGGTGGCGGCGGGAACGGCGGCGACGGCGGCGGTCAGGAGCAGCGCGGCGAGGGGTCTGAGCACTCGCTTCCAGGGCAGCATCGTGTGATCTCCTTGCGGCTCAAGGGAGGTGCGACGGCCTTGGGGGGTGTCTTCTGGATCACGCCGGCCCGATCCAGAAGACACCCCCCAACCCTGTGATCCGGATCACGAGGATGCTGTTCACTCGTCAAGTTACGGGCGAGTAGTGCAGCTGTGAAGTTACGCGTCAGTAAAAACTTCCAGTGATAACCAGAGCCTCACTCGACCGCCGACGAACCGTCACCAGGCAGGCCTGACGGGACCGTAGGGCGCGATCTGCGTCAAACACTCCCGCAACATGCCGACTTCACCCTCGCCCAGGAGTTCGACCCACCCCCCGACAGCCTCGGAGGCCGCCGCCTCCGCCGCACGGGTGCAGGCTCGTCCCCGCTCGGTCAGCACGATCAGCCGGGCCCGTGCGTCCCCGGGATGCGGCCGCCGCTCGGCGTACCCCTTGCGCACGATCTCGTCGACCAGCTGACTCGCCGCCTGCTTGGTCACCCCGAGATGGGTGGCGAGGTCGGTGACGGTGGCGCCGTCCGGCGAGAGCCGCGCGAAGGCGAAGCCGTGGGCCGGCCGGAGGTCCGTGAAACCGCGGGCCACGACCCCCTCATGGATGCGCTGCGTGAGGTCACCCGCGACGGCGAGCAGCGCGGCGGACAGGGCCATGGCGTCGGAGTTCTGCACGGAGGCATTGAAACACCCTTGACGGATCGGTCAAGCAGGTTGACCATATAGTCAATCCGCTTGACCATACGGAATGGAGTTCGCATGCCCGTCGTCCGCTCGTCCGAGGCCGTGACCCACGAGATCCACGGCGCCCGCTTCGTCTCGTACGCCACCCCGCTCACCGGCAGCAAGGAGTTGTGCGCCTGGCGCGGGGAGATCCCGGCCGGCACCAGGGCGCCCGCCCACACCGTCAACCGTGAGGAGATCTTCCATCTGCTCGTCGGCGAGCTGCTGATGACGCTCGACGGCCGCACCGAGCGGATCTCGGCCGGTGACACGGTGATCGTCAACCCCGGTGCGACTCTGGCCGTCGAGAACCCCACCGACCACACCGCGATCTCCTGGGTCACCACCTCCATCGGCCTGGAGGCACGGCTGGCCGACGGCTCGCGCATCACGCCTCCCTGGGCCAACTGAGCCGGGGAGCAGGCGCGTTACGCGGCCAGCCTCCCCGGCATCACCGCGCGCGGCCCGAACTTCGCGCGGGCACGGTCCGCGACCTCCTCGATCCGGCGGACCTTCTCGTCCACGGGGTCGAAGGTGAGCTGGTAGGAGGCCTGGTCGGCGGAGGTCAGACCCTCGGCGCGCAGGACGAGCGCACGGACCCGGGCACGCTGGAGGCCGAGCGCCTCGTACATGCCGTAGGCCGTCTTCGTCAGGGCCGCCGAGTGCGCGGTCGGCTCCTTGAGGGTGCGGCTGCGGGTGGTCGAGGAGCGGTCGGCGTAGCGCACGGTGAGGGTCAGGGTGCGGCAGACCTTCTCCACCGCGCGCAGCCGGGCACCGATCTCCTCGGCGGCCGACAGCAGCGCCCTGCGGTGCCGGCCGGGGTCCAGCTCATCGAGTTCGAAGGGGCGTTCGGCGGCCAGGGACCGGGAGACGGCGTTCGGGACGACCCGGCCCCGGTCGACGCCGCCCGCCCTCTCGCGCAGTTCGCGGCCCGCCTTCGCTCCGATCAGCCGCTGGAGCGTGGACAGGGGCGCGGCGGCGACCCGTCCCAGGGTGTCCAGGCCGTACTCGCACAGGGTGCGGGCGGTCGCCGTGCCGACGCCGGGCAGCGCGGACACGGGCCGCTCGGCGAGGAACTCCGCGATGGCGTCCGGCTCCTGGGGTACGGCGCAGGTCACCCCGGGGCGGGCGTCGCGCAGCGCCACGCGGGCCAGCATCGGGCCCGGTCCGGCGCCGATCACGCAGTCGACGCCGTGAAGCGCGAGGGCGCGGACCCGGATCACCGAGGCCAGTTCGACGGCGCTGCGCCCGAAGTACCGCTCGGCGCCGCGGAGATCGGCCAGCGCCCCGTCCGGGGGCAGCGCCTCCACGACCGGGGTGAACTCCTCCAGCAGTCCGAGCAGCCCGGGCAGGGCCGCCTCGTACATCGGCGGCAGCTGGAAACGTACGCAGAGGATGGTCATCCCGCACTCCCCGGACTCTGGTGCCACAACTTCCTTCCGCTCGCGGGCCCTTCGCCCGCGGGACGCAGATCCGCCCAGGGGTGCATCTCGTACCCCGTGGACATGCGGATCTTCCGGTCGGCCATCGGGTCAGGAGCCGCGGAACCGGCCGGCGGGGGCGCTCCCTCCGACCCCGCGAGCCGGGCCCGGGCCGGACCGTCGCCGTCCACCGTCCCCCGCTCGGCCCCGGGCGGCTCCGCGAGCCGTGCCGCCACCTCGTCGAGCCCGCCGTCGGTGCGCAGTTCGACGAGTTCGGCGAGGTTCCAGGCGGCGGACCCCACCACGCTCAGACTGCGCGGACCGCGCCGCTGCACCACTCCGCGCACCAGCAGCAGCCAGGAATGGAAGACGGTGTGGGCACAGGCATCGTGCGAGTCGTCGAAGAAGGCGAGGTCGACCAGGCCCGTGCCGTCGTCCAGTGTGCTGAAGATGACCCGCTTGCCGGACCGGATCGGCGGGGTCTGGGTGGCCGCCTTGGCGCCCGCGACCAGCACCGTCTCCCCGTGCCTGGCCTCACGCAGCCGGCGTGCCGACACCACGCCCAGCTCCTTGAGGAACTCCCGGTGGTCGTCCATCAGATTGCGCGAGGCGTCCATGGAGAGCACACCCAGCTCGGCGCTGAGCCGCTCCGCCGAGGTCAGGTCGGGCAGCCCGGCCGAGGCCGTCCGCCGCCCGCCGGCGAGAGGAAGCTGGCCGCCGCCACCGCCCCGGGCACCCCGGTGCAGCTCGGTCAGATGCAGTTGCAGGTCGCGGCGGTTGGCGCCGAAGGCGTCCAGCGCACCCACCTGGGCAAGCCGCTGGGCGAGCGGGCGGCTCGGCCGGGCCCGCTCCCAGAAGTCCAGCAGGGAGGCGTACGGTTGCCCGTCCGCGATCCGCTTCGCCTCGGCCTCGCTGATGCCGTGCACGTCGGAGAGGGCGAGCCGCAGCCCCCGCACCCCTGATTCAGACACCAGTTCGATCCTGTGTGCCACCCCGGACACGTTCACGTCCAACGGCAGGATCGGCACCCCGCGCCGCCGCGCGTCCGCCAGCAGCAGCCGCTTCGGATACATGCCGGGGTCGTGCGTGAGCAGCCCGGCGTAGAAGGCGGCCGGGTGATGCGCCTTCAGCCACGCCGACTGGTACGTCGGCACGGCGAAAGCGACCGCGTGCGCCTTGCAGAAGCCGTACGAACCGAACGCCTCGACGATCTCCCAGGTCCGCTGAATCGTTTCCGCGTCATACCCGTTGGCCGCCGCCTGCTGGGCGAACCACACCTTGATCCGCCCTTGCGACTCGAGGTCGGACAGCCCGCGCCGGATCCGGTCCGCCTCGCCACGCCCGCAGCCGGTCATGACGGCGACGATGTCGATGACCTGCTCATGGAAGACGACGACCCCGTACGTGTCCTTCAGCGGCACCTCGAGATCCGGGTGCGGGAAGCGGACGGGCGCCCGCCCGTGCCGGGCCTCGATGAACGGCCGCACCATGTCGGCGGCGACCGGCCCCGGCCGGAACAGCGAGATGTCGACCACCAGGTCGTGGAAGGTGACCGGCTGCAACCGCCCCACCAGATCCCGCTGCCCCGGCGACTCGATCTGGAAGCAGCCCAGCGTCTCGGTGGACCGGATGAGCCCGTACGTCGCCGGGTCCCCCGGCGGCAGCGCGTCCAGGTCGACCCGCTCGCCCGTCACCCGCTCCACCTCGGCGACCGCGTGCGCCATCGCCGACTGCATCCGCACACCCAGCACGTCCAGCTTGAGCAGCCCGAGGTCCTCCACGTCCTCCTTGTCGAACTGCGACATCGGCAGCCCCTCGCCACTGGTGGGCACCACCGGCGTACGGGCGAGCAGGGAGGCGTCCGACAGCAGCACCCCGCACGGATGCATGGCGACACCGCGCGGCAGCGCGTCGAGAGCCTCGACCAGCTCCCACAGCCTGCCGAACCGCTCCTTCTCCCCCGCGAGCTGCCGCAGCTCGGGCAGTTCCGCCAGCGCGGCACGGGCGTCCCGGGCCCGGATGTGCGGGAAGGACTTGGCCACCCGGTCGATCTCGGCCGGATCCATGGACAGAGCGGCCCCCACATCACGGATGGCGTGCCGCACGCGATAGGTCTCGGGCATGGAGACGGTCGCGACCCGCTCGCCACCGAACCGGTCGATGATCGCCCGGTAGACCTCCAGCCGGCGCGCGGACTCGACGTCGATGTCGATGTCCGGCAGCACGACCCGCTCCTTGGACAGGAAGCGCTCCATCAGCAGCCCGTGCTCGATCGGGTCGGCGTGCGCGATCCCGAGCAGATGGTTGACGAGCGACCCTGCACCGGAACCGCGGGCGGCCACCCGGATCCCCATCTCCCTGACGTCGTCCACCACTTGGGCGACCGTGAGGAAGTAGGAGGCGAAGCCGTGGTGGGCGATGATGTCCAGCTCGCGGTGCATCCGCTCCCAGTACTCACGCCTGCCGCTGTGACCGAGCCGCACCATGCCCGCAGCCGCCCGGGAGGCGAGCGCCCGCTGGGCGGTGCGGCGACCGGCGCCGACCAGGTGCGGCTCGGGGAAGTGGACGGTGCCGATGCCGAGATCGTCCTCGGGGTCGACCAGACACTCGGCGGCCGTGTCCCCGGTCTGCTCCAGCAGCCGGTGGGCGGTGTCCCGCCGGTACCCGGCCGCCTCCACCACCCGCTCGGCCACCCGCAGCATGGCCTGGGCGTCCTTCAGCCAGGCCTCACCGGAGTCCAGCTCCTTGCGGGGGTCGATCGGAACCAGACGCCGGGCGGCGTCCAGGACGTCGGCGACCGGCCCCTGGCCGGGGTCGGCGTACCGGACGGCGTTGCTGAGCACGGGCCGCACCCCTTGCTCGGCGGCGAAGCCGACGGTACGGGCGGCCAGCCGCAGGGAGCCGGACCCCGTGCCTTCACGACCGTGCCAGACGGCCTCCAGGCGCAGCGCGTCGCCGTAGACCTCGCGCCAGGGGACGAGCAGCCGCGCGGCGCGGTCGGGCCGCCCCGCGGCGAGCGCGCGGCCCACGTCCGACCCCGGACCGAGCAGCACGGTCAGCCCCTCGCCGTGGTTGCCGTCCCAGGGAAGCAGAGGCACACCCTCGCCCTCGTGCGCCGCCGTGACCATCCTGCACAGGTCGGCCCAGCCGCGGGCCCCGTCCCGGGCGAGAAAGGTCACCCGGGGGGTCGACTCGTCCACGAAGGCACCACCCCGCACCGGCGTACGACGCCTCTCATGCCGTACGACCACGGGCTCGGCCACCGCAAGATCCACGCCGAACAGGGGGCGGACACCCGCCTTGGCACAAGCCTTGGCGAAGCGGACCGTACCGGCGAGGGTGTCGCGGTCGGTGAGGGCGAGAGCGTCCATGCCCCGCTCCTCGGCGCGCTCGGCCAGCCGCTCCGGGTGGGAGGCCCCGTACCTCAGGGAGAACCCGGAGACGGTGTGCAGATGCGCGAAGCCCGGCACACACACCTCCCGTACTCGTGAGCCCCGAACAGCTCTCGAACATCAGTTCCCACCCCCACCATACCCCCATTCCCGAACAAGTGTGCGACATCCGCAAGACGGCGTCCGACCTGCACAAACGCCCGGACACACGCCCCATACCGGCCGGCTGCCGCGCACGGCGGGAAGGGGACGTGGCGGGGGTGTCCGCCCGCGGCGGCCGGCGCAAAAGGGGCGCCGATCAAGGAGACGGCGCGCCGGACCGAGGACGGACACCCCCCGCCGCGGCCCCGACCCCCGACGAACCACGGGCGCGCCCCAAGCCAAGACGGACCCGCACAGGCGCCGCAGGTATCGACGCGAACCCGACGCACGCGCAGAAAACCGCGAAGCCCCGCCCCTCGAACGGGACGGGGCTTCTCACGGACCCTCTGAAACCTGCCAAACCTCCGAAGCCGCCGAAGCCGCCGAAGTCGCCACGAAGCCGGGTGATCAGCCGATCTTGCTGCCGGTCGCCGACAGCGCCTCGGTGACGGGCTGGAAGAACGTCTCCCCACCGGAGGTGCAGTCACCACTGCCCCCCGAGGTCAGCCCGATGGCGTTGCCGCCCGAGAAGAGCGACCCCCCACTGTCACCGGGCTCGGCACACACATCGGTCTGGATCAGACCGCTGACCGTGCCCTCGGAGTAGTTGACGGTGGCGTTCAGCCCGGTGACCGTGCCGTCGTGCACATGAGTGGTCGAGCCACTGCGCGCGACCTTCATGCCGACGGTGGCCTCGGCGGCACCGGTGATCTTCTGGGAGGAACCGTTGTAGAGGTCGACCTCGCTGGGGTGGTCCACCTGGGCCGTGTACTTGACCAGCCCGAAGTCGTTGCCCGGGAAACTGGACTGGGCGTTCTGCCCGATCTGCTTGCCACTGGAGTCCGACCACGTGGAGATGGCCTCGGTGCAGTGGCCCGCGGTCAGGAAGTACGGCTGCCCGTCCTTGACCACGTTGAAGCCGAGCGAGCAGCGCCCGCCCGAGCCGCTGATGGCGTCACCACCGGCGACGAAGGGCTTGAACTCCCCCTTGGACCGCTTGAGTTCGGCCTTCCCGCCGAGCCCCTCGACCACCTTGTCGAGCTTGGTCCAGGTGGCCCCGGACACGGTCCTGTCGGCGGTGACGACGACCTTGTTGGTGACCGGGTCGGTCGCCCACGAGGTGCCGGGGACGGTCGCGTCCCGCTTCAGCGCCGCCCGCGCGCCGTCGAGTTCGGCGAGCGAGTTGGCGACGATTCTGGCCTTGGCGCCGGCCGCCTCGACGGTCCTGGCGGCGGTCGCGTCGAGCACGTTGACGACGAGGCTCTTCGCCTGGGTGTCGTAGTAGCTGCCCGCCGCGCCGGAACCGAGGTCCTGCACGAGCGTCGAGGCGAGCTTTCCGGCCGCCGGGGCGGACAGAACCCGCGCTTCCGGCGCGGACTTCGCGGGCTCGCTGGCGTTCGCAGTCTGGAAGGTGATGCCCGCGGCGACCAGTGCGGCGACTCCCGCGCCGGCCACGGCGGCCCGCCGCCCGGATATGCGTCGGTGCTTCAACTCGTGTCCTCCTGTGGGGGGTCGGTCCGGAGGTTGTGGGGACCTCACGGGCCTGAAGGCTGGTTGACGGGCGCCCACTCTTCCGAACCGCACGGGGAGCACACAAGGTCGACTTCAGGACGCGCGCGCGGGAAAGCCGTACGCCCCCGGCTCACTTGACCGGGAGCCGACACCCCAGGGAATTCGCACTGCAAACACTACGCGCGAGTAACCCATAGGCGGGCAGTGACGGTTACCCCTGGCCGGAAACCAACGCACCACGCCATCCACGCAGTGGCCCGGACAGGGGTGTGCCCCCGCACGCGACCCGCGTGCGGGGGCACACCGAAAGCCGTGTCCGTCGGGGATCCGAACCGTCAGGGGTTCGGCCCCGCCAGGGAGCCGACCCGTCAGGGAAGGGTCACACCGTAGTAGCTCAGCGCCTCGGTGACCGGCTGGAAGAAGGTCGTACCGCCGGAGCTGCAGTTGCCGCTGCCGCCGGAGGTCAGACCGTAGGCCACGCTGCCCGCGTAGAGCGGACCGCCGCTGTCGCCGCCCTCGGCGCAGACCGTGGTCTGGATCAGGCCGCGGACGATGTCACCGCTGCCGTAGTTGACCGTGGCGTTGAGCGCCGTGACCCGGCCGCTGTGGGTGCCGGTGGTGGAACCGCGCCGGTAGACGGTCGTCCCCACGGACGGGGTGGCCGCGCTGCTGATGGTCTGGCTGCCGACCGCGCTCGGGTGCGAGATCGAGGAGTTGGTGTACCGCACCAGCGCGAAGTCGTTGCCCGGGAAGCTGTATCCGACGTTGGTGCCCAGCACCGTGCTGTGGTTGGAGTTGCTGTACCAGGTGGAGGCGACCTCGCCGCAGTGGCCGGCGGTCAGGAAGTAGTACGTGCTGCCGCTGTGCACGTTGAAGCCGAGCGAGCAGCGATAGGCGCCGCCGTAGATGGCGTCGCCGCCGGTGATCAGCTTGTTGAACTTGCCGGGGGTGTGCTTGATGGCCAGCGCGCCCGCGTCGGCGCCGGCCTGCCGCTTGATCTTGGCGATCTCGGCCTTGGAGACCGTGCTGTCGACGGTGACGACGACACGGTTGGTCCCGCTGTCCACCGCCCAGGCCGTGCCGGCGATGTCGGACTTGAGGACGGAGTCGCTCGCCTTGGTGAGCTGGTTGGCGCTGAACGTGTGGGCGTCGCCGGCGTTCGCGGTGGGGGCGGCGAACGCCGCCGCGGCCAGGAAGCCCGTCGCCACGGCGATCAGCCGGGTACGTCTCGCGGTGCCGCTGCGGGGAGTGGTGCGCTTGATCCTCACGTTTCGTTCCCTCCCAGGGGAAGTCGGGGGCCCGCGTGGGGTCGGGGCCCGTGAGGCGCAGCCAGGAACCGGTCCGGGATCCCGAACTCTCATGCCCCTGACAAGCGCTGAGCGGCAGTATTCGGCCGAACGGCCGGTCGGCACAAGGGCGCCTTTCGGCCGTGCAGCGTTCAACCGTCGTACCCCTCGCGCGCCTTGACATTTCCGCACATGCCGTCATCTTCACGCCGCCGGCCGCCCCCGCAGCGAGCGGGAGCGGCCGGCGGGCGGCCCGACGGACACCTGTGGCCGCGGTCAGTCGTTCCGCCGGGCGGCCCCGGTTCGGCTCAGCGCGCGCTCCCCCGCGTCGACCGCAACCTCCAGCAGGTTGCCCGGCGGCGGGAAGGGGCAGACGAAGTGGTCGGCGAACGCGCACGGCGGGAGCTGGGCGCGGTTGAAGTCGACCGTGGTACGGCCCTCCGCGTCCGGTGCCTGCGGGAAGAGGAACCGGAACCGGAAGCTGGTGTGGCCGCTGGTGGCGTCGGCGAACACCGCCCACAGCGGGCCGTCGTCCTGCTGCGCGACCTGAAGGGTCAGGTCCTTTCCGGCCACGGTGAAGGCGAGTTCACCGGCGAGGGCGAGCCCGCGTTCCCGTCCGTCCGCGTTGCCGACCCGGACGGTGCGCGTGTCCTCGTACGGCGTGAAGCGCCCCGGAACCGACCAGCGCGGGTCGTACGGAGTGGCCTCGATACCGCGGAAGGCGTGCCGGGCGCCGGCGTCCGGGTCGTAGACCCGCACCCCCCAGACACCCTCGCGGACCAGCACCACCAGCCGCGTCCCGCCCAGCGCGACCCGCGACCCGGCCGCCGGGCCGCTGTCGGCGGGGAGCCTGACCTCGCCGGAGAAGGGCAGGCCGTCCACGGACAGGCCGTCGGCCCCGGCGGCGTTGAGCACCACTCCGTCACCATCGGCCACCCAGGTCCCCGGAATGTCCGGAAGTCGACCCTCCGGATGATCCTCGACCCAGTGGGTGGCGGTCAGCGCGAGCGGCCCGAAGGGCGCGGAGACCGCCTCCACGCGCTGCTCGTGCCACCGCTTCCAGGCGTCGGGTGCGTCGGTCGTCATGCGATCGGTTCCTTTCACGCGCGCTCAGCCTTCCCCCGCCGGGTCGGGCAGCCCGAGGTGTGAGCGCAGGGTGGTGCCCTGGTATTCCGTGCGGAAGGCGCCGCGCTCCTGGAGCAGTGGCACCACCCGGTCCACGAACTCGTCGAGGCCACCGGGCATCAGGTGCGGGAGGAGGACGAATCCGTCGGCGGCGTCCTCGCGTACGTAAGCCTCGAGTTCGGTGGCGACCGTCTCCGGGGTGCCGACGAAGGACTGGCGCCCGCTCGCCTCGATCACGGTCTCGCGGATCGACAGCCCCTTCTCCCTCGCCAGCACCCGCCATTGCTCGGCGAGCGCGAGCCGGTCCCGGTCCTCGGCCGTCGCCCGGCCCGGCGCCGGGCCGGTCTCCGGGAGCGGCCCGTCCGGGTCGCGACCGGAGAGGTCCAGGCCCCAGACCCGCTCGAGTACGTGCAGTGCACCCCGCGGGGTGATCTGCTGCCGCCTGATCTCCACGGCCCGTTCCTGGGCCTCGGCGGCGGTGTCCCCGAGGACGACGGTGACGCCGGGCATGACCTTCAGGTCCTCCGGTGCCCTGCCGTACGTGGCGAGGCGCCGGCGGACGTCGGCGCGCAGGGAGCGGGCCGCGGCCGGCGGGCGGTGCCGGGCGAGGAACACGTCGGCCGAGGCCGCGGCGGACTCCCGGTCCCGCTCCGTGTCCCCGGCCCGGATCACCACGGGGTGGCCCTGCGGCGAGCGGGGCAGTCCGAACTCACCCGCGATGTCGAAGTGCCGGCCGTGGTGCGCGAACGGCCGGGACACCCCGTCGGCCGTCCAGGAGCCCCACAACCGCCGTGCCACGGTGACGAACTCGGCGGCCCTGCCGTGGTGGTCCGCGTCCCCGATGCGGCCGCCGTGGCGGAAGTTGGCGCCGCTGAAGGCGTCCGAGGAGGCCTCCACGTGGCAGGCGGCCCGGCCTTCGCTGAGGTGGTCCAGGGTCGCGAGTCTGCGGGCGAGTTCGTACGGCTCGCTGAAGGCCGCGTGCACGGTGGCGGCGAGCCCGAGCCGTTCGGTGACGCCGGCGAGCGCGTTCAGCACGGTGATCGGCTCCGGCCAGCCCGTCGCGTGCAGGTCGTGGATCCGCCCCCGGTGCTCGGGCAGCCGCGGCCCGTCGGTCAGCAGCAGGAAGTCGAACAGCCCGCGCTCGGCGGTGCGCGCCGGCTGCTCGAAGGAGGCGAACGCACATCGCGGACCGGAGCGCGGATCGGTCCACACGGCGGTCTCGCCGTCCCCCGGCAGCCGGGCCGCCAGGTGCACCTGTCGTCGTACGTTCATGACGTTCCCCCGGTCACGGCGTACTGGTTGGCGGGCCGGGACAGGCCCAGGTGCTCGCGCAGGGTGCTGCCCGGATAGAAGGTGCGGAACAGGCCGCGGTGCTGCAGCAGCGCCACCGTGCCGTTGACCAGCCGCTCCAGGTCACGGCGCGGCTCGACGGGGACGAGGTGGAAGCCGTCGGTGACGCCCTCCGCGTGCCAGCCGGCGATCAGCTCCGCGAGGTCGACGGGGCCGCCGCGGTACAGCGGGCCCCGGGCGCTGGGCCGGGGTCCTCCCCCGCCGTGCCCGGGCTCGGCCGCGTGCTCCCCGTCGCCGAGGTCGACGAGCAGGCTCACCAGCACCCGCAGGGAGCGCGGGTTTCTGCCGAACTGCGCTGCCTGGTCGAGCAGTTGGCGGCGCACGGCGGCGGCCTGCGCGGGGTCCGCGGCACGCACCAGGGCCACGTCGGCGTGACGGGCCGCGATGGGCCGGGCCTGTCCCTCGGTGGCGTCGACCACGCGGACGGGGTGGCCCTGCGGGGGCCGCGGCACCGTCGAGGGGCCCTTGACCGAGAAGGCGGTACCGGTGAAGTCGACATGGTGGAGCCTGTCCCGGTCGAGGAAGCGGCCGCTTCGCACATCCCTGATCTCCGCGCCGTCCTCCCAGCTGTCCCACAACCTCGCGGCCACGTCGGCGACTTCCCCGGCCTCCTGCCACAGCGCGTCGGCCGGGGCGGCATGTCTGCGGCCGAACAGGCGGGCCTCGCCCTCGGTGGTGGACACGTCGATCCGCCAGCCGGCCCGGCCGCGGCTGGCCCAGTCGAAGGTGGCGACGGCGGCCTGGAGCCGGAAGGGCTCGGTGTGCGTGGTGCTGACGGTCGGGACCAGCCCGATCCGCCGGGTGGCGGGCGCCACGCGCGACAGCACGGCGAGCGCGTCGGGCCCGGGGCGCGCGAAGGAGTCGTCCAGTGTCACGAAGTCGAGCCCGCCGCGCTCGGCGAGCCGCGCCGGCTCGACGTAGGAGCCGGCGTCGTAGCGGCCCGGCTGGTCGAGGGCGGCGGCGAGGTGGAGTAGCGCGCTCATGCCAATGCCCTGCCTCACAGGACCTTCGACAGAAACGCCCGGGTCCGCTCCTCGCGCGGAGCGTCCAGCACCTCGCCCGGCGGGCCCTGCTCGACGATCCTCCCGTCGGCCATGAACACCACCGTGTCGGCGACCTCGCGGGCGAAGGAGATCTCGTGCGTGACGACGATCATCGTCGTGCCCTGGCCCGCCAGGTCCCGGATGACGTCCAGCACCTCCCCGACCAGCTCGGGGTCCAGCGCCGAGGTCGGCTCGTCGAAGAGCAGCAGTTTCGGCTCCAGCGCGAGCGCCCGCGCGATGGCGACCCGCTGCTGCTGGCCGCCGGACAGCTGCCGGGGGTAGGCGTCGGCCCTGTCGCCCAGCCCCACCCGCTCCAGCAGCCGGTGTGCGCCGTCCACCGCCTCCTTGCGGGGCCGCTTCAGCGCGGACACCGGTGCCTCGATGACGTTGTCGAGGACGGTGAGGTGCGGGAAGAGGTTGAAGTTCTGGAAGACGAAGCCGATCCGCGTGCGCTGTCGGAGGACCTCGCGCTCGGGCAGTTCGTGCAGCTTGTCACCGGCGCGCCGGTAGCCGATCAGCGAGCCGTCCACGGTGATCGCGCCCTGGTCCACCTTCTCCAGATGGTTGATGGTGCGCAGCAGCGTGGACTTGCCGGAGCCGGAGGGGCCGAGCACGACGGTGACCTCACCGGCGCGCACCTGGAGGTCGATGCCCTTGAGGACGTCGAGCGAGCCGAAGCTCTTGTGCACCGACCTGATGTCGACCATGACGGTCATGGTGTGGGTTCCTTGTCAGTGGGCGTGGGCGGGGCGGTCACGCGGCGGCTCTGCCGGCCAGGTTCCGCAGGAAGGACAGCGCGGCCCGGGCGGTGGCGTCGTTCTGCCGGAAGGCGGGCCCGCCGGTGCGCGGCCGGGTGAAGGCGCCCGGGGTACGGCCGTCGGTGAACGGGCCGAGCGCGAAGCGCCGCGGATGCGGTCGGCCGGCGCCGTCCAGGATCCGGCCGTCGCCGGAGTCGACACGCAGCAGCCCGTCGGGGGTCTCGGCGGCCCCGTCGGCGTGCAGTTCCCGCAGCAGGGTGTCGCGGGCCCGGCCCACGGTCGGCTCGGGCAGCCGGGCCTCGACCAGCGCCCGCGCCTCGACGGAGAACCCGGGAACGGTCGGGCCGGCCGCCCGGAACACCCCGTCCCCGGCGGTGACGGTCATGTCGGCGCCGACGAACCGCAGGAGGCCGGTCCGGGACAGGGCGAGCATCTGCCGCAGCCGGGGGCCGGGCGGCCCGGACGCCAGGTAGCTGAAGAAGCCGTGCCACCACGGACCGATGTTCCCGAGGCGCACCAACTGCCCGTAGACGGACAGCATCCCGAGAAAGACACCCAGGTCGGCGCTGTGCCGCGGATCGTGCCGGCGGCGCAGGTCGCCCTCGACATGGCCGCGCAGTCCCTCCTGGAACTCCTCGTGCGAGGTGTGACGGACCCCGTCGAGGGGGTGGTCGAGCGCGGCGAGGTCGAGTCGGTCGGCCAGGTCCGGCACGGCGGCGGCTACGAGCGCCCGGGTCTCGGCGAGGTCGGCGGCGGCGGCGTACTTCTCCTCGAAGTCGGCCCAGGCCATCGCCGTACGCTCGGCATGTGCGGTGAACAGGCGGTGGTAGTGGGCGAAGCCCAGCTCCCTCTCCACCAGCGGCCACACATCGCGCCGGAAGTCGAAGCCCTCCGGCCGCGCCAGCAGTCCCTCGACCTCGGCGGGGCCGAAGAAGCGGGGCAGCGGCGGCCGGTCGCCGGTCCAGTCGTAGCCGATCTTCGAGCGGTACGGCACCCCGCGCCGCGAGCCGACGTACAGCACCGGCTCGCGACCCGAGGGCACATAGGTGTCGCCCTCGTAGCGCCCGCCGCGCCCCTCGGTGAGCAGCACCATCAGGTCGACGAAGGCCAGCCCGAAGCCGCGCACCAGGACGGGTTCGCCGGGCTTCAGCGGGGACAGGTCGCTGTCCGCGGTGAAGTCGGGCGGCAGATGGACGAGGCCGTGTTCCCGGGCGTAGGCGGCCAGTTCGACCTGCTCCGGATCGAGTTCGGAGTCGAGGTGGCCCAGGGCGAGGACGACCAGGTCGGCGAGCAGGGGGCGCGGGCGGCCCTCCAGCCACACCTGCTGGCGTCCCTCGCGCGGGCCGCTCACCCGAAGGGCACGCCGGGCATGGTGATGCACGGTGACGCCCGGAGGCAGCTCGGCGAGGGCCCGCTCGTACACCCAGCGCAGATAGCGGCCCTGGATCTGCCGGTCGGCGAAGGTGCGGCCGTCCAGGCCGGCCCATTCGTGCAGGGTGGGGCCCTCGCGCACCGGGCCGTCCATCCGCACCGTCTCGTCGGTGAACATGGTGACGTCCTCGGCGTGCGAGTTCATCCAGAGCAGGGGCGACTGCGCCTCGCGCCAGATGCGTCCGCCGCCCGGCGGATGGGGGTCGACCAGATGGATGTCGAGTCCCGAACCGGCGTACAGCTCGGGCGCGTTGGCGGCGATGCGTTCGAGCAGTCCGGTCCCCCGCGGCCCGGCTCCCACGATCACCAGCTGCGGCCTCATCGGGCGGACTCCGTACCACGCGCATAGCGCTTCTCCACGTAGTACTGGCCGACGCCGAGGACCGAGGTGACGATGGTGTACCAGAGGGTGGCGACCATCAGCAGCGGTATCACCTGGTACGTGCGGTGGTAGATCAACTGTGCCGAGAACAGCAGGTCGTTGACGGCGATGACGCTGACGATGGAGGTGCCCTTGAGGGTGCCGATCAGCATGTTCCCGGCGGGCGGCACGATGGACCGCATGGCCTGCGGCAGCACGATCCGCCGCCAGCGCCTCCACCGGCTCAGACCGAGCGCCTGGGCGGCCTCGATCTGCCCGCGGTCCACGGAGAGGATGCCGCCGCGGACGACCTCGGCGGCGTAGGCGGCCTCGTGCAGGGTGAGGCCCACGATCGCGACGGCGACCGGGCCCAGCAGGTTGACGGTCTTCACCCCGAACAGCTGCGGGTACAGCGCCCCGATGTTGAACCACAGCAGCAGCTGCACCAGGATCGGGATCGACCGGAACAGCCAGACGTAGCCCCAACTCACCCACCGCAGCACGGGGTTGGCGGATAGCCGGAAGGCGGCGAGCAGGGTGCCGAGGGCGAAGCCGAGGACCATCACGACCGCGGTCAGCCACAGGGTGAGCCACAGTCCGCGCAGTACGGAGTCCGAGGTGAAGTAGTCGGCGACGACGTCCCACTGGAACGCCTCGTTGCGCAGGACCGAGTTGACGGCGAGTCCCAGCAGCACCAGGACGGCGACGGCGGCCGCCCACTGGCCGGGACGGCGCTGCGGGACGATCGTCAGCGCGTCCGCGCGCTCGGACGCCTCGGGGGCGGCGGGGACTTTGGCGAGGGTGTCGGATGACATGCGAGGGCTCCGTGACGTTGGTCGAACGTCGGACACGGTGGGTGCCTTCACACGGGCGCGCCGCGTGGCGCGGTCACGGCCGAGCCCCTCAGCAGGGCCGTCCGTCGAGAGTACGTGGGCGTTTCGGTGCGCTGTCAAGGCTGTCCACACTGTGAGCCTTACGTCTCAACTCGGTTGACGCAGAACCGGATGCCTGTTCCACTTGGCCCATGCATCCACAGCAGTGGCTGGTCACCCGCTCCCACATCGACTTCGGTCGCGTGTGGTCCTCTTCCTGTTGAGCTGACCCCCTGCGCGCCCGTTCCTGAGCGGGCTCACGCGTTCTCCCTCCCTCGCGTTCTTCTTTCTTCTTCGCCTTCACACGCGCACCCCTCCCCTCGCGCTCTTCACGCCTTCCGCCACCAGGAGACCGCTGCCCCATGCGTACGCCCGCATATCGCCATTTCTTGCCGTTTGTCGGCATCACTTCGGCCACTCTCCTGCTCACCGCCTGCGGCTCCGGGTCCGGTGGCTCGGGCGGGACGGACGCCGCCGGGGTGGCGGCCAAGTCCGACAAGGTGCCCACCACGGACGTCGTCTCCGCCGAGACGAAGGACGCGGCGGCCGCGAAGCTGCTGCCGGCGGGCGTCACCGGTCTCACCGTCGCGGTCAGCGTCGGCGGCACTCCGCCCGGCACCACGTATCTGAGCGACGGCAGGACACTGACCGGCCAGGACGTCGACTTCACCAAGGCGGTCGCCAAGGTGCTCGGCCTCGAACTCAAGGTGGAGCAGGCGAGCTTCGAGGCGATCCTGCCCGCCCTGGACAGCGGCAAGTACGACTTCGGCGCGAGCAACTTCGGCGTCACCGACGAGCGCCGCAAGACGATCGACTTCGTCACCTACATCAACGACGGCCAGGGCTTCGCCACCCGCAAGGACAGCAAGCTGGGCAGAATCACCGATCTCGAGCAGCTGTGTGGCCTCAACGTCGCGACCGGCGCCGGCACGACCTTCGAGGCCACGCTGGAGGAGAACAAGCACGTGTGCACGGACGCGGGGAAGAAGGCTTACCAGGTGCAGACGTACTCCGAGCAGGGCGCGATCTGGTCCTCGGTGCAGCAGGGCCGCAGCGACGTGGTGATGTCCACGATCAACGGCCTGCGCTACGCCGTCGCCCATCAGGAGGGGGTGAAGTTCCTCAACGAGTTCCACCGCCTGGACGTCGGCTTCGCCTTCAAGAAGGGCACCAGGCTGGCCCCGGCCTTCCAGGCGGCGGTGAACAAGCTGATCGCCGACGGCACCTACGACAAGGTCCTGAAGAAGTGGGGGACGACCGGGTCCTCGATCGCCGAGTCGCGGATCTCACCGCCGGAAGCGAAGAACTGAGTCACAGCCCGCAGTCACAGCACGAGCAGCACTCACAGCACTCGCAGCACTGGCACGCCTCGCAGCACGAGCAGTCGCAGTCGCAGTTGTTGCACCACCCCTCGCGCTTCTTGCGCGACCACGGCCCCTCGTACTCGTCGGCGCAGCACACCTTGCAGGTGCAGCACAGCCCGAGGGCCGCCGCACACCCGGCCCAGAAGCCCCGCTTGTCCGGGCGTGGCGGCTCACCGCCGAAGGGGCTGCCGTAGGGGTTTCCCGGCGCCGGGGGTGCGCGGTGCCCTGGAGGCGGTCCGAAGGAGGCTTCGGGTGCGTGCCCGCACGCACCGGTGCCGAACGCGCGGTCCACCGACCGCCGCAGCTCGTGGACGAGGAGCAGGTGAACGAGCTTGCCGTCGCTGAACTCGGCTTCCCGCAGCGCCAGCCGGATGCCGTGCAGGGCGTCGTCGGCGAGCCTGCGGGCCTCGCCGAGGGAGGTGCCGGTGGCGGTGAGGGGGTTCCAGGCGCCCGAGAGGGCGTCGGCCTCCCGGTCCTCCACGGCGTCCAGCAGATGCGCGAGCCGCCCGAAGAGACGTCCGGCCTCGGCGAGCGGCTCGGTGTTGCCCGGCCGCCCGGCGAGCACCGCGGTGTGCGCGAAGGCGGCCGCGGTGGCGGTCTCCGTCGGCTCGGTGACCGTCAGCAGCGGGGTGCCGTAGGCGGCCAGGGCCTCGATGCCGGTCTGCCGGTCGACGGCGTCGACCAGGATGCGGTGTCGAATCCGACCGCGAGACCGCCGCGCTCCCCGGCTCTGCCCCAGCTCGCCGCGACCCGGCGCGCCGCGGCCGCGACCGGCCTGCGGGCCAGCAGCCCGTCCCGGTCGGCGACATGGTCGCGGACCTTGGCGGAGGCGAGCACCAGCGAGACGGCGGCGGCGAGCCGCGCGCCCTCGCCCTGCGCGACGGACGCCGTCCGCATCCCGCGCAGAGCGCACGGACCGGCCGTCCGCCGGGACCCGCTCAGCGCGCCCGCCTGAGCCTCCGTCAGAACCGATACGAGAAGCCCGTCATAGTTCGTCACGACACGGGCGAACTGTCCGTGATCACGGCGCAGTGCGAGACAGAGTCCGCACAAGTGCGCCATCCACTGGGCCTTCAGGCCCTCCCCGAGCCGGTGGCCGCACGGCCTGACGATTCCGAACACGCCGATCCCCCGTGGTCCGCTGTGATGTTGAGCCGGGGCATCGTATCGACCGACTGTCGGGTCGTATCAGGGTTCACGTTCACCCGTACGCACCGTGCCTCACCCATCCGCCAACGACAATCATATTTCACTCACAGTCAGCAGCCGTATGAGTCACGACCCTTGGGGCACAAGGACTCTCGACGGATCCGCTGTGCACCAGTACCGTCACAAACCCCCCGCGCGGCGTCTATCCACTTGGCGCGCCGTCCGCATCATGGATGACCATAGGGATGCGGAAAGCAAGAAGGACTGCTGTGAGAGGAGGCGTCCATGGGATCGGTACGCAAGGCGAGTGCGTGGCTCGGCCTCGTCGACGACAACGATGACGAGCGCTACTACGACGACGACTACTCCGAGGGCACCGCGTCCGCGGACGCCTGGGTCACGGACCCCCGGGTGAAGGTGGCCACGGACACGGCCGAGGAGAAGGGCCGCCGGATCGGCACGGTCACCCCGGACAGCTTCCGGGACGCCCGCTCCATCGGCGAGCTGTTCCGGGACGGTGTCCCGGTCATCGTCAACCTCACGGCGATGGAGCCGGCCGACGCCAAGCGCGTCGTCGACTTCGCGGCCGGGCTGACCTTCGGTCTGCGGGGCACCATCGAGCGGGTCGCGAACCGCGTGTTCCTGCTGACGCCGGCGAACACGGAGATCGTCAGCGGCGAACCCGCGGCGCGCCGCGAGGACGGCTTCTTCAACCAGAGCTGAGGCAGGGCCGCTCGCCGGCCCTGCCTCCCCCCGGGCTCACCGGAAGGCGTCGAGCCCGGTGAGCGCCTTGCCCAGCACGAGCTGGTGCATCTCGACGGTGCCCTCGTAGGTGAGCACCGACTCGAGGTTGGTCGCGTGCCGCATCACGGGGTATTCGAGGGAGATCCCGTTGGCACCGAGGATCGTCCGCGCCGTACGGCAGATCTCGATGGCCTCGCGGACGTTGTTGAGCTTGCCGAAGCTGACCTGCTCGGGACGCAGGCGGCCGGCGTCCATCCGCCGCCCCAGATGGTGGGCGAGCAGAATCCCCTTGTGCAGTTCCACCGCCATGTCGGCGAGTTTGGCCTGGGTGAGCTGGAAGCCGCCGATGGGCCGCCCGAACTGCTCCCGTGACTTCGCGTAGTCGAGGGCCGCCTCGAAGCTGCTGCGCGCGGCACCCATCGCGCCCCAGACGATGCCGTAGCGGGCGTGCGAGAGGCAGCCGAGCGGTCCGCGCAGGCCGGTGACCTCCGGAAGCACGGCGGTGGCGGGCAGCCTTACCTCGTCCAGGACGAGTTCGCTGGTCACCGAGGCGCGCAGGGACCACTTGTGCTTGATCTCGGGCGCCGAGAAGCCGGGCCGGTCGGTCGGTACGACGAACCCGCGGATCCCGTCCTCGGTCTGCGCCCAGACGACCGCGACCCCGGCCACGGACCCGTTGGTGATCCACATCTTGCGGCCGTTGAGGACCCAGTCGTCGCCGTCGCGCTTGGCGTGGGTGCGCATGGAGGCGGGGTCGGAGCCGTGGTCGGGCTCGGTGAGCCCGAAGCAGCCGATCACCTCGCCGGCGGCCATGCGCGGCAGCCACTCCTGCTTCTGCTCCTCGCTGCCGAAGCGGTGGATCGCGTACATGGCGAGCGAGCCCTGCACGGAGACCAGGGACCGGATACCCGAGTCGGCGGCCTCCAGTTCCAGACAGGCCAGGCCGTACTGCACGGCCGTGGCGCCGGCGCAGCCGTACCCGGTGAGCGACATGCCGAGGGCGCCGATCCCGCCGAGTTCGCGCGCGAGCTCCCTGATGCCGGGCAGCTCGCCCTTCTCGTACCAGTCGGCGACATGGGGCAGCACGCGGTCGGCCGCCCAGCGGCGGACGGTGTCCCGAACGGCCAGGTCCTCCGGGTCCAGGAGGTCGTCGATCCCGAGCGGATCGGCGGCATCGAACGGGGGCAACTTCGCGGACGCGGACATGGAACACCCTCCGGGACACTGAGGCAGGCTGCGGCACGGTGAAAACTAGCAGCGCTAGTTACGACTCCGCAGCCGACGTTACGGTGCAGTGTCCCGCACGTCCAGAGCGGGGGTCAGGCAGACACCCTCGGCTTCTCGGCCTCCCGCGGCGACGGCAGCCCCACCTCGGCGGCGCCCTCGTTCCCTTCGGCCCTTTCGGCCCCTTCGACCCCTGCGGCCCCTTCATGGGGCTCGCCGCACTGCATGACCCGGGGCAGCCGCAGTGCCATCGCCGCGCCGAGCAGCAACAGGCCGGCGCTCACCAGCAGGGTGACGTGCAGCCCGTGCACGAAGGAGTCCCGGGCGGCCAGGCGCAGCGCGGCCCCGGCGGACCCGCCGAGGCGCCCGGCCACCTCGTAGGCCTCGCCCAGCGAGTGGCCCGCCGCGTCCGAGGCGTACGGGGAGACTCCCGGCACCGACGCGAGACCGGGTGCGTAGGCCGCGTTCATCACGCTGCCCAGCAGCGCGATCCCGATCCCGGCGCCCAGCTGGTACGACGTCTCGCCGATCGCGGCGGCGCCGCCGGCCTGCTCGGCCGGGGCCTCGCTCAGCATCGACTCGTACGCCCCGAAGAGCGTGGTCTCCAGGCCGAACCCGAGGAGCACGAAGCCGAACAGCAGCAGGCCCGGGTCGTCGGTCCCGCCCATCGCCGTCAGGGTCAGGACCGCGGCGGCGGTGAGGCAGAAGCCGAAGCAGACCATCCGGCGCGGTCCGAAGCGGCGCAGCATCCGCGCGCCGGCGAGGCCCGCCGCCATCGCCGCCACGGTCAGCGGCAGCAGTCTGAGGCCCGTCTCCAGCGGCGAGAGACCCAGCACCAGTTGCAGGTACTGCGCCGCGATCAGCTCCAGGCCCACCAGCGCGAGCATCGCCAGCACGATGCAGCCCACCGACGTGCTGAACGCCGGCCGCCGGAACATCCGCAGATCCACCAGCGGATGCGGGCGCCGCCGCTGCCGCCGCACGAAGAGGAGGAGCAGTGCGGCACCCACCAGCAGCGGCAGCAGCGTGACCGGGTTCGCCACCGCCTCGCCGCCGCCGAGCCGCTTCACCCCCAGCACGACACCGAAGAGGCCGACCGCCGCCATCAGCGCGCCGACGACGTCCCACGGGCCGTTGCGGTCGCCGCGCGACTCGGGCAGCAGCATCCGCCCGACCGGCAGGCTGACGAGCATCAGCGGGATGTTGACGAGGAAGACCGAGCCCCACCAGAAGTGCTCCAGCAGGAAGCCGCCGAGCAGGGGTCCGACCGCCGCGCCGACGGCCGCGACCGCGCTCCAGATGCCGATGGCCAGCGCGCGCTCGCGCCGGTCCGGGAAGACCTGGCGGAGGATGGACAGGGTCGCGGGCATGATCATGGCACCGCCGACACCGAGCAGCGCCCGCGCGAGGATCAGCGCCTGGGCGCTGGGTGCGAAGGCGGCCAGGGCGGAGGCGACGCCGAAGAGGGCGTAACCGAGCAGCAGGACGCGTCTGCGGCCGACCCGGTCGCCGAGGGTGCCGAACAGGATCAGCAGCGAGGCGCAGACGAGCGGGTAGACGTCGACGATCCAGAGCAGTTCCATGGCGCCGGGCCTGAGGTCCTCGGTGACGGCGGGGACCGCCACGTGCAGCACGGTCGCGTCGAGGGCGACGAGCAGCAGGCTGACGCAGAGGACGAGGAGGACGACCCAGCGGTTGGCACCGGCCCCGGCCGTCCGACGGCGCGGCCGTACCGCAGCCGTGGTCGTCCCGGACATGTACGTACCTCCCAGATGATCCCTCGCGTGCGGCGGATCGGCGGGGTGGGGATCCCCGTCGTACGGCCGGAGAGGAGCGGCGTCTCCGGCCCGCGCAAACCCACGCGGGTGACTCGTCAGCGTACGCGCATTCGCCGCGCGGTCGCGTGGCGGACCTCTCACACGCGGGACCGAACCCGTGTGGCGTACACCACTTCGCCCGCTCTTGACCACGCCCCGGCGGACGGCCCGGTTCCCCGTCCGGTCGATAATCGAGCCCGTGACAGATCTCGCGACGCGTGTGGCCCCGTCCCGCGCCCCACTTCTGCGCCGGGCGGCCCCGGCCCTCCTGGGGTACGTGGCGGTCCGCGCCCTGGGCCTGCTCGTGCTGGCCGTGTGGAGCGCCGCGCGCGGCAAGAGCGCGTACACCCTGCTGACCGCACGCTGGGACTCGCTCTGGTACACCCGGGTCGCCGAGCTGGGATACGGCTACGAGGTGCGACTGCCGAACGGCGACGTCCACTCCAACCTGGCGTTCTTCCCGCTGCTGCCCTGGCTCGAGCGGCTGTTGCACACGGTCGCTCCGCTGTCGTACGCGGACGCCGGCTTCGTCGTCAGCCTGCTCGCCTCGCTCGCCGCGGCCGCGGGGATCTTCGCGGTCGCGGAGCACGTGTACGGCCGGCGTACCGGGGTGTGCGCGGTGCTGCTGTGGGCGGTGCTGCCGGTCGGCATCGTGCAGTCGATGGCGTACAGCGAGTCCCTGTTCACGGCACTGGCCGCGTGGTCGCTGTACGCGGTGCTGACCGGCCGGTGGGTGAGCGCGGGCGCGCTCGCCGCGCTGGCCGGGCTGACCCGGCCGGTGGGGCTCGCGGTGGTCGCCGCGGTGTGGGTGGCGGGCGTCACCTCTTTCCTGCGGGAACGAAACGCGCGGGGCGTGCGCGGCACGCACAACGGCGAACGCGCTCGCACCACGGCGGTCGATGCTCGCTCGGGGCGCGAAGCGCACACCGACGGCACGAACCGGACGACACAAGCCCCTTCGGCACCAGAGGGCGCGTACGACACAGCACGCGCCTCCTCTTCGTCAGGAGGCGCAACCGACGCAACGTGCGCCCCCTCCTCATCAACTGCCCCACCGGACACGGCACACGTCTCTTCGCTCAGCCGCCGCACGAGCGGCGCGACCCAGGACGCCCCCGTCCCACGCCGCGTCCTCGGCATGCTCCTCGCCCCGCTCGGCGCCGCCGGCTACGTCCTCTGGGTCGGCCACCGCACGGGCCAGGGCCTGTTCGGCTATCTCGACGTACAGGCGGGCTGGCGCAACGGTTTCGACGGCGGGTACGCCTTCGCCCGCTTCGTCGCCGACAAGTTCACGTCATTCCCGTCGGCCCTCGCCGGTGCGGGCCTGATCATCGGGGTGGCGCTGCTGATCTGGCTCTACGTGACCGGCGTACGACAGCGCCAGCCCGTCGCGCTGCTGGTGTACACGGGTGTCGTGCTGGCGCTCGCGCTGTGCGCCTCGAGTTACTTCGGGTCGAAGCCGCGGCTGCTGATGCCGGCCTTCCCGGTGCTGTTCCCGCTCGCCAGGGCCCTGGCGCGGCTGCGGACGTCCAGGTCGGTACTGGTGATGGCCGTGGTGACGGTGGCCACGGCGGTCTACGGCGCGTTCTGGCTGAACGGTTCCGGTCCCCCGTGATCGACTCCGGCGGCCGATGACGCCCGGGAGAATTCCACCCCATGACCCGGTGAACGAATTCATAAGGGCGATATAAACAACACCCGGCATGATCAAAGGAATTGCTCGAAGCACTCTCGGCGGATTGCGGAATCCAGGTAATTCAGGCCCCTCCTGAGAGGTTTCCCACATCACATCGTCATCACAAAGCCCCTGTTTCGACCGGGAACAGAGCTCACTCGCTGTAACGTCGATTGAGTGCGTACCGAACGAAACCTGACCCGGCGTCTGGACCGGGTCTTCGCCAGACTCGACCGTGAGCCGGAACGACCGGCCCACATCGATGTGCCGAGGATGAGCCGGCACCGGGTCGTGCTGTTCACCGCGACCCTCGCCTTCTACCTGGCGATCGTGTGGGCCGTGGTGATCACCTCCTGGCTGGTCCGGCTCGACTGGCAGGTCATGTTCTTCCGGCCGTACCAGCAGTGGCCGCAGATCCACGCCTTCCTCGACTACTACGTGGTGCTCGGCCAGCGCGGCCCCACCGCCGTGATGGTCGCGGCCTGGCTCGGCTGGCGCTCCTGGCGGCAGCACACGCTGCGTCCCCTGCTGACCCTGGCCACCTCGCTGCTGCTGCTGAACATCACGGTCGGCGCCGCCAAGCTCGGCATGGGGCGGCTCGGTCCGCACTACGCGACCGTGATCGGCTCGAACGAGATGGGTCTCGGCGGCGATATATTTCCCAGCGGCCACACCGCCAACGCGGTGGTGACGTGGGGAATCCTGGCGTATCTGGCCTCCAGTCCGAGGGCCCGCCGCTGGCTGTCCGCCCTGTCGGCGGTCACCTCGCTCGGCGTCGGCCTCACCACCGTCTACCTCGGTACGCACTGGCTGAGCGACGTGCTGCTGGGCTGGGCCGCCGGCCTGCTGATCATGCTCGCGCTGCCCTGGTTCGAGCCCCTGGTCACCAGGGCCGAGACCGCGCTCTTCGACCTGCGCGACCGCTGGCGCGCACGCCGCGGCCGCACGGTGCCCGCGCCGGCCCTGCCGGTCACGCCCGTGGCGCTCAAGCCGCGCACCGCTGCCGCCGAGCAGCACGCCCCGGCGCGCGAGCCGGTGTCGTCGGCGCGTGGCTCCCGGGCCACCGTCCATCTGGCGCCGGGCCCGCACACGGCCCGTTCGGAGCGCCCGGTCACCCCGGTGGGCAGCCGCCGCCCGCCGCACGCCGACCGCCTGCCGCGCGGCACCTCCCCGTCGGCCCGTCCATTGACCGGCGGCTGACGCCCCACCACGGCGGCGGGGTCCGGTACGCACAGCCCACCCCGCCACGACGAAGGCCCCGCTCCCTCCCGGGAGCGGGGCCTTCGTGCTGCGTGCGAGGGGCCTCAGCCCTTCCAGGCGCGGGCCACCCGGCCGTCCCGCACCTCGAAGTTGAGCCGGCCCACCCGGTACTCCATGGTGATGATCGCGCCCGGCGGCAGCGACCGTACGGTCGACCAGCCGCGCTGCCGGGCGAGCCGCTCGGCGCTCGCCGCGTCGAGGCCGACGTAACCGTCCGGGCTGTCCTGGGGCTCCGCCGGCGGAGTGGGAATCGGTGCCATGCGGCCACGCTAGGCCGCATCACGCCGTGACGGAAGACGGAACCCGCTGCCCGCGCCCCGAGTCCCTCTCCGGTCACACTTCTGTCACAGGTTCCCGACACCCGTGTCCGTCGAACTCCGTCACACGTACGGGGGTTTCCATGCGTCTCGCCGGGGTAATCGAACAGAATTCCCGCGTGTCGGAGCACCCCCTCGAATTACCCGGCGGAAAGCACGGCAGCGGGGATCACGGCCGGTCCGGGACACGATTCCGAGCGGAATCCGGCGTGCCGCCGGGCGAGCTGACGCCGCATAGGAAATTCACGGATTCAGCACACGACCGCCGTACGCCCCCTGTCGGGGCACCCGCCCGGCGAGCATCATGACGTCAGCTCGCGGAGGTCGACAGCGACGACCCCTGGGGCTACGGCCGCTCCCTGGAGTGGGCGACCTCCCGCCCGCCGCCCCGGCACAACTTCGTCACCCTGCCGCGGATCCGCTCCGAGGCCCCGGCGTTCGACCTGCACCATCCGGAGTACGCGGCACGGGTTCCGCAGCCCGAGCCAGAGCGTCGTCGAGCCGGTCACGAATCGTCCTGATGGCCTCGATCAGCTCGGCCGGCTCCAGCACCTCGAAGGGGAGACCGGTCATCATGATGTGAACGACCATCACCTCGAGGTTCGGCGCCCCGCTGCGCAGGACGCAGGCGTGCTCCCCGTCGGCCTCCAGCGTCCCGGCGGACGGCGAGATCCGTTCGGCGGCCTCGTGCAGCGGCACCAGCAGCCGGACCGCGGAGTGCGTGGCGTACGCGCGCGTGGAGACGCCCTTCGACACGTAGGCGGCGAGATCCTCGGCGGGCGCCTCGCGCGGGGTGAAGCGGGGGCCGTGAGGCGGCTTCGGCGTGATGCGGTCGACGCGGAAGGTCCGCCAGTCCTCCCGGTCCACGTCCCAGGCGACCAGGTACCAGCGCCGCTCGGTGCACACCAGCCGGTGCGGTTCGACGGTCCGGCGGCTGACGGCGCCCTCGTGGCTCAGGTACTCGAAGCGCAGCCGCTCGGTGTCCCGGCACAGATGGGCGAGTTCGGTGAGCAGGGCCGGGTCGACGGGTGACACCGGCGGGCCGCCGCGCAGCATGGGCACGGTGAAGGCGTTGAGGGCACTCACCCGGCGGCGCAGCCGGTCCGGCAGCACCTGTTCCAGCTTGGCGAGGGCGCGTACGGAGGTCTCGCCGATGCCCTCGATGCCCTGTCCGGCGGCGGTGCGCAGGCCCACGGCCACGGCGACCGCCTCGTCGTCGTCGAGCAGCAGCGGGGGCAGTTCGGCGCCCGCGCCCAGCTGGTAGCCGCCGCCGGTGCCGGGGCTCGCGTTGACCGGATAGCCCAGCTCCCGCAGCCGGTCCACGTCCCGGCGGACGGTGCGCGGGGTGACGCCGAGCCGCTCGGCGAGTTCGGCCCCGGACCACTCGCGGTGGGCCTGGAGCAGCGAGAGCAGGCGCAGCAGGCGTGCCGAGGTCTCCAACATGGGGCCGAGTCTGCCACCCGATGCGGACAGCCGCTGTCCTCGACTGGGGACAGCGGCTGTCTCGGGCGGAGGGCCCGGCGCTCAGAGCGCGAGGCGCTGGCCGGGCACGATCAGGTTCGGGTCGTCGCCGACGACCGTCCGGTTGGCGGCGTAGATCCGCTGCCAGGTGGTCCCGTGCCGGGCGGCGATGATGCTCAGGGTGTCGCCCTCGCGGACGGTGTAGTCGCCGCGGGAGGCGTTGCGGTTGGTGTGGCCCTTCGGGCGTTCCGGCGCCTTCGCCGGTGCGGACTTCGTCGTCACGCCGCTCTTGGCCGCGGTGCCCGAGGCGGCCGCGGGGGCTGCTCCCGAGGCCCCGGCCCGGGCCGAGCAGACCGGCCAGGCGCCCCAGCCCTGGGCGCGCTGGACCTTGGTGGCGACGGCGATCTGCGCGCTCCTGGGGGCCTGGTCGGCCGTCGGGGCGTAGGCGGTGCCGCCGTACGCGCGCCAGGTGCCGGCGGAGAACTGGAGCCCGCCGTAGTAGCCGTTGCCGGTGTTGATGTGCCAGTTGCCGCCGCTCTCGCACTGGGCGATGCGGTCCCACACTCCGTTGTCCGCCGCGACGGCGTTGCCGGTCGCGGCCAGCAGCCCCAGCGGGGCCAGCAGCGCCGCCCCGGCGAGGGCGGCCGTCGTACGGCCCTTGCGGGCGCTGTCGTGACGAGCGGTGTTGCGGGTGGTATCGGCACACTCGGACATGTAATTCCCTCTCCACGAACCCGGGCTCCCCCGGACGGAGCGCGTCTTGCCGCGTACTGCCGCGGTTCCTCGCGCCCGCCCCGTCCGCGACGGCCGGCGTGTCGATCGTGCTCTGCCTGCTGCCGGCCGGCGGACGTACCCGAGCGGTGCTCGTTGCACACGGCGGAGGAATGTAGGGAGGAGGGGCGGCCGATATCAACCAACTCCTTGTCATTCCAGGCCAGTTCGCCGTTACCCCAGGTATCGGCGATTTTCGGCCACCCGCTTCATCCGCTGATTTCATGATTTTTCGACCACCCGCCGAGGTGATCTGTGACCCACTTCACCCGTTCAAGTTCCTTGACTGTGCGCAGAGTTGACGGTGAGTGTCCGATGCCGTACCTCAGGTGACCCTGTGCGGTGGATGGTTCGATTCCGTTATCCCCGGGGCGTGACCCCCACCACAGGACGCCCGTTGTCTTCTTCATGAGCCCGGAACCCCGGGGCTCATGGGCCGGGAGCCACCCGGCCGACCCAGCACCGCATCCCGAGGGAGCCACCGTGCCGCGCATGCTCGACGTCAGTGACGCCGTACGCGCCGAGATCGGCGACGAAGAAGCCGACCGGCTGCTCGCCGGAGAGAACGCCCCGGGCAGTTACGACTGCACGTCCTGCCGTACCCCGGGCGACTCCGAGCAGGAGCGCACCAGCACCGTTCTGTTCGTCGGCGACGAGACCGCCGTCCTCGCCTTCGCCCACGCCGGCTGCCTGCCCTCCCAGGTCGTCCAGGTCACCGAGGAGCAGTTGCAGGGCGCCGTCCGCTCCATCGGCGGCACCGGGAGCGACATGGCCGTGGGCGGCGAGCCGCAGCGGTCCGTGCCCGAGCAGGCCGTGCTCGGCGTGACCAGCGGACTCGTCCTGATCGAGGGCGAGTTGCACCCCGGGCTGGTCGTCGAGCCGACCGCGCCCATCGTGCGCCCCGGCTCCACCGGGCTCGGCGACGACTTCCTCCCACTCCTCATCGAGCAGGGCTTCATGCCGGTGACCGAACTGGTGTCCGTTCCTCCGGTGCTGCACGGCTGGTCGGTGCTCCTCGCCGTCGGCCAGCTGCACGCGGTGCTCCAGCCGGGCGCCAACGGCGGTCAGCCGGTGGCCTGGTGGCAGGCGCATCAGCCGCTGCAGGTCACGGACAGCTGGCGGGCCGCCGCCAACAAGCACCAGCAGGTGCTGATGTTCGCCGCCCCGGTGGGGTCCATCGGCCGGCAGCCCCGGGAGGACCTGCTGCGCGGGGCCCTGGACAGGGCCGCGGCGAACGGGAAGCTGGTGGCGGCGGCGCTGCCCCTCGCGGGTACGTGAGGGCCGGCTCCCCGGCGGGGAGGCCGCCGCGCCTCGGCGGGCGCGGGCTGTTCGTTCCTCCCGGCACGGTTCCCACTACGCCAAAAGCGTCGTAACGACCGCATCTCTTCACAGGCGCCGTCGTTTGGACATACGTGCACGCATACGACACTCCTCCTCCCCGCCGGTCCTCCTTCTCCTCCGTCCCGTCCGCGCGGGTGGGACAGGAGGGGCTCGGCGCACCATCGGCCACGCCGATCTACGACACGCTCTACGCGGAGTGGGTCAAGACCTTCCGTACGCTGCCGGGTGACCGCAGCGGCGAGGAGGAGCTGGGGTTCTGTGCCTTCGGGAGCGCCCCGCACAGCACCGGTTCGTACCGCTCGACCACCTACAGCGCCTACAGCGCGGGGGCGTACAGCGCCCGGCACAACAGCGGCCAGCAGCAGCCGCAGTGGCAGCGGGTCGGCACGCTCGGGCGGCAGCAGGACACCGGCATGCACCACGTTCCGGCGGCGCTGCCGCCCGGCCCGCGCCGGGGTACGTGACGTACGGCGAAGGGCAGCCCCCGGTGCGGGGACCGCCCTTCGCCGTACGGCCGTTACTTCTTCTTCGCGCCGCGCTTCTCGCGCACCCGCACCGAGATGTGGATCGGGGTGCCCTCGAAGCCGAACTCCTCGCGCAGCCGGCGCTCGATGAAGCGCCGGTAGCCCGCCTCGATGAAGCCGGAGGCGAACAGCACGAACCGCGGGGGCTTGGTGCCGGCCTGGGTGCCGAACAGGATGCGCGGCTGCTTGCCGCCCCGGACGGGGTGCGGGTGGGCCGAGACCAGCTCGCCTAGGAAGGCGTTCAGACGGCCCGTGGGGACGCGGGTCTCCCAGCCGGCGAGGGCGGTCTCGATCGCCGGGACCAGCTTCTCCATGTGCCGGCCGGTGCGGGCCGAGACGTTGACGCGGGGCGCCCAGACGACCTGGCCGAGCTCGGTCTCGATCTCCCGCTCGAGGTAGTAGCGGCGCTCCTCGTCGAGGGTGTCCCACTTGTTGTAGGCGATGACCATCGCACGACCGGCCTCGACGGCCATGGTGATGATCCGCTGGTCCTGCACGGAGATGTTCTCGGAGGCGTCGATCAGGATGACGGCGACCTCGGCCTTCTCCACGGCCGCGGCCGTGCGCAGGGAGGCGTAGTAGTCGGCGCCCTGCTGGAGGTGGACGCGCTTGCGGATGCCCGCGGTGTCGACGAACTTCCAGGTCACGCCGCCCAGTTCGATCAGCTCGTCGACCGGGTCGCGGGTGGTGCCCGCCAGCTCGTTGACGACGACGCGCTCCTCGCCGGCCACCTTGTTCAGCAGCGAGGACTTGCCGACGTTCGGGCGGCCGATGAGCGCGATACGGCGAGGGCCGCCGACGGCCGTGCCGAAGCTCTGCTCGGGCGCCTCCGGCAGCGCCTCCAGGACGGCGTCGAGCATGTCGCCGGTGCCGCGGCCGTGCAGCGCGGAGACCGGGTGGGGCTCGCCGAGACCGAGGTTCCACAGGTAGGCCGCGTCGGCCTCGCCGCTCGGGCCGTCGACCTTGTTGGCGCACAGCACGACCGGCTTGCCGGCCTTGCGCAGCAGCCGTACGACCGCCTCGTCGGTGTCGGTGGCGCCGACCTTGGCGTCCACGACGAAGACGACCGCGTCGGCCGCCTCGATCGCGTACTCGGCCTGGGCGGCCACGGAGGCGTCGATGCCGAGGACGTCCTGCTCCCAGCCGCCGGTGTCGACGACCTTGAAGCGGCGGCCCGCCCACTCGGCCTCGTACGTGACACGGTCCCGGGTGACGCCCGGCCGGTCCTCGACGACCGCCTCGCGGCGGCCGATGATCCGGTTGACGAGGGTCGACTTGCCGACATTCGGCCGGCCGACGACGGCGAGCACGGGCAGCGGGCCGTGACCCGCCGCCTCGATGGCGCCCTCGACGTCCTCGAGATCGAAGCCCTCTTCCGCGGCGAGCTCCATGAACTCCGCGTACTCGGCGTCGCCGAGCGCCCCGTGCTCGTACTCGTGCTCGGCCGAGCCGTCGGGCTGGATCTGGTCGTTCATGAAGTCCGTACCTCGTCGTTCATCGTGGTGATCGGTGGAACGACCCTTTTGGGCTGATCCACTACTCAAGTGTCGCCTAGCGCCCGGTCAGGCGCCTGGCGTTTTCCAGGTGGCTGGTGAGCTGCTTCTGGATGCGCTCGGTCGCCTCGTCCAGCGCCCTGCGGGTGCGCCGCCCGCTGCCGTCGCCCGCCTCGAAGGGGTCGCCGAAGACGACGTCGACTCGGGAGCGCAGCGGGGGCAGCGCCTTTATCAATCGGCCGGGCCGCTCGGAGCTTCCCAGGACGGCCACGGGCACGATCGGCGCCCCGCTGCGGACCGCGAAGTAGGCGAGCCCGGCGCGCAGGGAGGCGAAGTCGCCCTCGCCACGGGTGCCCTCCGGGAAGATGCCCAGCACTCCCCCGCTCTCCAGGAGGCCGAGCGCCCGGCCGATCGCCGTGCGGTCGGCGGAGGCGCGGTCCACCTTCAGCTGGCCGATGCCGGTCAGGAAGGGGTCCAGCGGGCCGACGAACGCCTCCTTCTTGATCAGGAAGTGCGTCGGCCGGGGCGCCACGCCCATGACCATCGGTCCGTCGATGTTGTGGGAGTGGTTCACGGCGAGGATCGCCGGGCCGGTCGCGGGCACCTTCCAGGCGCCGAGCACGCGCGGTCTCCACAGCCCGTACATCAGGCCGACGCCGATGCGCCGCCCGACCTCGGCGCCCCGCTCGGACGGAAGGCTCACTTCCCGGCTCGCTTCTCCTCGACCAGGGTGACGACGCACTCGATGACCTGGGCGAGGGTGAGTTCGGTGGTGTCCACCTCGACCGCGTCGCCCGCCTTGGCGAGCGGCGAGGTCTTGCGGCTGGAGTCGGCCGCGTCCCGCTTGATCAGGGCCTCGCGGGTGGCGTGGACGTCGGCGCCCTTCAGCTCGCCGCTGCGGCGGGCGGCGCGAGCCTCCGGGGAGGCGGTGAGGAAGATCTTCAGATCGGCGTCCGGGAGGACCGTCGTACCGATGTCACGGCCCTCGACCACCATGCCGTTCTCGGCGCCGGCGGCCAGCGAGCGCTGCAGCTCGGTGATCCGGGAGCGCACCTCGGGCACCGCGCTGACCGCGCTGACCTTGGAGGTGACGTCCTGGGTGCGGATGGGGCCGGCCACGTCGACGCCGTCGACCGTGATGGTCGGGGCGGCCGGGTCGGTGCCGGAGACGATCTCCGGCTTCCCCGCGACGGCCGCGATGGCGGTCGGGTCCTCCAGGTCTATGCCGTTGGTCACCATCCACCAGGTGATCGCCCGGTACTGCGCGCCGGTGTCCAGGTAGCTCAGACCGAGCTGCGCGGCCACGGCCTTCGACGTGCTCGACTTGCCCGTGCCGGAGGGGCCGTCGATCGCAACGATCACGGACTTGGCGGTCGGGGCGCCGTTTTCCACGAGGGGACACCTTCCTGGTGCGGTGCGGGGAGCGGGGTGCGGGGAGCGAGAGCGCCCCGCACAAGGTTACTGGGTACGGGTCACTCGTCCGGACGCACGCGTGCCGGACCGGACCGGACACCGTGCGCCTATTGCCGCAGCGCCCAGCCGCGCTCCCGCAGCGCGGCCGTCAGGACCGGCACCGTCTTCGGCTCCACCATGAGCTGGACGAGACCCGCCTGCTGTCCCGTCGCGTGCTCGATGCGCACGTCCTCGATGTTGACCCCGGCCTGTCCGGCGTCGGCGAAGATCCTGGCCAGCTGACCCGGCTGGTCGTCGATCAGCACCGCCACGACCTCGTAGACCCGCGGCGCGGACCCGTGCTTCCCGGGTACCCGCACCTGCCCCGCGTTCCCGCGCCGCAGGACGCCCTCGATGCCCTCGCTGCCCTCGCGCCGCTTGTCCTCGTCGGAGGACTGCAGGGCGCGCAGGGCGCGCACGGTCTCGTCCAGGTCGGCGGAGACGTCCGTGAGGAGGTCGGCGACCGGGCCGGGATTGGCGGAGAGGATGTCGATCCACATCCGCGGGTCGGAGGCGGCGATCCGGGTCACGTCCCGGATGCCCTGCCCGCACAGCCGTACGGCCGCCTCCTCGGCGTTCTCCAGGCGGGCGGCGACCATGCTGGAGACCAGGTGGGGCATGTGCGACACGAGGGCGACGGCCCGGTCGTGGGCGTCGGCGTCCATGACGACCGGGACGGCACGGCAGTGCGAGACCAGTTCCAGGGCGAGGTTGAGGACCTCGGTGTCGGTGTCCCGGGTCGGGGTGAGCACCCACGGGCGGCCCTCGAACAGGTCGGCCGTCGCGGCGAGCGGTCCGGACTTCTCCCGGCCGGACATGGGGTGGGTGCCGATGTACGCCGAGAGGTCGAGGCCGCGGGCCTCCAGCTCGCGGCGCGGGCCGCCCTTGACGCTGGCCACGTCGACGTAGCCGCGCGCCAGGCCCCGGGTCATGGCGTCCGCGAGCACGGCGGCCACGCGGGCGGGCGGGGCGGCGACGATCGCGAGGTCCACCGGGCCCTCGGGGGCCGCGTCGGTGCCGGCGCCGAGCGCGGCCGCCGTACGGGCCTGCTCCGGGTCGTGGTCGGCGAGGTGGACGACGACGCCCCGCTGGGTCAGGGCGAGCGCGGCGGAGGTGCCGATGAGCCCGGTGCCGATGACGAGTGCGGTCCTCACTGGGCGATGTCCTTGCGCAGGGCGGCGGCGGCGCCGAGGTAGACGTGGGCGATGTCGGCGCGGGGCCGGTCCGACTCGATGTGCGCGAGCACCCGGACGACGCGGGGCATGGCGCCCTCGATGTCCAGTTCCTGGGCGCAGATCAGCGGGACGTCCACGATGCCGAGCTTGCGGGCGGCGGCCGCCGGGAAGTCGCTGTGCAGGTCGGGGGTGGCCGTGAACCAGATGCTGATCAGGTCGTCGGTGCCGAGCCCGTTCCGCTCCAGGACGGCGGTGAGCAGGGCGCCCACCTGCTCGTCCATGAGTGCGGCGTCGTCCCGCTCCAGTTGGACGGCCCCCCGGACCGCTCGTACCGCCACGGCGCTGCTCCTCGCTGACATGCGTATCGGCTCTTGGTCCTTCAAGCCTAGTCAGCCCCGGTCGGCCGGGCGCGCCACGCCCGCCCGCTGAGACGGGTGCCGACCCGGTGTCGGCCGTCGGCGGCTTCCACCACTCGGAGCGGTTTCGATGTAAAGATGACGGTATTTACCGATTTCCGGGATTTCGGAGTGACGACATGACCCACAGCGCGACGCGGCGCACGGTTCTCGTGACGGGCGCGGCGGTGCTCGCCGTCGGGTGCGGCGGCAACGGTGCCAAGAACAGCCCCTCGTCGCCCGGCAGCCAGGAGCTGGCCGGCACGAGCGACATCCCGGAGGGCGGCGGCAAGGTCTTCAAGGAGCAGAAGGTCGTGGTCACCCAGCCGACGAAGGGCGACTTCAAGGCCTTCTCGGCGATCTGCACCCACATGGGGTGCACGGTGAACCAGGTGGCGGACGGCACCATCGACTGCCCCTGCCACGGCAGCAAGTACCACATCGCCGACGGGGCGGTGGCGCACGGCCCGGCGACCAAGCCGCTGCCCGCCGAGACGATCACGGTGGAGGGAAATTCGATCCGCCTGGCGTGAGGGACCCGCGTACGCTCCCGGCATGCAGCCCGAGAACGCCCACGACCTCGTACGCGACCACACGATCTACGCCTGTGTCATGGGGTCCCGGGCCTTCGGCCTGGCCACGGAGGCCAGCGACACCGACCGCAGGGGTGTCTTCCTCGCCCCCACTCCCCTCTTCTGGCGGTTCGAGAAACCACCGACGCATGTGGAGGGCCCGGGCGAGGAGCGGTTCTCCTGGGAGCTGGAGCGGTTCTGCGAGCTGGCGCTGCGCGGCAACCCGAACATCCTGGAGTGCCTGCACTCCCCGCTGGTGGAGCACGTGGACGACACCGGCCGCGAGCTGCTGTACCTGCGCGGCGCCTTCCTCTCCCGCCGCGCCCACGACACCTTCACCCGCTACGCCCTCGGCCAGCGCCGCAAGCTGGACGCCGACATCCGTACGACGGGCGCCCCGCGCTGGAAGCACGCGATGCATCTGCTCCGCCTGCTGACGAGCGCCCGTGACCTGCTGCGCACCGGCGAGCTGCGGCTCGACGTCGGGGACGGGCGGGAGCCGCTGCTGGCGGTCAAGCGGGGCGAGGTCCCGTGGGCCGAGGTCGAGGCACGCATGGTCCGGCTGGCCGCCGAGTCCGAGGAGGCCCTGCGGCACACTCCGCTGCCGCCGGAACCGGACCACGCGCGCGTGGCCGACTTCCTGTACCGGGTGCGCCGTGCGTCAGCCTGCCGAGCGGACCCGCACCACGAAGTCGTGCAGGGCGTCGTGGGCACTGGGCGCCTCGGGCAGGGCTGAGGCGGCCTGGGCCTCGTCGAGCACGGCGTGCAGCCGCTCCACGTCAGCCTCCACGCGCGCGTGCTCGACGTCGGCGGTGCCGTGCTCCTGCTGCGCCTTGGCGGCTATCAGTTCGGGCAGGTAGCCGGGCGCGCCCACCTGCTCCAGGAGCGTGGGCAGATGAGCCTGGACCTCGCCGCTGCGCATCAGGTGGACGCCGGTGAGCAGCACACGGAACGTGTAGAGGAGCGGCTTGAGTTCGCCGGTCTTCTCGAACAGCCGCCACTGGGTGACCGCGAATCCGCGGTAGTGGTGGGCGTGGTGGCTGGTGAGGACGCCCGGCACGAGGGAGGTCAGTTCCCGGTGCTCCTCGGTGGTGTGCGCGACCAGGGGCGAGAGCAGTTGCTCCAGCACGTAGCCGTTGCGCCGGAGCATCAGCCGTACGAACTTGCGCACGTCGTGGGTGACGAGGTCCATCTCGACGCCGTACCGCACCCACGCCCGTGACCGCGTCTCCTCCGGCTCGCGCAGTCCCACCAGGTCGGCGACGGGCAGCAGGTGCGCGCCGCGCAGGTCCAGGTCGGAGTCCTGCGAGGGAAAGCCGTACAGGTGGGCCCCGGAGACGGTCGCGAACAGCAGCGGGTCCGGCTGTTCGGCGATCACGGGCGTCAGGTCCATGCCCAGGTCGTCGATCATGGCCTAAGCGTCCCAGAGCGTTCCCAGTGTCAACAGGTCGCCCCGGTACTCGATCCGCTCGGCCCAGTCGGCCGGCCAGGCGTCCGCGCCCAGCCAGGCGCCGGCGAAGGCGCCGGTGAGGCAGGCGATCGAGTCCGAGTCGCCCGAGGTGCAGGCGGCCCGGCGCAGCGCGGTGACGGGCTCGTCGGGGAAGAGCAGGAAGCACAGCAGTCCGGTGGCCAGGGCCTCCTCGGCGATCCAGCCCGCGCCGGTGGCCAGGCACGGGTCGGTCTCCGGCGAGACGTCGCGCACCGCCTCCTGGAGCCGGCCGAGGATCTCCAGGCACTCGTCCCAGCCGCGCGCGATGAAGTGCTCGGGGCCGGGGTCCTGGGAGCGGGTCCACAGGTCGCCGAGCCAGGTGTGGTCGTAGCGGGTGCGGTTGTCGCAGGCGTAGGAGCGCAGCTGTCCGACGAGCCCGGCCGGGTCGGTGCCCCGGGCGAGCAGGTGGACGGCGCGGGCGGTGAGGTCGGAGGCGGCCAGGGCGGTGGGGTGGCCGTGGGTGAGCGCGGACTGCAACTGGGCGGCGCCGGCGCGCTGTTCGTCGCTCAGGCCGGGGGCGAGCCCGATGGGAGCGACGCGCATGTTGGCGCCGCAGCCCTTGGAGCCGATCTGGCTGGCGTCCTGCCAGCGCCGGCCGTCCTCCTTGAGCAGGCCGCACGCGGTCAGGCAGGTGCGGCCTGGGGCGCGGTTGTTCTCCGGCGACTGGTACCAGTCCACGAACTCCTCGCGCAGCGGCCGCTCCAGCCGCCCGGGCGCGAGGAAGCCCCGCTCCATGGCCGCGGCGAGCGCGCGTCCGAGGGCAAGGGTCATCTGTGTGTCGTCGGAGACGAACGCGCGCCGCGGCAGCTCCATCTCCCGCCAGGGCCCGCACTTGGCGAGGATCGAGGGCACGTCGTTGAACTCGGTCGGGAAGCCGAGGGCGTCCCCGAGGGCGAGGCCGAGCAGGGAACCGGTGGCGGCGCGCTTGCTCGCCTGGAGGCTGGTCATGCGGGACGTCCTTCCCGGGACGGTCGGAGCAGGGGCGGGTGCAGGATGGTCGCGGTGCCCGCGCGGTACAGCGCGGCCGGCTTGCCGCGGCCGCCGGTGAGCCGGGCGGCACCGGGGACGGGTTCGACGAAGCCGGGCGTGGCGAGCACCTTGCGGCGGAAGTTGGGGCGGTCCAGGGCCGTGCCCCAGACCGTCTCGTAGACGTGCTGCAGTTCGCCGAGCGTGAACTCGGGCGGGCAGAAGGCGGTCGCGACGCAGCCGCTCTCCAGCTGGGCGCCGATCCGCTCGTGGGCGTCGGCGAGGATCCGGTCGTGGTCGAAGGCGAGCGGCCGGGCGGAGTCGTACGGCAGCCAGCGGGCCTGGGCCGCGTCGCCGCCGCCGCGCGGTTCGGGAGCCTCGGGCAGCAGGGCGGTGAAGGCGACCGACACGACCCGCATCCGGGGGTCGCGGCCGGGCTCGCTGTAGGTGCGCAGCTGCTCGAGGTGCAGCCCGGCGACGTCGGCGAGCCCGGTCTCCTCGGCGAGTTCGCGCCGGGCGGCCGCCTCCGCGGACTCGTCGGGCAGCAGGAAGCCGCCGGGCAGCGCCCGGTGACCGGCGTACGGTTCCTGCCCGCGCTCGACGAGCAGCACGTGCAGGGTGCCCGCGCGGACGGTGAGGACGGCGAGGTCGACGGTGACGGCGAACGGCTCGTGGGCGTACTTGTCGTAGCCCTCCACGCCCGGCTTCTCGTGGCCCTTCACGACCGGCGGCTCCCTCACGGTCAACGCGACTAATAGTCGTGACGACTATAAAGAGGGCACGCACCGAACCGCAAGCCCCTCAGCGCCTTCTGGCGCCCCGTGGGCGCACACGACGACGGCCGGTCCCGGGCAACCCGGAACCGGCCGTCAGAAGGCCGCACAGACGCCTTTAGAGGTCGACCTCCTTCATGAGCATCCCGACCTCGGTGTTGGACAGACGGCGCAGCCAGCCCGACTTCTGGTCGCCCAGGGTGATCGGCCCGAAGGACGTGCGCACCAGCTTCTCGACCGGGAAGCCGGCCTCGGCGAGCATGCGCCGCACGATGTGCTTGCGGCCCTCGTGCAGGGTCACCTCGACCAGGTAGTTCTTGCCGGTCTGCTCGACCACGCGGAAGTGGTCCGCGCGCGCGTAGCCGTCCTCGAGCTGGATGCCGTCCTTCAGGCGCTTGCCGAGGTCGCGCGGGATCGGGCCGACGATCGCCGCGAGGTAGGTCTTCTTCACGCCGTACTTGGGGTGCGTCAGGCGGTGCGCCAGCTCGCCGTGGTTGGTGAGCAGGATGACGCCCTCGGTCTCGGTGTCGAGCCGGCCGACGTGGAAGAGCCGGGTCTCGCGGTTGGTGACGTAGTCACCGAGGCACTGGCGCCCCTCCGGGTCCTCCATGGTGGAGACGACACCGGCGGGCTTGTTCAGCGAGAAGAACTGGTACGACTGCGTCGCGACCGTCAGGCCGTCGACCTTGACCTCGTCCTTCTCCGGGTCCACGCGACGGCCCTGCTCCAGGACGATCTCGCCGTTGATCTCGACGCGGGCCTGCTCGATCAGCTCCTCGCAGGCGCGCCGGGAGCCGTAGCCCGCGCGCGCGAGGACCTTCTGCAGCCGCTCGCCCTCCTGCTCGGCGCCCGGGAAGGTCTTGGGCACCTTGACGTCCTTCTTGCCCGCGTAACGCTCCCTGTTGCGCTCCTCGACCCGCGCCTCGTACTCGCGCGAGCGCGCGGGAGCCGTACGGCCGCCCTGCTGGGGCTTCTTCGGGCCGCCCTTGGCACCGCCCCGCGCGGCACCGCCGCGTCCGGACTTCGGGCCGTCCGCGGTGGCCCCGGGACCCACGTCGTAGCGGCGCTCCTCGGGGCGGGGCTTGCGGGGCCGGCCCTGCCCCTGCTTCTGGTCCCTGTCGTTGCCGGCACCGCGGTAGTTACCGCGCCCGCCGCTCTTGCCGCTGCCGCTGCTTCGCATCAAGGTTTCCGTCTTAGTCGTCTGCGTCCTGACCGCCGGGCGCGTCGGGCGCGTCCGGGTCGAACGACGGGACTCCCTCCTGGGTCTCGGCCTCGATCGCCTCCGCCTCCGGGAGGAAGGGCGCGAGCTCCGGAAGCTCGTCCAGGCCGCGCAGGCCCATCCGCTCCAGGAAGTAGTTCGTCGTCCTGTACAGGATCGCACCTGTTTCGGGTTCCGTGCCCGCCTCCTCGACCAGACCGCGCTGCAGGAGCGTGCGCATCACGCCGTCGCAGTTGACTCCGCGCACGGCGGAGACGCGGCTGCGGCTCACCGGCTGGCGGTAGGCGACGACGGCCAGGGTCTCCAGTGCCGCCTGGGTGAGGCGGGCCGTCTGGCCGTCCAGCACGAGCCGTTCCACGGCGGGCGCGTACTCGGCACGGCTGTAGAAGCGCCAGCCGCCCGCGACGAACCGCAGCTCGAAGCCTCGGCCCTGCACGGTGTAGTCGTCGGCCAGCTCCCGCAGGGCGTCCGCGATCTGCCGCTTCGGCCGTTCCAGGATCCTGGCCAGGTGCTCCTCCGATGCCGGCTCGTCCACGACCATGAGGACCGCCTCCAGGGCGGGCTTGAGGTCGAGATCGGCGACGGTACGGAGCCCCGCCGGGAGTTCCGCGGTCTCCTCGCTCATGCCTTCTTCTCCTCCTTGGGCTCCTCGGGCGGCCGGTCGAACTCGTCGGTGACCATGGGCGCCGCGTCCCCGTCTCCGCCGGTCCAGCGCACGAGCAGCTCCCCGAGCGCGGCCTCCTGCTCCAGGGCGACGGCCTTCTCCCGGTACAGCTCCAGCAGTGCGAGGAACCGGGCCACGACGGTGAGGGTGTCGTCGGTGTCCTCGACGAGGGCCCGGAAGCTCGCCTCACCCAGTTCCTTCAGGCGGGCGACGACGATCCCCGCCTGCTCCTGCACGCTGACCAGCGGGGCGTGGATGTGGTCGACGTACACCTGCGGCTTGGGCTTGGGCTGCATCGCCTTGACCGCGAGCCTCGCGAAGCCCTCGGGGCCGATGCTGATGACGACCTCGGGCAGCAGCTCGGCGTGCGCGGGCTCCAGACCGACGGTACGGGGCCAGCGGCGGGCCTCCTCGTCCAGGCGCTGGTTGAAGATATCGGCGATCCGCTTGTAGGCGCGGTACTGCAGGAGCCGCGCGAACAGCAGGTCCCGGGCCTCCAGCAGCGCGAGGTCGGCCTCGTCCTCGACCTCGGCGGTGGGCAGCAGCCGGGCCGCCTTGAGGTCCAGCAGCGTGGCGGCGACGACGAGGAACTCGGTCGTCTGGTCCAGGTCCCAGTCCGGCCCCATGGCCCGGATGTGCGCCATGAACTCGTCGGTGACCTTGGACAGGGCGACCTCGGTGACGTCCAGCTTGTGCTTGGAGATGAGCTGGAGAAGCAGATCGAAGGGCCCCTCGAAGTTGGAGAGGCGGACCTTGAAGACGCCGTCGGTGGGCCCTTCGGCTTCGGCGGCGACGACGTCCGGTCCCGGAAGAACGGCCTCAGGTACTACGGCCTCGGGCTCGGGGACGACGTCCTCCGGCTCCGGGACGACGGGCTCGGGCTCAAGAACCCCCGGCTCCGGGACAACGAGCTCGGGCTCAAGAACCTCCGGCTCCGGGACGACGAGCTCGGGCTCGGGGACAAGAGCCTCGGCAGCCTCGGTCTCCGGGACAACGGCCTCCGGCTCCGGCTCCGGAATCTGCACGGGAAGCGCGACCGGCTCCACCGGCGGAGCCACTCGTGGAGTGCCCGGTCCCCGTCCCAGCGCACGCCTGCGGCCGGCGCCTGGGCCGGGGGCGGGAGCGTCGTTCGAGGTCATGGCCGTCGCAGGCTATCGCTTACCGCCCACGAGGCCGACTACCGACCCCGCAGCCGCCGGACCAGGATGCTCGCGTCACCTCGGGACTCCAGGTCGGCCAGGACGACGGCGACCGCCTCGCGGACGATACGGCCGCGGTCGACGGCGAGGCCGTGCTCGCCTCTCAGGACGAGTCGCGCGTGCTCGAGGTCCATGAGTTCCTCGGCCGACACGTACACCGTGATCTTCTCGTCGTGCCGCTCGCGCCCGCTGGGCCGCCGGGCCGCCGCCCGCCCCCGCTTGCGGGACTGCGCGGCGGCCGCAGAAGAACCTTCCTGCGCCGACTGGCGCCGGGCCGGCCGCGCGCGGGACTCACCGCCCTCCACAGGTTCCGCCTCCGCCGCGACGTGCTCCGCTCCCTCGCCGTCACCGCCCTGCACGGGCACCGACGGCGGCACGTCCTCGGCGGCGGCCGCGTCGTCGCTCTCCCCCGCGGGAGCCGGCACCCGGGCCTCGCCGTTGGTCCCGCGCCGGGGCGTGGACGGCTGGAGCGCCATCCCCCCTGTCGTACGGAACAGTTCGTCGGCCCCGGGCAGACTCACTCGGCGTGACACCGGGCGAGCACCTCCCTGGCGAGCTGGCGGTAGGCGGCGGCACCGACGGAGTTGGAGGCGTACGTGGTGATCGGCTCACCGGCGACCGTGGTCTCCGGGAAGCGGACCGTGCGGCCGATGACCGTGTGGTAGACGTGGTCGTCGAACGCCTCGACGACACGCGCGAGCACCTCACGGCTGTGCACGGTGCGCGAGTCGTACATCGTGGCGAGGATGCCGTCCAGTTCCAGCTCGGGGTTGAGCCGCTCCTGGACCTTCTCGATCGTCTCGGTCAGCAGGGCCACACCGCGCAGGGCGAAGAACTCGCACTCCAGCGGCACGATCACCTTGTGCGCGGCCGTCAGCGCGTTCACGGTGAGCAGGCCGAGCGAGGGCTGACAGTCGATCACGATGTAGTCGTAGTCGGGCATCAGCGGCTTGAGCGCCCGCTGCAGCGTCGACTCGCGCGCGACCTCGGAGACCAGCTGGACCTCGGCGGCCGACAGGTCGATGTTGGAGGGCAGCAGGTCCATGTTCGGGACCGCCGTCTTCAGCAGGACCTCGTCCGCGGACATGCCCCGCTCCATGAGCAGGTTGTAGACGGTGAGGTCGAGCTCCATGGGGTTGACGCCGAGACCCACCGACAGCGCGCCCTGCGGGTCGAAGTCCACGAGCAGCACGCGCCGGCCGTACTCCGCGAGCGCGGCACCCAGGTTGATGGTCGACGTCGTCTTGCCGACGCCGCCCTTCTGGTTGCACATCGCGATGATCTTCGCGGGGCCGTGGTCGGTCAGCGGGCCCGGGATCGGGAAGTACGGCAGCGGGCGTCCGGTCGGACCGACGCGCTCACGGCGCTGGCGGGCCGCGTCGGGCGCGAGCGTGGCCGCGTACTCCGGATCGGGCTCGTACTCGGCGTCGGGGTCGTAGAAGTGCCCGTCGGGCAGTTCGTCGTAGTCGGCGATGCGGTTGCGGGGCGCGCCACTTCCGTCGCCGGCCATGGCGTTCACGTGATGGCCATCCATGCTCTGGTGTGCTGACAGAGCCGTGTGGGGGCTGCTCTGGCTCTGGTGGGCTGCGAAGGTTCGGACAGCGACGGAGCCGACAGCCTCGAGCCCCGTGGAGCCTTGGCCCCGCGCAGGCATTCCTGGTTGACCACCCCCGGGAGAAAATGTCGACTCATTCACAAGTCGTCTTACCTCCTTGGTGACCAGGAAACTTCTAGACAAGGTCAGCGTGGCACCATGCCGACGATTGGCGACTCTATGGCGTGTCGGCGGTTCGCAGCAACACAATCCGCCGGACCCGGCAGGATGTGTCGGCAATGAAACATCCCGCTGTCAAGGGCGTACGGCCGTCGCACAGCAGGTTTCACCGGTGTGCGAATCGGTCGAAGAGTTACGTTCGAGGCGAGTTGAGCGAGAGCCGCAAAGTGACCATACACACATCCGGCCGGACCTTGTCGGGCAAGGTCCGGCCGGGTGTGCACTGTTGACGAGCCGTGTTGACGAATCGCCTTTTGCCCAGTGACGACTTGGCGACTCACCAGGTCGGAGGGGTCAGCCGAGCAGGGACTCCAGCTCCACGTGCTCCAGGCCGTGCGCCTCGGCGACCTCCTTGTAAACGACCTTGCCGTCATGGGTGTTCAGACCCTTGGCGAGCGCGGCGTCGCGGCGCAGCGCCTCGACCCAGCCGTTGTTGGCGAGCGAGACGATGTACGGCAGCGTGGCGTTGGTGAGGGCGTTGGTGGAGGTGTTCGGCACGCCGCCCGGCATGTTGGCGACGCAGTAGAAGACCGAGTTGTGGACCTGGAAGGTCGGGTCGGCGTGCGTGGTGGGACGCGAGTCCTCGAAGCAGCCGCCCTGGTCGATCGCGATGTCGACAAGGACACTTCCGGGCTTCATGCGGGACACCAGCTCGTTGGTGACCAGCTTCGGGGCCTTGGCGCCCGGGATGAGCACCGCGCCGATGACGAGGTCGGCGTCGAGGACGGCCTTCTCCAGCTCGAAGGAGTTGGACATGATCGCCTTGACCTTGGTGCCGAAGATCCTGTCGGCCTCGCGCAGCTTGTTGATGTCGCGGTCCAGCAGGATCACCTCGAAGCCCATGCCGACGGCGACCTGGGTGGCGTTCCAGCCGGAGACGCCGCCGCCGATGACCACGGCCTTGGCCGGGGTCACGCCCGGGACACCGCCGGGCAGCACGCCACGGCCGCCGGCCGCGCGCATCAGGTGGTAGGCGCCGACCTGCGGGGCCAGCCGGCCCGCGACCTCGGACATCGGGGCGAGCAGCGGCAGCGCGCGGTTCGGCAGCTCGACGGTCTCGTAGGCGATCGCGGTGGTGCCGGACTCGATGAGCGCGTCCGTGCACTCCTTGGAGGCGGCCAGGTGCAGGTAGGTGAAGAGGATCTGGTCCTTGCGGAGGCGGTGGTACTCCTCCGCGATGGGCTCCTTGACCTTCAGCAGCAGGTCGGCGGCGGCCCACACCTCGTCGGCGGTGTCGAGGATCCCGGCACCGGCGGAGACGTACTCCTCGTCCGTGATCGAGGAACCGAGGCCGGCGCCCCGCTCGACGACGACCTGGTGCCCGTTGCGCACCAGCTCGTGCACACCGGCGGGGGTGATGGCCACCCGGAACTCGTTGTTCTTGACCTCGCGGGGGATGCCGACCTTCACGTGGATCACGGTCCTTGGCTCAGAGGGTATGGGGGTGCATTACAGACGTACCCAGACATGCAGGGGCATACCGGGAGACACCGCAGGAGAACGAGCGGCAGAGCCAGTTTAATGAAGGTGTTCCGGCTGTCTAGCCTTTCATTGCATCAATCTCTGTCGGATGCACTGCGGATTTCGCAGGCGTTAGCGTCCTGTTCCGCACTGAAGTCGTCCCCCTGGGGTTCCACGACCAGCATGCGCTCGGCCGCCGCCCGGTGCAGCTGGGCGGCCGTGGGGTCGCCGAGCCGGTCCAGCGTGTCGGCCAGCCGGAGCTGCAGCGCGGCCTGCAGACGGGCGTCCTCGGCGCGCCGGGCCCACTCCACCGCCTCCAGGCAGGTCCGCAGCGACTCCTCGGGCCGGCCCGCGTACTCCTGGACCCGGGCGACCTCGCTCAACGCCCGCGCGTGCCCGGCGACATCACCGTTCTTGCGGTACCCGGCGGCGGCCGCCCGCCAGTTCCTGAGCGCCTCGCCGTAGCGTCCCGCGTAGGTGTGGGCTGTGGCGATGCGCCCGTACAGCCGGGCGGCCTCCGGGCGCTCGCCCCGGGCCAGCCGGTCGGCGAGGGCGCGGCCGAACCAGTCGGCGGCCCGGTCGTAGTCCCCGAGCTCCTGGTGCGCGCCACCTACGGATTCCATCGCGCGGCCGATGGCGTACGGGTCGTTCGCCTCGCGTCCGGCGTCCAGGGCGGCCCGGAAACGGGCCAGCGCGGCCCGGGTACGGCCGGTCTGCGCGTCCAGATCGCCCAGGTTCAGCAGGGCCGCGGCCTTCTCCCGGTGCAGCCCCCGCCGCTCGGCCACATCGAGGACCAGGCCGTGGACCCCGTACAGGTCGGGCGCGGCCGCCGAGGTGCCGATGTGCGCCGCCATGGCCCTGACCAACTGGGACATCAGCCGGCGGGCGAGGGTGTCCAGCTCCCCGTCGGCCACGGCCAGGCGTACGGCGGCCAGCAGGGCGGGCCTGCGGACCTTCAGCCACTCGGCGGCCGCGCGGGGGTTGGGAAAGCGCAGCGCCCGCGGCAGTTCCTGCAGTCTCTCCCGGGCCTGCGGGCTGTCCGTCTCGGTGATCACCCGGCACGACTGCAGCAGCCGTACCGTCCGCTCCAGCATGCGGGCCCGGGCCAGCTGCAGCTCCGCCGGGCGTTCCAGGCTCTCGGCGAGGACGCGCAGCAGCGGGTGCAGGCAGCCGGGCACGTCGTACTCGGGCAGCGGGGAGTCCACCGCGCGCAGCAGGCCGAGGGCGACGAACTCGTCCAGGGCGGCGCGGGCGGCGTTCACCGAACAGCCGGCCAGCGCCGAGGCGGTGTGCGGGTCGATCAGACCGGCCGGGGCCAGGCAGAGCAGTCGCAGTATCCGGGCGGACTGGCCGGGCAGCTGGTCGTGGACGAGCCGGAAGACGCGGGCGAGCGGAGTGCCCTCGGCGCCGTCACCGTCGGCGGGGTCTGTGCGCATCCGCTTGGCGAGGTCGGAGACGGCCGCCTGGGGCCGGGAGGCGAGCCAGCCGCCGGCCAGGGTGAGCGCGGCCGGATGGCCCTGGCACGCCTCGGCCAGGCTCTCGGCGGAGCGCGGGTCGACGGTGATGCGGACCGAGCCGGTGTAGCGGGTGAGGAGTTCGACCGCCGACTTGGTGTCGAGACCGCCCAGGGTGCAGGGGCGGACGTCCGCGATACCGGTGAGCGGGCCGCCGGAGACGGCGACCGCCAGGCAGTCCGGCGTGTCCGGCAGCAGCGCGTCGACCTGCTCGGCGCCGGCCGCGTCGTCCAGCAGCAGGAGCGACCGCCGGCCGGCCAGGGCCGCGCGCAGCGCCTCGGTCAGCTCGTCCTCGGCGGCCCCGGCGGGCGCCTGCACGTCCAGCGCGCCGAGCAGCTCGCGTGCGGTGCGCTCCAGGGGTACGGGGGTGCCGTCGGGCTCGCCGAGCCGGGCCCGGAACACTCCGTCGGGGTAACCCTCGGCGACCTGGCGCACCAGTTCCTCGGCGAGGGTGGTCCGGCCGGAGCCGGGGCGGCCCGCGATGAGGAGTACGCGCGCGCGGGGCGCCTTCTTGCCGGAGAGGGTGTCCAGGCCGGCCCGCTCGATGTCGGCGCGCAGCTCCTTCAACTCGCGTGCTCGGCCGAGGAAATGGTCGTTCGTGGCCGGGTGCGCGGACAGCCGCACGCCGTCTGTGTCCACCGCCTGGTCCGCCACGGGCCACACTCCCGTCCCACCGCACGCGCAAGCCCGCCGGGTCTTCCGGTACGGGCGTTTCCAGAGCCTAGTTCACGCTCTGCGACGTTCCCGGAGGAGCGCGGCGGGCAGGTCCCTCGATCGGATCAGGCGATCGTCACACCAATGCGCGCGGGGATGGGTTCAGGACGCGAAGGGACGCGCGGGCCACGGAGCGTCGGCCGGGCGCAGGGCGTCGAGCCGGTCGCCGCCGCGGGCCGCCACCAGGGAGAGGACGCCCACGACGAGGCAGTTGTTGTGCACGTCGCCGGCGAGCACCCGGCGCACCAGCTCGTCGACCGGCACGCGCGCGTGCTGCATGTCGGTCTCCTCGTGCTCCGCCTCGAAGCGCTCGCCCTCGGCCTCGGACAGGTTCCGGGCGAGGAAGATCCGTACGGCCTCGTCGCAGCCGCCGGGGGTGGTGTACACGTCGGTCAGCACCCGCCAGTCCTCGGCCTTGACGTGTGCCTCCTCGTACAGCTCGCGCTGGGCGGCGTGCAGCGGGTTCTCGCCCGGCACGTCGAGCAGGCCGGCCGGGATCTCCCACAGCTTGTGCCGCACCGGGTGCCGGTACTGGTTGATGAGCAGGACCCGGTCCTCCTCGTCCAGGGCGAGGACGGCGACCGAGCCGGGGTGGACCTGGTAGTCGCGGCGGACTACCGAGCCGTCGGGCATGACCACGTCGTCCGTGCGGACGGAGGTCTTGTTGCCCACGAAGGGGGTCTCCGTCGCGCGGATCTCCCACTCCTCGGGGGTGTCCTTGATCGTCATGCCCTGTCCTTCCACACGTGCAGGTAAAAAACCGGCCCCATACGAAAGCCGGGGTGCCCACCTTTGAAGGTATGCACCCCGGCCACCGTACAACTGGTGTGTTACTTGGAATTCTTCCGCTCGACCGAGGCCTTCACGAGGCCGGCGAACAGCGGGTGCGGGCGGGTCGGCCGCGAGCGCAGCTCGGGGTGGGCCTGCGTGGCGACCAGGTAGGGGTGGACGTCGCGCGGGTACTCCACGTACTCGACGAGCTTGCCGTCCGGCGAGGTGCCCGAGAACAGGATGCCGGCCTTCTTCTCCAGCTCCGCGCGGTAGGCGTTGTTCACCTCGTAGCGGTGACGGTGCCGCTCCTCGACGTACTCCTTGCCGTCGTACACCTCGCGCACGATCGAGCCCTCGGCCAGCTTGGCCGGGTACATGCCGAGCCGCATGGTGCCGCCCATGTCGCCCTCACCGGCGACGATGTCCATCTGCTCGGCCATGGTGGAGATGACCGGGTGGCCGGTGGCCGGGTCGAACTCGGTGGAGTTGGCGTCCGGGATGTCGGCGAGGCTGCGCGCCGCCTCGATCACGATGCACTGCAGGCCGAGGCAGAGGCCGAGCAGCGGGATCTTGTTCTCGCGGGCGTAGCGGATGGCGCCGACCTTGCCGAGCACACCGCGGTCGCCGAAGCCGCCCGGGATGCAGATGCCGTCGACGTCACCGAGCTGGGCCTTGGCGCCCGCCGGGGTCTTGCAGTCGTCCGAGGTGACCCACTTGATCTTCACGCGGGCCTTGTTGGCGAAGCCGCCGGCGCGCAGCGCCTCGGTGACCGACAGGTAGGCGTCGGGCAGGTCGATGTACTTGCCGACCAGCGCGAGGGTGATCTCGTGGTCGGGGTTGTGGACGCGGTCGAGCAGGTCGTCCCAGGTCGTCCAGTCCACGTCACGGAAGGGCAGGTCGAGCTTGCGCACCACGTAGGCGTCCAGGCCCTCGCCGTGCACGGTCTTCGGGATGTCGTAGATCGAGCGGGCGTCGGGGCAGGCGACCACGGCGGCCTCGTCGACGTCGCACATCAGCGAGATCTTCCGCTTGATCGCCGTCGGCACCTCACGGTCGCAGCGCAGCACGATCGCGTCCGGCTGGATACCGATGTTGCGCAGGGCCGCGACGGAGTGCTGGGTCGGCTTGGTCTTCAGCTCGCCCGAGGGGCCGATGTACGGCAGCAGCGAGATGTGCACGACGAAGACGTTGTCCCGGCCGACCTCGTGGCGGACCTGGCGTACCGTCTCGAGGAAGGGAAGCGACTCGATGTCGCCGACCGTGCCGCCGACCTCGGTGATGACGACGTCGACCTCGTCGGTGGCCATGCGCCGGATGCGGTGCTTGATCTCGTTGGTGATGTGCGGGATGACCTGCACGGTGTCGCCCAGGTACTCGCCACGCCGCTCCTTGGCGATCACGGTCGAGTACACCTGACCGGTGGTGACGTTGGCGGAGCCGTCCAGGTCGCGGTCCAGGAAGCGCTCGTAGTGGCCGATGTCCAGGTCGGTCTCGGCGCCGTCGTTGGTGACGAACACCTCACCGTGCTGGAAGGGGTTCATCGTGCCCGGGTCGACGTTCAGGTACGGGTCCAGCTTCTGCATCACGACGCGCAGGCCGCGGGCCTTGAGCAGCATGCCCAGGCTGGAGGCGGTGAGGCCCTTGCCGAGCGAGGAGGCGACACCCCCGGTGACGAAGATGTGCTTGGTCGTCGTAGATTTCGGCGGCATGGCCAAGAGGGGGCTCCCGTGGTCGCTGTCTGTCGTGCGGTGCGGCTGCCGGTCCGGACGCTTCCGGGGGTGCCGTCGCTGCGGTTCGGGGGTTTGTCGCCCACCGGTCCACGGGCTACCAGCGTATCAGCGCCCGGACGGGATGGCTTCCGGCCACGCTCCGCGCCCACGCCGACACGCAACACCCACCACATGCGTCGACAGGGCACGCACATGTCACATCGTTCTCACCCGCTGCTCACTCGTTCGGCCCACACGGGTTGCCCGGAGCGGCACGCAGATCATCTACGTGCGTCGTATCCTGCTCGGACACTCGCTGCCGAGCCCGGCCGGAACGACGGCACACCCCCGCCTGCATTACCCGGAACAACGAGAGCGCGGCAGTTCGTTGAGCAAAGACTGTCGTATTGCCCCAGGGCTCGGCGGACTGCTTTGCTTCACCGCTCAACGACGCATAACAACGACCCCTTGACCGCACTAGCGACAGCCCCCCTGCGCGGGGGTGACGTGGCCGTTCGACTGGAGTTGCACGTGGCCGGGCGCATCGAAGACTACGCACTCATCGGAGACATGCAGACCGCTGCCCTGGTCTGCCGGGACGGCACAGTGGACTGGCTGTGCCTGCCCCGCTTCGACTCGCATGCCATCTTCGCCGGCCTGCTGGGCACCGAGGAGCACGGCTTCTGGCGGCTCGGCCCGGCGCACGCGGCCGACTCCCAGCCGCCCAGCGCGGCCCGGCGCACCTACCGCGGCGACTCGCTGATCCTGGAGTCGGAGTGGGACACCCCGCGCGGCACCGTCCGCGTGACGGATTTCATGCCCCCGCGTGACGGCGCCCCGCAGCTGATCCGGATCGTGGAGGGCGTCACCGGCCGGGTGCCGATGCGCTCGGCGCTGCGGATGCGGTTCTCCTACGGCCGGGTGGTGCCCTGGGTGCACAAGCACGAGGGGCGGACGGTGGCGGTGGCCGGGCCCGACTCGGTCTGGTTCGACACCGAGGCGGAGACCTACGGCAAGGCGCTGACGACCTACGCCGACTTCACGGTCGCCCCCGGCGACCGGATCGCGTTCACGATCTCGTGGCAGCCCTCGCACAAGGAGCCGCCGCCGCTGCCGGAGCCGGAGGCGGCGCTGACGGCGACGGAGGACTTCTGGCGCGAGTGGGTCGAGCACTGTACGTACCACGGTCCGTACCGCGAGGCGGTGATCCGCTCGCTGATCACCCTGAAGGCACTGACGTACGCCCCCACGGGTGGCATCGTCGCGGCCCCCACCACCTCGCTCCCCGAGGACGTCGGCGGCGTCCGCAACTGGGACTACCGCTACACATGGCTGCGGGACGCGGCGATCACCCTGTCGTCGCTGCTGCGCACGGGCTACCGCGAGGAGGCCCGCGCCTGGCGCGAGTGGCTGCTGCGGGCGGTCGCGGGCGACCCGGAGAACCTGCAGATCATGTACGGCATCGCCGGCGAGCGCGAGCTGGGCGAGGCCGAGCTGGACTGGCTGCCGGGCTACGAGGGCTCGGCCCCGGTCCGGGTCGGCAACGGCGCGGCGCACCAACTCCAGCTGGACGTGTACGGCGAGGTCACCGAGGCCCTGCACCTGGCCCACATGACGGGCCTGGCACGCAACGACTACGCCTCCCTGCTGCAGCTGAAGCTGATCCGCTACCTGGAGGACCACTGGCAGGAGCCGGACGAGGGCATCTGGGAGGTGCGCGGACCGCGCCGGCACTTCGTGCACTCCAAGGTGATGGCCTGGGTGGCGGTGGACCGCACCATCAAGCTGATCCAGTCCGGTGACGCGGACGGCCCGCTGGAGCGCTGGAAGGAACTGCGCGACGACATCCACCGGGACGTGTGCGAGAAGGGCTACGACAAGGAGCGCAACACCTTCACCCAGTCCTACGGCTCCCAGGAGCTGGACGCCTCCCTGCTGCTGATCCCGCAGATGGGCTTCCTGCCGCCGGACGACAAGCGGGTGATCGGCACCATCGAGGCGATCCAGCGTGAGCTGTCCACCACGGACGGGTTCATCCTGCGCTACCCGACGGAGGGCGAGGACGAGGGCGTCGACGGCCTGCCGGGCGACGAGGGTGCCTTCCTGGCCTGCTCGTTCTGGATGGCGGACGACCTGGCGATGATCGGCCGGGTGGACGAGGCCCGCAAGCTGTTCGAGAAGCTCCTCGCGCTGCGCAACGACCTCGGCCTGCTCGCCGAGGAGTGGGACCCCCGGCTGCAGCGCCAGGTCGGCAACTTCCCGCAGGCCTTCAGCCACGTTCCGCTGATCGACACCGCGCTGCGGCTGACGGCGTCGGGGGCGTACGGCGGTTAGACGCTCCGCCCGCTCGGTTCCCCGCGCCTCTTCGGGGGCTCCTGCCTAGGCTGAAACCGAACAAATCCCCCTTTTCGGAAAGGGGGCGGCCATGGCTTCCCCTTCGAAGGCGGGCGCGGCCCTCGCCGCGCTGCGCGAGGATCTGGTCGGCGACGTGTTCGCCCCTGGGGACCTGGGGTACGACGAGGCCCGTACGGTCTTCAACGCGATGATCGACCGGCGTCCGGCCGTGATCGCCCAGTGCGCGGACGGGACCGACGTGGTCCGCGCGGTGCGGTTCGGCAGAGAGCTGGACCTGCCGATCGCGGTGCGCGGCGGCGGGCACAGCGTCGCCGGCACGGCCCTCGGCGACGGCGCGCTCGTGGTGGACCTGCGCCGGATGCACGAGGTGACCGTCGACCCGGCGGCCGAGGCGGTCCGGGTCGAGGGCGGCGCCACGATGAGCCATCTGGACCGGGCCACCCAGCCCTACGGCCTCGCCACCACCGGCGGCCGGGCGTCGACCACCGGCGTCGGCGGCTTCGTCCTCGGCGGCGGCACCGGCTGGCTGGACCGCACCTTCGGCTACGCCGTCGACAACCTGCTCGGCGTGGAACTGGTGACCGCGAACGCCGAGCGGGTGCACGCGAACGCCGACGAGAACCCCGAGCTGTTCTGGGCACTGCACGGCGGCGGCGGCAACTTCGGCATCGCCACCGCGCTCACCCTGAGCCTGCACGAGATGCCGGAGTTCTCCATCGTCCTGCTCTTCCACCTCCCGCAGTTCGGCCCGGACGTGGTCCGCACCTTCCGCGAGGTCGTCCGTACCGGCCCGGACGAGCTGAGCGGCGCGGTGCTGTATCTGACCGGCCCGCCCGAGGAATTCGTGCCCGAGCACCTGGTGGGCAAGCTGGCCTGCGCCGCGCTGCTGACGTACGCGGGCGGCGAGGACGACCTGCGCAAGCTCGCCGAGCCCCTGCTCGCGCTGCCGCACGAGGTGGAGATGGCCGGCGACATGCCGTACGCCGACGTCCAGTGCATGCTCGACGATCCGCCCGGTCAGCGGAACTACTGGTCGGCCGAGTACCTCACCGGTCTGCCCGACGACCTGGTGGACGTCTACTGCGCCCGCGCGGACAGCATGCCGGTGCCGACCAGCACCCAGCACCTGCTGTTCCCGCAGGGCGGGGCGATCGCCGCCGGCCCGCACGAGTATCCGGTGCCCTACCGGGACGCGGCCTGGGCGGCCCATCCCTTCGCGATCTGGGACGATCCGGCCGACGACGAGCGGGCGATCGCGTGGGTGCGGGACGTCCGCGCCGATGTACGGCCGTGGAGCACCGGCGCCGTCTACCTGAACTTCATCGGGGACGAGGGCCGGAAGCGCGTCGAGGAGGGACTGGGCAGCGGGAACCTGCTGCGGCTGGAGAAGGTGAAGCGGGCCTACGATCCCGACAACGTGTTCCGCTTCAACCACAACATCCGGCCCATATAGAGGAGTTCGGCAGGGACTCGCGGCGCTCGGTGGTGTGGGCGCGTCGGCGGGTTCGTGGCACCGGATGACGCCGAGTGATGCCACCTGGCGCCACATGGCGCCAGGCGAGGTCGCGGAAAATGCGCCCTGTCGGAGCCCTCGCTGTCGTCCCGCCGTTCACGCAGGTAGCGTCCGCTGCATGGACAGCGGTACGGACAGCAGATTCGCCACTCAGGGCGCCGGGATCACCGTTCAGCGGGCGCTGGAGCTGCCCGGGCTGCGCAGCGGGCTCCCGGAGGTCCTGGCCGGCGCCGACCGGCTGGGACGCACCGTGCGCTGGGTGCACGCGGGCGAGGTACCGAACATCGCCTCGCTGCTCAAGGGCGGCGAGCTGCTGCTCACCACCGGGTACGGCCTCGGCACCCGGCCCGCCGAGCAGCGGGCGTTCGTGCGCACGCTCGCCGAGCGCGGGATCGCCGCGCTGGTGGTGGAGCTGGGCCCGCGCTTCACCCGGCTGCCCGCCGCCCTGGTGGACACCGCCCGCAGCGCGGGGCTGCCGCTGGTCCAGCTGCACCGCGAGGTGCCGTTCGTGACCGTCACCGAGGAGATCCACACCGAGATCGTCAACGGCCACTACGCGCTGCTGCAGCGGGCGGAGGAGGTCCATCGCCGGTGTACCGAGGCCCTGTTGGGCGGTGGCGGGGTGCCGCAGGTGCTGGGCATCCTGGCGGACTTCAGCGGCAACCCGGTCTTCCTGGAGACGACGGACGGACGGCTGCTGTACGCCGCCGGGTCCGGTCCCGAGGGCGCGGATCCACTGCAGGTGTGGGAGGGGCTGCGCGGTCCGCACAAGGACGCGCCGCCGCCCGCCGGTTCGGTGCTGGTGGACGTGCCCGGCGGCGGGCCCGGAGCGGGACCGGGGTCGGTACGGGCCCGGCTGGTGCTGCTGCCGGTCCGCTCCCCGCTGGCTCCGGTGCACCGGATGGCCGCCGAGCGGGCCGCCGGCATCCTGGCCGTGGTGCTGATGCAGGCCCGGCAGGAGGAGGAGCTGGCCGCGCGCGGCCGCGGTGACTTCCTCACCGACCTCGCCGAGGGCCGGATCACGGCGGAGGACGCCCCGGCGCAGGCCCGGGTCCTCGGTTTCAAGCCCGGCAACAGCCCGCTGCTGCCGGTCGTCATGCGGGTCGGGGACTCCCTCTCCCCCGGCGGGGGCTGGGCGGTGCTGGCCCGGGCGGTCTCCGAGGAGCTGGCCGCGGTGGGGGTGCCGGTGCTGCTCGGCGTGCGGCCGGTGGAGGGCCGGGTCCTGGTGCTGCTCGGGCTGCGCTCGGAGTCCGAGCGTGCGGCGGTCGCCGACCGGGTGGCGGCCGCGCTGCGGGCGGGCGTCGAGCGGGCCGGGATGCAGCGGCCGGGCGCGCCGCCGCCCGTCGTGGTCGTCGGGGTGGCCGGCGGCTGGGCGGCCGCGTCGGCGGGGCTGCGGCACGCGGCGGAGACGGCGACGGCGGCACAGGGCCTGACCGACCGGCCCTGGTACGACGCCCGCCGTCTCGACATCGACCTGCTGCTGTGGCGGCTGCGCGACCACCCGGACCTGGCGGCCTTCGTGGACCGCGCGATCGGGCCGCTGCGCGACCACGACCACCGCTCCAAGCCGCCGCTGCTGCCCACTTTGGAGACGTATCTCGCGCACGCGGGCCGCAAGGCGGAGACGGCCCGCGAGCTGCACCTCAACCGTCAGACCCTCTACAACCGCCTCGCCCGCATAGGCGAGTTGCTGGGCACCGACCTCGACGACCCGCAAACGGTACTGGCGTTGAGCCTCGCCCTGCGGGCCCGCCGGCACGTGCCCTAGACGGGGCCCAGGGCCCTTCTTTCGGACAGGGCTAGGCCAGCGGCGTCGGCTGGGTCAACTCGTCATAGACGCTGAGCACTTGGGCGACGGTCTCGTCCTCCGTCGGCCAGGTCGCCGCCTGCCGCGCGCCCCGCTCCCGCAGCTGCTCCCGCCGCTCCGGATCCGCGAGCAGCCGTACGACGGCGTCCGCGAGCGCCTCCGCGTCGCCGTACGGGACGAGGTCGGCCGCGTCGCCCACGAGGTCGGGAATGCCGCCGACGCGCGTCGCGACGAGCGGTACACCCGCGTGCAGCGCCTCCTGGGCGAGGACGGACCGCGACTCCCAACTGCTGGTGAGCAGCGCCAGGTCGGCCGCCGTGAGCAGCTCGGGCATGTCCTCGCGCCGCCCGACGAGCCGCACCGGCAGCTCCTCGTCCTCGATCCGCCGCTGCAGTTCCGGCCGCAGCGGCCCCTCCCCCGCGACGACGACCAGCGGTACGGGGTCGAGGTCCCGCCAGGTCCGGGCCGCGTCGAGCAGCACGTCGTAGCCGCGCTGCCGGTCGAGGGAGCCCACCGCCATGAGCAACGGTCGTCCGGTGGCGCCGAGTTCGGCACGCATCTTGGGCCGCAGCCGGTCGGGGTCGTCCCGGTCGACGGGCCGGCGCCGCCCGGGCAGGGGCACGGCCGCGAGCCGGGCGTCCCGCGCGCCCGTCCGGCGCGCCCGGTCCACCAGGTCGGAGGTGGTGCCGAGCACCACGGCGGCCGTCCGCACCACGCGCCGCTCCAGCAGCCGCAGCAGATGCGCCCGCGCCCCCTCCGCCCGGGCCCGGTTGTGCCAGGTGACCACCAGCGGGGTGCGCCGCCCGCTGAGCGCGAGCACGGCGCGGAAGGAGGCGTGCAGCCCGTGCGCGTGCACCAGGTCGGCGTCGGCGCAGGCCGCCCTCAGCGCGGCCACGGACGCCGGGTCGCTGCTGCGCGGCACGTGCACGTGGTCCGCGCCGGTACCGGTGAAGTCGTAGGCGTGATCGGCCTCGACGGGGGCGCACACCGTGACCCGCACGCCCCGGGCGACGAGCCCCTCGGCCAGGGAGCGTACGTGCGCGCTGCTGCCGGCGTTGCCTCCGCCCAGCACCTGCACGGTGCGCAGCGGCGACTGGCCGTGCGGTGCGTTGCTGCTCACGGGGCTCACGGGGCCGGGGCTCCTGACTCGGCGCGGGCGGTCACGAAGAAACGTACCGAAGGTAGCGGGCGGGCAAGGGCGGAAGGACGTACCGCGCGCCTCCCGCACGGACCGCGTTCAACCCGCCGCCCGCCCTGCGCTCGACCCGCCGCCCGCCCGGCGTTCACACCGCCGCCCTCCCTGGCTTCTTCGCCAAGCATGCCAGGCCGTACGGCGGTTCCGGGAAATCCGGGGAGGCGCACAGCGCGGCGGGCCGGAGCAGTGCGCCGGAGCACGTCACCCACACGGGTGAGGGCAACTCCGGCTCGCCTCAACCGCCCGAGTGCCCGTACCGGGAGGTCAGAGGCTCAGCGCAGCCGAGCCCAGGCGCTCACCCGGTCACCGTACACCGCGGCCGCCATCACCGCGGCGGGGTACGCCGGCAGCCCCGCGCGCCTGTTGCACGCGACCACCGCGGCCCCGAGCGCCGCTCCCAGGGCGTGCGCCCCCGCGCCACCGATCATCACGCGCTCCCCGAGGTCGTCGGGCAGGACGGCCGCGGCACCGCCCAGGGCTGCCGCGGTCAGTTCACCGCCCGGTCCCCTCCGCAGCAGTCCGGGCGCCCCGAGCACGAGCACCGCACCGGCCGCGCGCCCCGGCCGTACGTCGACCGGGTTCACGAAGTGCGCGGCGCCGGCGATGGCGACACCCGCCGACGCCTTGTCGACCGGCCGCTCCTTCAGCAGGGAGCCGGCCACCGGCCCGGCGGCGCAGTTCCCGAACGACTTGACGGCCCCACTGGTGACTTCGCCGTCCCGCAGCGCCCAGATGCGCCCGGAACCCGCGCCGGTGATCCCCGGCGACGCCGTCGTACGCCCCGCAGGCCCCGGCGGCCGGCACCGCGAGCCCGGCGCCGGGGTGGACCCGGGCCGCGGCGGCCGCCGTGGCCGGCGCAGAGGCGGGTCCGGCGTACAGCCCGACGGTCCGCCCGGCGTAGTTCCTCCGCTGCCAGCGCTCGCGTCCGCGCGGCGGGCCGGCGCTCAGGAGCGCCTGGCCGGCCCGGGTGAGCCCGGCGGACAGCAGGAACGAGCCGAGCTTTGGGGTGCCCCGGCCCGCCGCCGGCGTCACAGATCCGCGCGGGCCGTGGCCAGCAGTTCCTCCGCGTGCGCCCGGGCCGTCTCGGAATCCTCCTGCCCGGCCAGCATCCGCGACAGCTCGCGGACCCGCTCCTCGCCCTCCAGGACCTTCACGCCGGACCGGGTGACCGAGCCGTCGTTGGTCTTCTCGACCAGCAGCTGCCGGTCGGCGAAGGCGGCCACCTGGGGCAGGTGGGTGACGACGACGACCTGGGCGGTCCTGGCGAGCTTGGCCAGGCGCCGGCCGATCTCCACCGCCGCCTTGCCGCCGACACCGGCGTCGACCTCGTCGAACAGATAGGTCGGCACGGGGTCGGTGCCCGCGAAGACGACCTCCACGGCCAGCATCACGCGGGACAGCTCACCGCCGGAGGCGCCCTTGGCGATGGGCCGCGGCGGCGCGCCCGGGTGCGGGGCGAGCAGCAGTTCGACCTCGTCCACGCCCGAGGGCCCGTACGCGACCGTGCGCCCGCCGACCTCGACGCCCTCCGGGTCCTCGGTCTGCCGGATGTCGAAGGACACGCGCGCGTGGGGCATCGCGAGCGAGGCCAGTTCGGCGGTGACCGCGGCCGCGAACCGCTCGGCGGCCTCCGTCCGCGCGTCCGTCAACGCCTGGGCCAGCCCGCCCAGTTCCGTGCGCAGCGCGTCCCGCTCGGCGGTCAGCTCGCCGATCCGCTCGTCGTCGCCGTCCAGCTCGGTGAGCCGTGCGGCGCTCTGCTCGGCCCAGGCGAGGACGGTGTTCACGTCCTCGCCGTACTTGCGCGTCAACGCGGTCAGGGCGGCCCTGCGCTCCTCCACGGCGGCCAGCCGCAGCGGGTCGGCGTCCAGGTCGTCGGCGTATCCCGCGAGCTCACCGGCCACGTCACCGAGCAGGATCCCGATCTCACCGATCCGGTCGGCGAGCGAGGCGAGCGCGGGATCGTGCGAGCGGACGGCCTCCAGGGCCCGGTGGGCGCCCGCGACCAGGGTGGAGGCGTCGATCCCCTCGGGGTCCTCGGGATTGCCCGCGAGAGCGGCGTGCGCGGCGGTCGCGGCGGACGAGAGCGCCTCGGCGTGCCCCAGCCGCTCCGCCTCCTCGGCCAGCTCCACGTCCTCCCCGGCCCGCGGCTCCACGGCCGAGATCTCCTCGAGCCCGTACCGGAGCATGTCGGCTTCCTGGGCGCGCTCACGCGCGCGCGTGACGATCTCCTCCAGCTCGGCGGAGGCGGCCCGCAGCCGCCGGTAGGCCTCCGTGTACTTGGCGAGCGGCACGGCGACGGCATCGCCGGCGTACCGGTCCAGGGCCTGCCGCTGCCGGGACAGCTTCAGCAGTCCCTGCTGGTCGGTCTGCCCGTGCACCGCCACCAGGTCGTCCGCCAGCTCGGCGAGCAGCCCCACGGGCACGCTGCGCCCGCCCAGGTGCGCCCGCGAGCGGCCCTCGGCGGAAACGGTACGGCTGATCAGCAGGGCCCCGTCGTCCAGCTCGGCCCCGGCCTCCTCGGCGCGTACGACGGCGGTGGCGTCCGCGGGGACGGCGATGCGCCCCTCCACGACCGCCTTCCCGGCCCCGATCCGCACGAGCGCCGGGTCCGCGCGCCCACCGAGCAGCAGCCCCAGGCTGGTGACAACCATGGTCTTGCCCGCACCCGTCTCACCGGTGACGGCGGTGAACCCGGGCGACAACTCGACGACGGCATCGTCGATGACCCCGAGCGACCGTATCCGCATCTCCTCCAACACGGAACAGACCATACGAGGTCCAGGGCGGGGAGCGCACATGGCCCGCCCATGTCACTCCGGAGAGTGGTCAGTGAGGCGCGCCCCGCCACCCGGAGACGGGCAGTGCGAACTTGGCCACCAGCCGATCGGTGAACGAGGCGTGATGCAGCCGGGCCAGGCGCACCGGCACCGCCCCCCGCCGCACCTCCACCCGCGCCCCCGGCGGCAATTCGACGGTCCGCCGCCCGTCGCACCACAGCACCCCGGGCGGGATGTGCGGCAGCACCTCCACGGCGAGGACCGAGTCCGGCGAGGTGACCAGGGGCTTCGCGAACAGCGCATGCGCGGAGATCGGCACCATCAACAGTGCCTCCACCTCGGGCCACACCACAGGCCCCCCGGCCGAGAACGCGTACGCCGTGGACCCGGTGGGCGTGGACAGGACGATCCCGTCGCACCCGAACCCGGTCACCGGCCGGCCGTCGATCTCCAGCACGACTTCCAGAAGCTTCTCGGCGCCCGCCTTCTGCACGGCCGCCTCGTTCAGCGCCCAGTCCGTGTGCACGATGTCCCCGTTGCGGTGCACGACGACGTCGACGGTCATCCGCTCCTCGACCTCGTACGACCGCGCCACCACCCGGTCGACCACCCGATCGAGGTCGTCCCGCTCGGCCTCCGCGAGAAACCCCACCCGTCCGAGGTTGACGCCGAGCATCGGCACTCCGGACGCCCGGGCGAACTCCGCCCCGCGCAGCAGCGTGCCGTCGCCGCCGAGCACGATCAGCAGCTCGCAGCCGTCGAGGCACTGCGGAGTCGCCTCCTTGACCAGCTCCACCTCGTCGGGCAGCGGCAGGTCGCGCGCCTCCTCCTCCAGCACCCGCACCCCGATGCCGGACAGCAGCAGCCCCTTGACCACCAGCTCCGCACTGCGGATCGCCGCGGGCCGCCCGGTGTGGGCGAGCAGGAAAACAGTACGCGCTCGGTTCTGTGTCAACGCGGCCCCTCCGCCACTGCTCGGTCGACATCGGCCGGGTCCAGTTCGGGGGCGCCGGACCGCAGCCAGAGAAAGTACTCGACATTGCCCGAGGGGCCGGGCAGCGGACTGGCGGTGACCCCACGCACCCCGAGCCCCAGCTCCCACGCCTTCTCGGCCACCCCGCGCACGGCCTCCGCCCGCAGCTGCGGACTCCGTACGACACCCCCGCTGCCGAGCCGCTCCTTCCCCACCTCGAACTGCGGCTTGACCATCATCACCAGGTCGGCGTCCGGTCGCACGCACCGCTTCAGGGCGGGCAGCACCAGTCCGAGCGGGATGAAGGACAGATCACCCACGACAAGATCCACAGGTTCCCCATCGATCGCCTCGAGCGTCAACTCGCGTACGTTCGTACGGTCCTTGACGGTGACGCGTTCATCGTTTTGGAGAGACCAGGCGAGTTGGCCGTATCCGACGTCCACGGCGACCACGTGCGCCGCGCCCGCACGCAGCAGGACGTCGGTGAAGCCACCCGTCGACGCGCCGGCGTCCAGCGCGCGCCGGCCCTCGACGACGAGCCCCAGCGGTACGAAGACCTCCAGCGCGCCGGCGAGCTTGTGGCCGCCCCGGGAGACGTAGTCCGGGTCGCTGTCGTCGCTCTGCACCACGATCGCCGCCGCCGTCTCCACCTGCGTGGCCGACTTGGTCGCCACGGTCTTGCCGATGGTGACCCGCCCGGCGGCGATCAGCTGGCCGGCATGCTCGCGCGAGCGCGCGAGCTTCCGGCGGACCAGCTCCGCGTCCAGACGGCGGCGTGCGACTCCTGCCACGTTCGGTTCAGCTCCTGCTCTGGTACGGCGCCGGTGACGCCGGGTGGTGAGGCGGAGGGGGCGCCGGAGGTCCCGGGCGGGCGTCGAGCGCGGTGAGCGCGTCGCGCAGCCCCCGGTGTACATCCTCGTACACCTCGAGGTGCCCGTCGGCGGCGAGGTGGTCGGCGTCGGCCAGCCGCTCCAGCTGGGCGTCGACCTCGGCGTTGCCGGTGGCGGTGCGCGGGACGTTCAGGGGGGCCGGGGCGGCGGGGTCGTAGTGGGGCTCGGGATCGGCCTCGGTGACGACCTCTTCCTCGGACACGGACTCGCTCATGCCCAGACGCTACCCCGAACGGCTGGGGTAACGTCGGTGGCGATGGCCACGATCGAGGAGTGCCGCACCGCGCTGGGGAAGCTCTCGGACAACATGCAGGGCGCCGAGGGCGACGTCCGGGCGGCCGCCGCCCTGGACCGCTCGGTGAGCTGCCACATCACGGACCTGGACGTCACCTTCACGGGCCGGATGACCGGCGGCCGGATCGAGATCGACGGCACCCACCCTGGACCGCCGCGCGAGAAGGCGCAGATCAGGCTCGCCCTGGCCGGCGACGACCTGGTGGCCCTGGTGGACGGTGAGCTGAACTTCGCGACCGCCTGGGGCAAGGGCCGGGTGAAGCTGGACGCGAGCCTGCTGGACCTGTTCCGGCTCAGGAGGCTGCTGTGAGCCGCGCCCTGCGCGCGGCCGGGACGACCAACGGGGTCCCGGTCTCCGGGTCGTCGATGATCTGACAGCGCAGCCCGAAGACCTCCTCCACCAGCTCGGCCGTGACGATGTCCTTCGGCGCGCCCTCGGCGATCACCTCGCCGCCGCGCAGGGCGATCAGGTGGGTGGCGTACCGGGCGGCGTGGTTGAGGTCGTGGAGGACGGCGACCAGGGTGCGGCCCTGGGTCTCGTGCAGCTCCGCGCACAGGTCGAGGACGTCGATCTGGTGCTGGATGTCCAGGTAGGTGGTCGGCTCGTCCAGGAGCAGCAGCGGGGTCTGCTGGGCGAGCGCCATCGCGATCCACACCCGCTGGCGCTGGCCACCGGACAGCTCGTCCACGTACCGGTCGGCGAGTTCGGCGACGCCGGTCTGCGCCATGGACTCCCGCACGACCCGCTCGTCCTCGGCCGACCACTGCCGCAGGATGCCCTGGTGCGGGTAGCGGCCGCGGCCGACCAGGTCGCCGACGGTGATGCCGTCGGGCGCGATGGACGACTGCGGCAGCAGGCCCAGGGTGCGGGCGACCCTCTTCGCCGGCATGGACTGGATGACCTGGCCGTCGAGCAGCACCCGGCCCTGGCTCGGCTTCAGCATCCGGGACAGCGCCCGCAGCAGCGTCGACTTGCCGCAGGCGTTCGGGCCGACGATCACCGTGAAGGAGTTGTCGGGGATCTCCACCGACAGCTCCTCGGCGATGACGCGCTGGTCGTAGGCGAGGGTGACGTTCTCGGCGGACAGGCGGTTCACGGGGCTCCTTCGGTTGTTCGTCGCGCTGCCGGCAGTCATATCCGGCCCGCCCTGCGCTCGGCGACCAGCAGCCACAGCAGGTAGGCGCCGCCGAGGACACCGGTGACCACGCCCACGGGCAGCTGGTCGGCGCCGAAGACGCGCTGCGAGGCCCAGTCGGCGGTGACCAGCAGGGTGGCGCCCATGCAGAGGGAGGGCACGAGGTTGGGCCCGGGCGAGCGGGTCAGGCGCCGGGCGAGCTGCGGCGCGGTGAGCGCCACGAAGCTGACGGGCCCGGCGGCGGCGGTGGCGGCCGCGACGAGCAGCACGGCGCAGACCATCAGGACCAGCCGTACGCGCTGCACGCGCACGCCGAGGGCGTTCGCCACGTCGTCGCCCATCTCCATCATCCTCAGGCCCCGCGCGTTGGCGAGGACGAGCGGTACGAGGAGGGCGCACAGCCAGAGCAGCGGCCAGACCTGTTGCCAGTCACGGCCGTTGAGGGACCCCGTCATCCACACGACGGCGCGGGCCGCGTCGACCAGGTCGGCCTTGGTGAGCAGATAGCCGTTGACGGCCGTCATGATCGCGGAGACGCCGATGCCGACCAGGACGAGCCGGTAGCCGTGCAGGCCCTGCTTCCAGGCGAGCAGATAGATGGCGAGTCCGGTCAGCAGGCCGCCGATCAGCGCGCCGACCGTGACCTGTGTGGCGTCGCCGGACAGCAGCACGATCACGACCAGCGCGCCCGCCGTCGAGCCCTGCGAGAGGCCGAGCACGTCCGGACTGCCCAGCGGATTGCGGGAGACGGCCTGGAACAGGGCGCCGCCGAGGCCGAGCGAGGCGCCGACCAGCAGGCCGACCAGCACCCGCGGCAGCCGCAACTCGTTGACGATGAAGTCCTGGTACGCGGTGCCGTCGCCGGCCAGCGCCCTGATGACGTCGGCGGCCGGGATCTTCGCGTCCCCGGTGCCGATCAGTGCCACGCCCGCGGCGAGCGCCGCGGCCAGCAGCAGGGCGACGACGACCAGCGCGCGGACGTCCAGGCGCAGGGAGTGCCCGCCTGGAGTGCGTACGACGCGGCTCCGGGAGAGTGTCTTCACAGCTGGGCCGTCCTCCGCCGTCGTACGAGAAAGATGAAGACAGGTCCCCCGATGATCGCGGTGACGATGCCGACCTGGAGTTCCGAGGGGCGGGCGACGACGCGGCCGACGACGTCGGCGCCGAGCAGCAGCACGGGCGACAGGACCGCCGCGTACGGCAGGATCCAGCGCAGGTCGGGGCCGGTGAAGGAGCGCACCATGTGCGGGACCATCAGGCCGACGAAGACGATCGGGCCACAAGCGGCCGTCGCGGCACCGCACAGCACGGTCGCGGCCAGCATGGCCAGGGCCCGGGTGCGGCCCAGGTGGGCGCCGAGGGCCCGGGCGGTGTCGTCGCCCATCGCCACGGCGTTCAGCGGCCGGGCCAGGGCGAGCGCGAGGACGGTGCCGACCGCGAGGAACGGCAGCACCTGCACGATGGTCGAGTCCGTGGCCGAGCCGAGTGAACCCACCGTCCAGAAGCGCATCCTGCCCAGCGCCGCGTCGTCCGTGATCATCACGGCCTGCAGATAGCCGTACAGCGCGGCGCTGATCGCCGTACCGGCGAGTGCCAGCCGCACCGGGGTGGCACCCCGGCTACCGCCGAGGAACCACACCAGCGCGCCGACCGCCGCCGCACCGCCGAAGGCGAACCACACATAACCGGTGAGGCTGGTGACGCCGAAGTAGGTGATGGCGGTGACCACGGCGGCCGAGGCGCCGGCGTTGATGCCGAGCAGCCCGGGATCGGCCAGCGGATTGCGGGTGAGCGCCTGCAGCACCGCCCCGGACAGACCGAGCGCGGCACCGGCCAGCAGACCGAGGACGGTACGCGAGAGCCGTTCGTCGACGACGACGTCGCCGTACGTCCCCGTGTCGTGGAACAGGCCGTGCCAGACCTGGTCCGGCGAGAGCGCCTTGGCCCCGATCGCGATGCTCGCCAGAGCGACGAGCACCAGGACCGCGACGGAGAGGAGGAGCCCAAGGGCCCTCGCCGCCCGGCGGGTTGGAGGCGCGGGGGCGGTCTCCGCGCGCTGTTCCGGAGGACTGTCGACCAACACGAGGTTAGGTTAGCCTACCCTCGCATACGATCTCGATCCCCGGTCCCCGTGCGGGGCCTCTCCGCCCGTCAGAGCCCGAGTCTGGCCAGCGCCTTGCCCACCTCCAGCTCACAGGAACCGTCCCCCGCCGCCGTCCAGGCCGCCGCGCACAGCGCCCGCAGCCCGTCCAGGGCCTCTCCCTCACCCTCCAGCTCCAGCCGGTCCGCGCCGGCGGTCGCGAGCCAGCCCCCGCAGCGGAAACCGTCACCCTCCTCGGTGACTTGCGGCTGGCCGGTGAGCAGCCCGCGCAGATCGGCGTCCACGTAGGTCGGCCGGTGCCGCGGCGGCGCGGCGAGCAGCTGCGGGCCGTCCGTGACGCCGGTCAGCACCAGCAGCGAGTCCACCTCGCCGTTGAACGCGCCCTCGATGTCGGTGTCCAGCCGGTCCCCGACCACCAACGGCCGCTTCGCGCCCGTGCGCAGGACGGTCTCCCGGTGCATGGGCGGCAGCGGCTTGCCCGCCACCTGTGGCTCCGCGCCCGTCGCGATCCGCACGACCTCCACGGCCGCCCCGTTGCCCGGCGCGATCCCCCGCCCGCTGGGGATCGTCAGATCGGTGTTGGACGCGAACCACGGCACCCCCCGGGCCACGGCGTACGACGCCTCCGCGAACCGCCCCCACGGCAGATCGAGACCGCCGTACCCCTGCACCACGGCCGCCGGATCGTCGTCCGCCGACTCCACCGGCGTCAGGCCGCGCTCGCGCAGCGCCACCCGCAGCCCCTCACCACCGATCACCAGCACCCGCGCGCCGGCCGGCACCTGCTCGCTGATCAGCCGCGCGACCGCCTGCGCCGACGTGATGACGTCGTCCGCCCGCGTCGGTATCCCCAGCTCCGTCAGGTGCTCCGCCACGGCGTCCGGCGTCCGCAGCGCGTTGTTGGTGACGTAGGCCAGATGCATGCCACCCGAACGGGCGTGTGCCAGCGAGTCGACGGCGTACACGATCGCCTTCCCGCCCGCGTACACCACCCCGTCCAGATCGAGCAGCGCCGTGTCGTACGCCTCGCTCAGGGGCTGCCCACTGCCCTCGGGCCTCGTCCTGACGCTCTGGCTCATTCCACATCGCTCCTCGTTCGACCGTGTTTCCCCGATCATCCCGCATGGCACTGACACACGTACGATGCCGGGATGAACACTGCAGGTCACTCGGAAGCAACGGCGCGCCGAGGCCTGGAACTCACCCCGTTCCGTGGCCTTCGTTACGACCCCGACCGGGTCGGCAGCCTGGCCGCCGTCACCTCCCCTCCCTACGACGTCGTGGTCCGCCCCGACGGCCTGCACCACCTCCAGTCGGCGGACCCTTACAACATCGTCCGCCTGATCCTCCCCCAGGCCGGCACGCCCAGCGCCCGCACCGAACAGGCGGCCGACACCCTGCGCCGCTGGCTCGCCGAGGGCGTCCTGACCGCCGACCCGGACCCCGCCCTGTACGTGTACGAGCAGCGGGACGGCAACGGCATGCTCCAGCGCGGCGTCATCGGCGCCCTGCGCGTGTCGGAGCCCTCGGAGGGCGTGGTGCTCCCGCACGAGGACGTCATGCCCCCGGTGGTCGCCGACCGCGCGGCCCTGATGCGGGCCACCCGGGCGAACCTCGAACCCCTCCTGCTGACGTACCACGGCAACGGCACGGCGGCCGAAGTCGTCGAGCACACCGTGGAGCGGCCCCCGCTGCTGGCCACGACCACCGAGGACGGCTTCCAGCACCGCCTGTGGGCGGTCACCGACCCCGCCGACGTGAGCCGGATCCAGTCCGACCTGGCCCACCACCAGGCCCTCATCGCCGACGGCCACCACCGCTGGGCCACCTACCGGCGGTTGCGCGCCGAGCACCCCTCCCCCAGCCCCTGGGACCACGGCCTGGTCCTGCTGGTCGACACCTCCCGCTACCCGCTGCGCGTCCGCGCCATCCACCGCCTGCTGCACGGCTTCGCGGTCACCGACGCGCTGGCCACGCTGGAGGGCCTGTTCCGGCTACGCCGGCTCGACAAACCACTGCCCGAGGCCCTGGGGGCGCTGGCGGACGCGGCAGTCGAGGGCAATGCCTTCCTGCTGGCCGGCGGCGGCACCTTCCATCTCATCGACCGCCCGGACCAGGACCTGCTGGCCCGCACCGTCCCCGCGGACCGCCCGGCCGCCTGGCGCTCCCTGGACGCCACCGTCCTGCACGCCACGCTCCTCGACCACGTCTGGCACATCCCCGAGGACTCCCCGGCCCACATCGCCTACATCCACGACGCGGCGGCCACGGTCGAGAAGGCCGAGCGCGACGGCAGTACGGCGGTGCTGATGCACCCCGTCCACGAGGAGGTCGTACGCGACCTGGCCCGCCAAGGCGTGACGATGCCCCGCAAGTCGACTTCGTTCGGCCCGAAGCCGGCGTCGGGACTGGTGCTGCGGGCGCTGGAGGTCTGACCCGGCGCATGCGAAAGGGCGGGCCCCCCGGGGATCCCGCCCTTCGTCATGTTGTCACCCGTACGGGTCAGTCCTCGTCGTCGTCCTGCGCGGAGGCGTCCTTGGCGTCGGCACTCTGCTCGCGCCCGCCCTCCGACTCCTTCGCGGCCTCAGGCTGGTCGCCGCCCTCGTGCTCGCTCTCGCCCTCGTCGAGAGCGTCGACGAACTCCACGCCGTCCAGCTCGGCGAGCCGGTCGGAGGCGTCCGTGCTGCCGTCCCGGTCCGCCTCCACGGCCTTCGCGAACCACTCCCGCGCCTCGTTCTCCCGGCCGACGGACAGCAGGGCGTCGGCGTAGGCGTAACGCAGGCGAGCGGTCCACGGCTGGATGGAGTTCGACGCCAGCTCCGGGCTCTGCAGGGTCACGATGGCAGCGTCCAGCTGGCCCATGTCGCGCCGGGCACCTGCGGCGACGAGCCGCATCTCGACCTGACCGGCCTTGTCCAGCTTGTGCACATCGGGGGCACCGGCCATGTCCAGCGCCTTCTCCGGCCGGCCGAGCCCGCGCTCGCAGTCGGCCATCACCGGCCACAGGTCCACGGTGCCGGTCATGCGTCGCGCGGCCCGGAACTCGGCCAGGGCCTCGCTGTACTTCTGGTTGGCGTACGCGGCGAACCCGGCGGCCTCGCGCACGGCGGCCACACGGGACGCCAGGCGCAGGGCCACCTTGGAGTAGCCGTAGGCACCCTCCGGGTCCTCGTCGATGAGCCGCGCGACCATCACCAGGTTCTTGGCGACGTCCTCGGCGAGCGTCTTGGGCAGGCTCTGCAGCTCCTGCCGGACGTCCTTGTCGATCTCGTCGCCGGTGACGTCCTCCGGGATCGGCAGCCGCTTGATCGGCTCACGGTCCCGGTCGCGCTCGTCGCGGAAGCGGCCACCGCCCCGGCGGTCGTCCCGACGGTCGTCCCGTCCGTCACGCCCCCGGTAACCGCCGGGCCGACCGCCACGGTCGTCCCTTCGGGGCCCACGGGCACCGCGGTCGTCGCGTCCGCGGAAGCCACCGCGGTCGCCCCGGTCGTCACGGCCCCGGAAGCCACCGCGGTCCTCGCCACGGCGGTCGCCACGGTCACGGTCGTCACGCCGGTCGTCACGGCGGTCATCACGCCGGCCGGCGTAACCACCGCGGTCGTCGCGACGGCCGTAGCTGCCCCGGTCGTCGTCGCGACGGTACGAGGGACGGTCGCCACCGCGGTCGCCACCGCGGTCGTCACGGCGGTCGTCGCGGCGGTCGTCGCGGCGGTCGTCGCGCCGGTAGCCACGCTCGCCACCGCGGTCGTCGCGACGGAAGCCGCCACGCTCCCCACGGTCGCGGTCGTCGCGCTGGTACGCCGGGCGCGAACCCCGGTCGCCCTCACGGCGGTAGCCACCACCACGGCTGTCGTCCCGCCGGTCATCACGACGGTCGTCACGACGGAAGCCACCGCGGTCGCCACGGTCACGGTCGTCACGCCGGTCGTCACGGCGGTCATCACGCCGGCCGGCGTAACCACCGCGGTCGTCGCGACGGCCGTAGCTGCCCCGGTCGTCGTCGCGACGGTACGAGGGACGGTCGCCACCGCGGTCGCCACCGCGGTCGTCACGGCGGTCGTCGCGGCGGTCGTCGCGGCGGTCGTCGCGCCGGTAGCCACGCTCGCCACCGCGGTCGTCGCGACGGAAGCCGCCACGCTCCCCACGGTCGCGGTCGTCGCGCTGGTACGCCGGGCGCGAACCCCGGTCGCCCTCACGGCGGTAGCCACCACCACGGCTGTCGTCCCGCCGGTCATCACGACGGTCGTCACGACGGAAGCCACCGCGGTCGCCACGGTCACGGTCGTCACGCCGGTCGTCACGGCGGTCATCACGCCGGCCGGCGTAACCACCGCGGTCGTCGCGACGGCCGTAACCGCGGTCGTCGCGACGGTCGTTGTCCCGGCGGAAGCCACCGCGGTCGCCACGGTCACTGCGGTAGCCGCCACGATCACCGCGGTCACCACTGTCCCGTCGCCGCTGGTCGCGCTCCGGTCGGTCGTCGGGAGAGTTGGTGGACATGGTGACTCCTGTCTTCGGTACCGCAAGCATTGTAAAAACAAAAGGACCCCTGGTCCCAGCTGAACGCTGGTGACCAGGGGTCCTTCCCAAAGATTGTTCGGCGGCGTCCTACTCTCCCACAGGGTCCCCCCTGCAGTACCATCGGCGCTGTGAGGCTTAGCTTCCGGGTTCGAAATGTAACCGGGCGTTTCCCTCACGCTATGACCACCGAAACCCTAATGGTTTCGAGCGAACAAGCACACTCTTCTGTTATGCGTTCTACTCAAAAGCCGGCAACGGTCGTTGCCTCAGAACTAACACAGTGGACGCGAGCATCAATGGACAAGCCCTCGGCCTATTAGTACCGGTCACCTCCACCAGTTACCTGGCTTCCAGATCCGGCCTATCAACCCAGTCGTCTACTGGGAGCCTTACCCCATCAAGTGGGTGGGAGTCCTCATCTCGAAGCAGGCTTCCCGCTTAGATGCTTTCAGCGGTTATCCCTCCCGAACGTAGCCAACCAGCCATGCCCTTGGCAGAACAACTGGCAC